>CAKZHE010000326.1 GCA_936920195.1 uncultured cyanobacterium | reverse complement strand
GTTGAAAATCCCGCAACTGACTACCTAGAAACTGCATGAATAAAAAACCATAAAAACGCACAAAGTCAACAGCCTAGATACAAGCCCCGTGCTTCTAGCGCGGCTTTTTGGTAGACTGTTGCTAGAGAATCATGCTCTTCTCCCTCTGGACTCAAGACACGTTGAAACAGCTACGGTGAGAGTAGGCGCAGAGAATGCTTTCTAAGGCAATGGTCTAAAATCCAACCTGAAAGGCAAAAGGTTTTAGTGTTTAAGAAAACGAAAAGTCGGCATGGGGCATCGGCACGACTCTAAATGGACAGGGAGAGAAGGTAAGACGGGTTCGCCCGCACATCTCGGTGAACTGTCAAGAATTACCGCTCCTTTAGGACGGTGAGTATGTCAATAGATTAAATTTCGTAATGCCAGAAAGGATGTTGGTCGTGTAAAACAATATATTGATGGGGCAGGCGCTGAATAATTCCCCGTTTCTCAAAATCATTCAGCAGTCGCGTAATGGTGACTCTCGTTGCGCCCAAAAACTCAGCAATTTCTTGATGAGTCAAGCGTAATTCAATTGTCTGACCTTTTTCGCTAGTCCGCCCAAACCTTTTGGCCATCCACAACAGCAGACGCATCAGGGAGGAATCAACAGAGCGGCAGTGCATGATCTCTAAAAATTCTTGAAATTGTTGAATATGCTGGATAATCGCTTCATTTACTTCCTGATACCTGGTTAAAGGCACCAGACTGACTTGTACTGAAGTTAAACATTCTATTTGATAAGGATCGGCTTTGGAAAGCGCTCGTCCCACCACATCTCCCGGTCCCCAAAGTCCTAAACCTATATTGATCCCGTCTTCGCTGGAAGTTAAAGTCCGAACTGCGCCAGTTTTAATCCGCCAGAGATACTCTGATTCTAGGGGCAGCATGGAACGGCGCTCAAAGGTACGCCATTTGATTTGTGTAGACCCAGGGGAAAATGTGGAGGCGATCATAGTTACCATCAATGAGGTGAAGGTATCTTAGCACAAACACTCCTATTCCGATAGAGAAGGAGTAGTTTTTTGAGGATGCGATCGCTTTGGCAACTTTACTCGTTCCCAGGCTCTGCCTGGGAATGCCTATTGAGAGGCTCTGCCTCGGATGATAATTAAGCGAGGCAGAGCCTCTCGATATCTGTTCCCAGGCAGAGCCTGGGAACCAGTTCAATTCACACGCTATAGATATCCCAAGTAATATGACAGCACTACTAATCGCAGCTACGGATACTGATGCGGGTAAAACAGTGCTGACGACGGCGTTGGCAGCTTATTGGCAAAAATACTACCCTTCCCGGAGTTGGGGAATTATGAAACCGATTCAGGCAGGAATCGGCGATCGCGAACTCTATGCCCAATTATTTCACCTCCAGCAATCCCCCACCGAAATTAACCCGCTCTACTTTCAAGCTCCCCTCGCTCCCCCCATTGCCGCTGCCCAAGAAGGGGCAATAATTGATTTGGGGAAAGCTTGGCAGACATTTGATCAATTGCAATCGCAGCGGGATTTAGTTTTGGTGGAATCCTTGGGGGGATTGGGTTCGCCCATAACTTGGGAATTGATAGTTGCGGACTTAGCTAGAGATTGGGGATTGAGTGCGGTGTTGGTAGTTCCGGTTAAACTAGGAGCGATCGCCCAAGCGGTGGCGAATGTTGCCCTGGCTCAACAAGCGCAGGTACGATTAAAAGGGATTATTCTCAATTGCACCCAGCCTTTAACAGAGACAGATATTGCCAATTGGACTCCCGCCAGCTTAATTCAATCCCTCACCAATATCCCGGTTTTAGGCTGTTTGCCCCACTTTGCCGATCCTACCGATCTTGACAAACTCGCCCAAGCCGCATCAGATTTAGATCTAGAGCAATTGCTCCCACTTTGATAATTTCTGTCTTCCCTGGCGTTAGAATAGAGAAGGCGATCGCCCTCAAAATCACCTAAAAATAGGATTGGCATTTGATGTTAGAAGTCCTGGAAATTGCCGATTTTGTAGATTTTTCCACTATTGGAGGATTACTTACCGATGCCATTTTTGGACTGCTGATCGTTTTACCAACCATTATTATTGCCAGAAGAATTAAAAATCAAAATCAACTCGATCTTGAATGGGGACTGGTGGAACAAAACGCTCTAGAAAGATTGTCAGAGGATGGGGTTGAATTCATTCCAGCCACAGAATTTTTAAATTGGCTGTCGGATCGGTCGCAAGAACATGAAATTTGAAGTTTTTTTTCACCCGAAAGCCTATAAGGAAGCCCAGAGTTTGGTAAAAATGAATCCAGACTCTGGGGCTAAGTTTAGGGAATATATCGAGCTTCTGAGTACCAAACCCTATCAATTTCCAAAAAAGTATGGAAAACTCAAAGAATGTCGTAGCTGTAATTTTGGGGTTGGGGGTGATTCTTGGCGATTAGTTTTTATAGTTTTAGAAGATCAAAATATTGTCAAAATCTTAGCCGTTGGCGCTCACGATCGGGCTTATAGTTCGGCTCAAAGAAGAATTTAAATAAAACTTGCAAATAACTAGGAATTGAAAAAGATGATTTCTACTACTTTAAATCCCCAGCCAGTTAATTCATCTACTATCCGTCCAGCTATTCAGTCATTGCAACCCCAAATAGTCGCATGGCGCAGGCACATTCACCAACGCCCCGAACTAGCTTTTAGAGAAAATCTCACCGCTGAATTTGTATCGCAAAAGTTAACAGAATGGGGAATTGAACATCAAACAGGCATTGCTAAAACTGGGGTAGTAGCAGTAATTAAAGGCGAAAAAATCCTCGCTGCCACAGACGCGCCTGCCAAAGTATTAGCCATTCGTACTGATATGGATGCTTTGCCCATTCAGGAAGAAAACGAAGTAGCTTATAAGTCCCAGCATAACGGGATCATGCACGCTTGCGGACATGATGGACATACGGCGATCGCCCTCGCCACTGCCTATTATCTTTCCTGCCATCGCGCCGACTTTGCCGGCACAGTTAAAATCATTTTCCAACCAGCCGAAGAAGGTCCCGGTGGAGCCAAACCGATGATTGCAGCGGGAGTATTACAAAACCCCGATGTGGATGCCATCATTGGCTTGCATTTATGGAATTATTTGCCTTTAGGAACTGTAGGCGTTCGGAAAGGGGCATTAATGGCAGCTACAGAATTATTTCAATGTACAATTTTTGGCAAAGGCGGACATGGAGCAATTCCCCAACAAACGATTGATTCCATTGTCGTTAGCGCCCAGATTATTAATGCCTTACAATCCATTGTGGCGCGGAATATCAATCCTCTAGAATCAGCAGTCTTAACCGTAGGCGAACTCCATGCCGGAACTGCTCACAACGTCATCGCTGATACGGCAAAATTTCGCGGCACTGTCCGTTACTTTAACTTAGAAGTTGGGGAAAGAATTCAGCAGCGGTTAGAGCAAATTATTAGCGGAGTTTGCCAAAGTCACGGGGCTAAGTATGAATTAGAATATATAAAGTGCTATCCGCCAGTAATTAATGATGAAAAAATTGTAGCACTTGTCCATTCCGTTGCCGAATCAGTTTTAGAAACACCCTTGGGAATTGTCCCAGAATGTCAAACTATGGGCGGCGAAGATATGTCATTTTTCCTCCAAGCAGTACCAGGTTGTTATTTCTTTTTGGGTTCCGCTAATCCAGAGCAAAACTTAGCTTATCCCCATCATCACCCCCGCTTTAATTTTGATGAAACCGTACTATCGACAGGGGTAGAAATTTTTGTCCGGTGCGTTGAAAAATTCTGTAATTAAAGCCTTTTTGTCTGGGATATTAACTGCCAAAATAAAAAATCAGATGACTTCTCAACCTACTAATTTAAGCCCGCAACAACAAGCATTACAAGCGATCGCTAGTTTCGAGCGATCGCCTGCTCCCAGTGTTTGGCCTTATTTAGATAAAGCTCAACTCATTGCTGATATTAAAGCACGAGTAAACGATCCTTTCCAAGTTAACCAAGGCCAACAACCTTTTTGCGGTCCCGCCTCAATTTTATTTGAATTAGTCCGCAAACAACCCCTCCGATACGTCAAGCTTTGCCAAAGTTTATTTCAAGTTGGTGGCTTCCACGGCAACAGCAAATTTATTGAAGCCTCGGAGCGGTTGCGCCAAAGCCAAGGAAGGTTAAGAATGGGGATGGCAGATTGGATGATCCTGTCCACTTGGCGAGATAATGAAAACGTGATTTTCTCTGTCGAGCCAGATGCCCCAGATGTCATCCGCAACTTAGCCGGAATGACCAAATCCTGGGAAATGAAAGGTTGGGCAGCAGAAATCCTGGGTTACAAAAACGTTAAATATTATCACACCTATATCTATGGAGAAACAGAAGCATTACAAGAAGCCAAGAATGCGATCGCCGCTGGGGGAGTTGCCTTTGCCCTAATTACTGCCGAAGGCTTATTGCAAAACAAGCCCCCCTTATTGCCTTTTCCGAGCCATTGGATTACCATTTTAGGTAATATTGCCGTCACAAAAGGTACTCCCGGACAACCCCACAGCGGACGCTTTGCCTTTGATATTTATACTTGGGCAAGGAAAATGCGAATTGATGCTCAAGAAGAAATACTAGAAAAATACTTTTGGGGCATCGTCATGGGCTGGAATTAAAATTGCTTAAGTAACGCCTCTATCAGTAGGGTGTGTTAGCGCAGCGTAACGCACCGTTAACACTAATATGCGGAGCAACTGTGTAAGTCCTGATTAATTAGGCGTAGAAAAAAGTTCGTAGTTGGGCTTTAGTAGTAGCTCTGCCTGGGAACGAGTAAAAGCTCCTAAAAAGGCACAAAGTCAACAGCCTACCCTACTACTACTATTCCCTGTTCCCTATTCCCCAAATGACTAAATTTTCACTTCCTATTTCTGCTTTAATAGCTGCCTCTTCCTTGTTATTTGCTACCAGTTGCCAAACCAGTTCCACTCCCAATAATTCTGCCACTACTCCCAGTAATACTGCCACTGGCATTCCCATTGGTATTGCTTTAGCTCAAACTAGCAACGTTGCCCTCCTCGGACAAGAAGGAATTGCTGGCGCGAAAATTGCTGAAAAGTATTTTAACGATCAAAGTGGCGCGAATAGCACTAAAATTAAATTAATTGTCCAAGATACCTCTGGCGACGAACAAGGGACAATTAACGCCTTTCAAACTTTAATTAATAAAGATAAAGTCGCGGGGATTGTGGGACCAACTCTTTCCCAACAAGCCTTTAGCGCCGACCCCATTGCGGAACGCGCTAAAGTTCCTGTGATTGGAGCATCAAATACTGCCAAAGGCATCCCAGAAATTGGCGATTATGTGGCAAGAGTTTCCGCGCCAGTATCAATTGTTGCCCCCAACTCTGTCAAAGCTGCTTTAAAAATTGAACCTAAAATTAAAAAAGTGGCAGTATTTTATGCCCAAAATGATGCTTTTAATCGTTCAGAAACCGAAATATTTCAGCAAACGGTGAAAGAGCAAGGACTAGAAATAGTCACAGTCCAAAAATTCCAAACTACCGATACCGACTTTCAAACCCAATCAACCAACGCCATTAATCTCAAACCAGATTTAATTATCATTTCTGGTTTAGCGGCTGATGGCGGTAACTTGGTGCGGCAACTGCGAGAATTGGGATATAAAGGAATCATTATTGGTGGTAATGGTTTCAATACTTCCAATATTTTTGCTGTTTGCAAAGCCCTCTGCGATGGTGTTTTAGTCGCACAAGCCTATAGCCCGGAACATCCCGGCACAATTAATCAGGCATTCCGCAAGATATATTTAGAACAATATAAAAAAGAACCACCCCAATTTAGCGCCCAAGCTTTCGCAGCGGTGCAAGTATATGTAGAAGCTTTGCAAGCTTTGAACAAAAAGAGCGACATCAAAAAGTTGACTTTAGAACAGTTGCGGGTGGAATTGAATAAACAATTACTAACCGGGAAATATGATACTCCCCTCGGAGAAATTGCCTTTACCCCAGTGGGTGATGTGATTCAAAAAGATTTTTATGTGGCTCAATTGAAAGTGGATAAAGATGGCACCAAGGGTAAATTTGAATTTCTGAAATAGCCAAGATAACGCTATATGCGGAGCAACTGCGTAAGTCCTGCCATCATTGCTCTTCTAATCGTTGAAATCGCTTCGAGACGGGGCAAATAAAGGCCATTAAGCTATGCTACCACGTTTGCGAGTTTCCTTGTAAGAAATCCCCACATTTTTCAAACCCGATTTGATCATTTGCTGCTCCAATAAGGCAAAAAAGCGAGCGCGATCGCCTCCTCTGACCACTGCTTGATTATGGGCTTCTGCTAATGCCACCGGATAACCATAACCTTTTTGGACTTGAGCTAACATTAAACTCAAAGCTAAATCAAATTGGGCGGGATTTTGCGCTACCCATTCAGGAATTTCAATCCGGGCAATTTCTGTCCCCACATGAACGTAGCAAAAATAGATTTTATGAATCCCATAATCCTCTAAAATGGGAGCAGAACTACGCCATAAAGGGCTGCGCTGTCCCGGTTCTAGTAAGGAACCCCATAAACTGGTATCCCGTAAAGGTTCAAATATTTGGCAAGGAGGATCGGTTTTTGATTTGGAATTTTTGGCTTTGGACTTGGAATTCTGAATGGTAGTTTCTTCCACCGCACAATGATGAAAACAATTAGGTTCGGGAAAAGGACAAGCAGGCAAACGTAAAAAATTCAGACTTTCCGTATTACGAGAAGCACTGACATAACCCATTAAAGGTACTTGAGCCAGTCGCAATTCTTCCCAGGCGGCAAGGATAGGAGGAAGAATGCGATCGCGAGCTTCTTGGGGTAGTTGTTCCAAAAACCAATAAATCAGCGAACCATCCACCATTGCCAACACATTAGCAGAATTTTGCCGATTAGATTCAGCCTTCTTTTCCAAACTATCCAACCAACTACAAGCTAATTCAGCTAAAGCAGTCGCTTCCGAAACCGTCCGCCGATAGCCCATCCATTCTTCCGTCCGAATTCCCCATTGCCGAGAAATATACAAATCTTCTGGTTGATAAAAAACTTCCGGCAAGCTATCTAATAAGGAATGCCAACTTTGTCCATAGTGCAGCATCACTCGCCCCACATTAATCAGATAACAATAGGCAATTTCGTGATGGCTGGGGGCTATTTGCGAGCCATCGGTAGCAATGACTGTGTGATAATAGGGAGGAGTGGCAGGCGAAATTCGGGTATTTAGCGGTTCCATTGGTACAGCCGCAGTAAAGGCTAATCGATTTTGCCAAGTTTGTTGCTGCTGGACTAATTCTGTTTGTTGAATTTCGGCTTGTTGGAGGATTTGTTGAGCGCGTTCTAAACGTTGGCGACTAGCCACAGCTTCCACAGCTAAGTGTTGGCTAATCCCTTGCATTTGGCGAGCGATTTTAGTCAGATCAAGCATGGAGAAGTTTTTAAAAACCTATTGCTTAGGATGGTTGTTGCTGTAGCGCTTCAACTTCAGCCACCGTTAACCCCGTTAATTGGGCAGTCATCTCTATGGAAATCCCAGAACGCAACATATTTTGAGCAACTTGGCGCATTCTGGCTTCAGCTTCCGCTCTAGCTTTGGCTTCCCCTTCCGCTCTGCCTTCAGCCTTGCCTTCAGCCTTGCCTTTAGCTTCGCCTTCAGCTAAAATCGCTTGATACATTGATGACTCTCTCATCATATCGCTCCTTAAAACTCGTTCAATTATCTCCTGCTCTAATATTAACCCAGCTAGTATCGCTGTCGATGAAGCTAGATTGCGTTGTTGAGTTTGGTCTTCTATCTGCTCAATTTTTTGGGCTACTTGCCGCAGTTGCTTATTCGGGAACTTGCGATATATTCTGATCGCATAGTCTAACATCCGAAATCCCATAGTTGGGTCAGGTCGGGTTTGGAATTCTAGGTGTAAAATTATCTCCTCAGATTGCAGTAATATCACTGCATCGGCTCGAATTGGTTGCGATGACAGTTCGGTGGGTTCTAATGCGGTTAATTTCACCCGTTTGCCCAATAGCCAATTGGTGAAATCGTCTGAAAAGTTTTCGACTAGGAATTTACAGGTGTTATCGAACATGGCTAGATTTTAGTAGTTTCCTGATTATTCTACCTTTTGCATGGGGGCAACTTTGGGATCGAGGATTTTTTGTCCAATGTTAGGAAATTTGACGGCAATTGACTGTTTATTGCCAGAGCCAAAAATGTGGGTAACTTGCCCGTTACCAAAAGTATTATGAATCACGCGATCGCCTACTTGCCAAGTTTGACTTTTTGATGGCTGACTTGATCCGGTAGAATCTTGTTGGGACTGTTTGGTGGCAATTAATGGTGGTCTGCCTCGGCTACCAGTATTATGAATAAATTCCTTCGGTAATTCGGCTAAAAATAGTGAAGGACTGGCAGGAGCGCGATTTCCCCACAGGCGACGTTCTTTGGCATAACTGAGAAATAGTTGCTCTTGAGCGCGAGTAATTCCCACATAACAAAGACGGCGTTCTTCTTCCAAGGCAGCGGGATCTTGTAAACTGCGAAAATGGGGTAATAAACCTTGTTCCATGCCGACTAAAAATACCACCGGAAATTCTAACCCCTTGGCAGAATGCAAAGTCATTAAAGCCACGCGAGTTTGTTCTTCTTCCAGATTATCCACATCTGCCGCCAGCGCTGCACTTGCCAAGAAATCGCTAGCGGTTGCGCCTTCATTTTGTTCTTCAAATTGCAGTACAGCGTTGACTAATTCCCGGACGTTTTCTAATCTTTCTGTGGCTTCATCCGTACCTTGAGTTTTTAAACTGGCAATATATCCTGATTCTTCGATGACTTTGGCAACTAAGACAGAAGCAGGTAAGGTTTCGGCTTGCTCTTGCCATTGGTTAACTCGTTCGACAAATTCAAGGATTGGTTTAGAAGTTCTCCCTGCCAAAGCTTTAACGGAATCGGCATCGTTGAGAATTTCCCACAAAGGCATATTTAATTCTTGCGCTGCACTCGCTAATTTATCCATTGTGGTGTCGCCAATGCCACGTCGGGGAGTATTAATCACTCGCAACAGACTAATGGTATCGGCAGAATTGACTATTAAGCGCAAATAAGCTAGAATATCTCTAACTTCTTTGCGATCATAGAATTTCAACCCGCCTAAAAGTTTATAAGGGACATTTGCCCGAACTAAGGAATCTTCTAGTACCCGCGATTGGGCATTAGTCCGATACAAAATGGCAAAACTCCCCCAATGCAATCCTTGGGAGGTGTGACGAACTAATTTGATAATTTGATTAACGACAAATTCCGCTTCTTCAACTTCATCTTCCACTCGATGCAGATAAATTAGTTCGCCGCTGCTGCGGGTAGGACGAAGAATTTTATCAATCCGCTGGGTATTATTTTCAATCAGTTGGTTGGCAACTTGTAAAATGTTTTCCTGGGAACGATAATTTTCTTCTAATTTAATCGTGGTACTGGTAGTTTCATCGGGCAAACCGTCGCCAAACTCTTGTTGAAAATCTAGCAGAATCTTGAAATCTGCCATCCGGAAGGAATAAATGGCTTGGTCAACATCTCCGACGACAAAAACTGAGCGATTTTGCCAATTATTGAATTGTTTCGGTGCTTCCCCATTTGTTACCAATAACCGAATCAAGTCGTATTGGACGCGGTTAGTATCTTGGTATTCGTCTACTAAAACATGACGGAATTTGTGATGCCAATAAGCTAAAACTGATTCGTTTTGTAAGAAAAGCTGTACGGGGATGCGAATTAAATCATCAAAATCCAAAGCATTGTTGCTGGCAAGGGCATCTTGATAGCGGGAATAAACGTCGGCAATGACTCTGCCGCGAAAGTTAGGTTGCTCTCGTTCAAATTCTTGGGGAGTAAAACCTTGATTTTTGGCATTGCTGATGGCATACCGGACGGAACGAGGTTCAAATTTCTTATCGTCTAAATTGAGTTGCCCGACAACAATGTTTTTAATTAACTTCTGAACATCATCTTCATCAAAGATGGTAAAATTACGGTTCCATTGCAATCCCTTTTGATCTTGATATTTTTCAATATCAAAGCGTAGAATCCGGACGCAGAGACTATGGAAAGTGCCGCTCCAAAGTGGTTTAATTAAGGTTTGGTAAATGCGCGATCGCAGTTTGGTTTGCTCTCCTGCCGATAAGTCTGCCCAAGCTTGCCCATACACCTGTTGCGCCTGTTGTTGGGCAAAGAGTTTCTCGATTCGTTCCTTCATTTCCCGCGCCGCCTTATTGGTAAAGGTGACAGCCAAAATGTTTTCCGGATCTACTCGATGCTCCAAAATTAGATTAGCAATTCGATAGGTGAGGGTGCGGGTTTTTCCCGAACCCGCCCCAGCTACCACTAATAAAGGTCCGCAAAAATGTTCTACCGCTTGGCGCTGGCTGGCATTGAGTTGATTGAGAAAGGCAGTGATAGAAGTCATAGATAGCTGAGGAAATTTAGCAAAAGTTGAAGATTCAGGAGTCAAAATTTAGCATTCAGGAGTCAAAATAAATCATATAACCCCAAAAAGGGTGATTTTTCAAGCACCAATAATCCATCTGCAGACAGGTTAAATTTTTTCAGACTTTCTTCACAATAACTTTATCGCGATCGCCAGCAAATAACAATTAAACTTCCTAAGCAGCCCATAGCCAACGGTCAAATAGTCAGAACGACTGTCAGAATAGCTGATTTTTGGACTTTACTAAAAATTCATACCTGAACGATCGCGCGATCGCTATTCTAAGGGTAGGGGGAGATTGTGGAGGTTGTCAGTGGAAGATTGGGAAAAAACTAAAGAGCAACTAATTGCCGAATTACAGGAAATGCGATCGCAACTAACTAATTGCTCAGAACTACTGGCAAATCAGGGATTAGAGGAGAATGCCAACGGTGCTGACAATGGCTCCAGCGCCCAAACTAACCTCCGGGCTACCAAAAGAAAACGCCGCCGAAATCGAGCTTCTCCCAATGCCTCCCTAGTGCTAATTGTCGAAGATGACCCAGAAATGAATTTTTTGCTCGCCAAAACCCTCGCAGAAGATTATCGCATTGTCACCGCGTTTGACGGACAAGAGGGGTTGGAACTAGCGATAGAACTCCGTCCCGATCTTATTCTCAGCGATGCCATGATGCCTCGGATGCGGGGCGATCGCCTCATCCAAGAGATCCGACAGCGCCAGGAATTCGATCTGATTCCTATCGTCATCCTCACTGGCACAACTGATAATAGCTTACAAACGCAAATGTTGCGGAGCGGGGCGCAAGATTATCTTACCAAACCCTTCTCCATTGAGGAATTGCGCGCTCGCGTCGCTAATTTGATTCAAATGAAGAATGCCCGCGAGATCTTGCAAGAGGAATTAGCCAGCCAAAACCAAGACTTAGCTGCCCTAGCGCGGGAAGTAATTTTACACAAAAACTTATTGCAGCGCAGTTTAGAAGCCCTACAAGAAAGCGAACACCAATATCGTACCTTGGCGCGGAACTTTCCCAACGGAGCGGTTTGCTTGTTTGATAGCGATTTGCGCTACTTAATTGCCGAAGGCACAGGCATTACTATTCCTAGTCAGGATTCCGAAGATTTGGAAGGCAAAACTATTCGGGAAATTTTGCCGCCAGAAACCTGTAGCATTCTCGAACCAATGTATTTGGCGGCTTTGGCGGGGGAGTCAATGGTACGAGAAGTGACTGCTGGCGAGCAGATTTTTGAAGTCCATGCTCTGCCAGTGAAAAATGATGCTGGAGAAATCTTTGCTGGCATGGTAATGACTCAGGATATCACTGCCATCAAATTATCAGAACAGCAACTGCGGCAGCAAGCCAAGGATTTAGCCAAAGTCAACCAAATGAAAGATGAGTTTTTGGCAATTGTTTCCCATGAATTGCGAACGCCACTCAACTCAATTTTGGGTTGGGCGCAATTATTACAAAGCCGTAAATTTGATGAAGCTACGGTGAGCAAAGGGATGCAAACCATTGAGCGCAATACTAAATATCAGATTAAATTGGTAGATGATATTATTGATGGTTCCAAGATCTTACAGGGTAATTTTCCCTTGCATCCCCGATCTGTCGATCCTCTATTAGTGTTGTATGGAGCCAGGGATTTAGTCCGGGAATTAGTAGAATCTAAACAGCTAAAATTCAACTTAATTGCCCAATCAGTAGAGGGTAAAATTTGGGGGGATTTCGATCGCTTGCAACAGGCTATCTGGAATTTGCTGGCGAATGCAGTTAAATTTACTCCGGAAGGCGGTCAAATTGAGTTGCGATTGGATGAAAAAGATGAATGGGTGCAAATTCAGGTAATAGATAATGGGCAAGGAATCAGCCCGGAATTTCTGCCCTACATTTTTGAGCGCTTTCGCCAATCTGATAGCAGCATAACTAGGGAAAATGGCGGATTAGGGTTAGGATTAACGATCGCGCGCCATTTAATTGCTATGCACGGGGGCAAAATCGATGTCACCAGTCCCGGATTGGGAAAAGGTGCTAGCTTTACCGTTATGTTACCCTTATCCCCCAAAATAGAATAGGATTGTTCGCCAAGGAGTAGAGTTAATGTCAGCGATCGCGGTAATCGACTACGATATGGGCAATCTCCACTCAGTCTGTAAAGGGTTGGAGCAAGCTGGCGGTATTCCCCAAGTCACTGATTCCCCGGAAGTCATTGCCCGCGCCGATGGGGTAGTATTACCAGGAGTAGGTTCTTTTGATCCGGCGGTACGGCAGTTGCGATCGCGGAATTTAGTTGACCCGATTCACCAGGCAATTGCCAGCGGTAAGCCTTTTTTGGGCATTTGTCTAGGATTGCAAATCTTGTTTGATGCCAGCGAAGAAGGGCAGGAGCCAGGATTAGGGATTATTCCCGGTACGGTGCGGCGATTTCGTTCGGAACCAGGTTTAACTATTCCCCACATGGGTTGGAATCAATTAGAGTTTACCCAAAAAACCCCCCTGTGGGCAAATATCGGGGCGCAGCCTTGGGTTTATTTCGTTCACTCCTATTATGTCGATCCCATCGATTCCCAAGTCACCGCTGCAACTGTAATTCATGGTAGCCAAAAAGTTACGGCAGCGATCGCCCAAGATAATCTGATGGCAGTTCAATTCCACCCCGAAAAGTCTTCCACGACTGGATTACAAATCCTGTCCAATTTTGTCGCCCAACTTAAATCAAAAGTTCCAGCATAACTTTTTTTGAATTCAAAATTCAAAATTCAAACAGGACTTACGCAATACCTCTATTAGTAGGGTGTGTTAGCGCAGCGTAACGCACCATAAACGCTATATGCGGAGTAACTGCGTAAGTCCTGTCAAAGCTTAAGTCCTCTGAACAGGAATAATGATAGGGCAATACAATTCATTAAACGAAAAGTATTGCCTGATTGTAGGTTTTTCAGAGTTAGGCAAGGAAATTTTAGAGATAGCAGAATGGTAGTTAGCCGCCCTCGGCGGCTAATTGGGGGAAAGGACTTTTTGCGCTTCGAGCCGATGCTCCTTTCTCCTGTAGCCAAGAGGTATCAAGCGCTTTTCCGCTGGCTTACACATTTTTTTATCCCCCAGATCACTTTAGCATGAAATTAATGCGATCGCTATCTCCAAAACCTACTGACAAAATCGACTCCGAAGCCACCGATAATCCCCCCCAAGGTTCCCCACCACTTAATATCCCGCTCAACTATTGCTATTCTGGTTTTGATTTCAGTGGTATCCTTATTTTCTCGGTCGCGGAGGGCTTCTAGTTTTGCCATAAGGGATTTAACATCTTCTTCAATGTAGTTGATGCGCGTACCAAAAGCGCGATCGCAGTTTCCACAAGGTTCATCTTTTTCGCCAGACATATTGAATTTACTTCTCGCTAATCTAGAGAGTTTCTACTTTGTACTTAATATCCAAGACATCCTGCTCTATTTGGGTGTTAGTTGGTCCACTATATTCGTAAACCTCCACAAATATTTTTGGATACCACGGCGGAATTTTAAGCTGCACCATAAAAGGGAAAGTTCCCCTCCCCATATCAGGAGGGGTGATAATTTCCCGCTCGTTAATAAACAAAAAACGGCTGAAAAATCTTGAGACGCTAGGGAAGGGAGAAACACTGGAAACATTCATGTAAAGGTAACACGCTAAATCCGCACCTTTGCGCCACCTTGGGCTAGCATCGTCAAATTTAAGCCCAACGCTGAAAACCTTCCTTCTGATATTCACAGATATTGGATTTAGCGGATACCATTTACCATTATCAGGATTGGGAGTGGCGACATATTCTTGAACTCTAACCGGGTCCCACCACATCGAATCAGCAAATTCAAACTCGTTGATTAGCGGCATACCGCCCCCCACAATCAATTACGCAATCGAATGCCTGCTAACTGCATTAGAGAGTTTAAACCCTCTCATTAATCCCCCCCTAGTACAATGAAAAGCTTGACAAGTAATTGGCCTTTGCTGGTAGATTTCGCATCGGCGAGTTCGACGGTCTAAGTAGGTGCAGAATCCATCTGCATCCCGCTGTAGAATCATTGCTTCCGATGTCTCATCCCAATGAGCATCATAGCTTAATTCTTCTTCATGCGGCTGCAAACAAGTCCCTTTCAATGCACAACATTGCGCCTTGCAATAGGGCAGTGCATCTAGACAATCGCAATCAAATTGCAACCAAGCACCATCAGCGCCAGTTTCAATTCTGATTTCTCCAGAAGGAAGAGCTACTAAAACTTGTTTGCGAGCAACTTCCGGTAAATCTTTATAGCTTTGGCGCTCAATTGTAGGGACTAAATTGAGTTCCGGTGGGGCATCAGCTTCAACAGTAGATAAGTCCATTTTCCCAGGTTTCGTGTGCGTCTATAGGGTCTACATCATTGGCATCAAGTACCTGTTCAAATTCATCCCAGGTAATTTTACCTTCAAGCATCTGGCGAGTAGCTATGGCTCGCTCAATCTCCATATCAATCTCTAGGTCGGGGTCAATATCAGAGTTAGGGAGCCATATACTAGGCGTTACCAATCTGCGTTCTGCTTCGATGATTACTAAGGGCGGTAAAAGCTCGTCCATCTCTTAAGCTCGAATTATTTCAATTGATAAACTAGAACTATGTCCAGCAGGAGCTTTATCTGAAAAGTCTTTTTTGCACTCATCGTAAGATGCCCGCAACTGCTTCATTGTGGGAACAGTTGCGGGGGCTTTCCCTCCACCTGCTTTGAGGCCACAGATCGGCGCAGAATAAGAACTTTGGGTAGCTTTATCGTCTGGCGCAGTCATCCTTATATATTTCCGTCCAGAAGGCGCTGTTTCTTTTGTCCTTGCGGCGGGATCTGCATATCTAGTAGCCCTAATCATTGATGGGGTTACTAATTCGCGAGGCTTGAACATCGTATCGCCGCTAGGCTCTTCTAGCCGTAGATTTGCTGCCGTAAACATCTCCAGACTTTTTTCACTAACTTTTACTCTTACAGCAGCAGGACCCCCATTAGAATCAACATAAACCATACAGGCATAAGCCTTTTCATTCATTTTTCGGTTGCCCATTTCGCCTAGTTTTTTCCCTCTGCCAGCCCCAGAGGAAAGATGAGCTTCTCGCTTGGTGGCGTAATCGGCGTCCAATATTTTCAACCATGCAGGCTTGCGCCGTCTTATTGCCATAGAACTTTTTCTCGCCGATGATCATCAATGTTCGCACTCTAGCACGGCCTGAAACGCTTGTCTAGCCTTTGTTCCAGTAATAATCGCTTGCGAGAACCTTAAGGTTCCGAACTAAATTTCTAGGAATATTTAAGGAATAATCAAAGAGGGATAAAGCAAAATCTGTTCTGTTTTGCCGTGGAGTGCTAGAGTAGCTTGATGAAACTCCACCTTGGCAACTCTGCGCCGCACGGGTTTTTTATGACTTTTCCCCAAAATTATTAAGCTACCCGGCGTTTCATCGTACCGATTATTAGGCTCTTCATTTTGAATAAAATTAAAGAATTGCCAATCAGGACTATGATTATTAATATCAAGTATTTGCTCGATAATTTTCTTGCCATTAATTTTATCAAAACAATTAATTTTTAATTGATAACCTTTAGATTTATCGCTATAAGTCGCTCGCGACTTTCCGGTTTGATAGAAAAAAGGCGTTGAGCCTCCAAACAAAGTTTTTATCCTAGCGGCTAAAGCTTCTACATCAGCCACTGTGATTGTCTGACTTTCTTTACCAATCAACCTAAATCCATGCTGACTCCGCTTTAGGGGAATGTTAGGGGTTTTTTCCTGATATGGCTGCTGAAAGTATAAAATTACTTGAGGTTTAAAAGTTATTAATTCTTGATAACTTTCAGCCGGGATTCCATAGACAGTTCCAAAACTTTTATCTTTAAAGAATTGATAATCAGATATAGCTTGACGAATTTTCTCTTCAATCTCGTCAAGCGAACCTTCTAGAATTAACTTGATTTGGTCAGCCATTAAGTTATCTGGGGTTCAATGGTTAACTCAACTTGACGCACTCGCCCATCTTGGTCTTTTTTGGCAGCTTTAGCAGCCCTCCAAATATCATCAATCTCAAAAGCCACTACATACCCGGCTTCGATAATAGCTTCTTCAAAATTCTCTAGAATTTCCTCTGCAAAATTTTGCCAATCGTCAGGGAGCTTTTCAATTTCTTCATCTATTTTAGCAGAGAAGGAGCCATTAGGCCGCTTATCATTGATAGGAGTCATGCCAAATAAACCCATACTGCGAGCATTTAGCATAAATCCCAGCATCATATTCTCTAGTTGAGCGCGTTTGGCACTGGCAACGAAGGAGAGGAACTGACCCCTGATTTCTTCATTTCCCTCTTCCGCGAGCGCTAGACCGACTCTAGCCGAAATCACTGGGATACTAATACCGGGGGTTTGTTGCTTCCCTTTACCTGTAATCGCCCCGGCAAACTTGCCAATCACAAAGTTAACTAAGCGGACGGTTCCCCAGCCTAATGCTGTTCCTATTAGGGGGGCGATCGCATCCCGCATTGCCTTATTATTGGAATCAATCTTTTTTCTGATGCTCTCATCAGCTTGATTCCAATCAAAGGTTTTAATCAGAAAGTAGGCTTGCACCAACATTCCAAAGATTTCACTAACACTGAAGTTAAAATATTTAGATAGTTGGGCAAATGCCCAGCCGACAAATTGACTAACCTTTTTAGCCAGCCATTTTAACGCCCCAGTCACCGCTGCTAATGGATTTGGGGCATTAATCCGAAAAATGCCCGTAGGACTACCCGCGTTAAAAATTCGCGTTTTCCAACTTTTTAAACTAGCCCTAGTCAGATTAATTGCCATTAGATCTTCCCATCCCCATCACTATCAATCTCTAACTGTTTTATCTCAATCTTCATCCCAGCATTGCCAGTTTGAGACTCTATCTGTTGTTTTAACTTGGTAAATTTCTCTTCATCTTTTTCTTTCTCTTTAGCCTTATATTCTCGAATCCCATCCCCCGTAACAGTAGCATTTTCCCCATCTTTATCCGGTCGATAGGGACGATACAGTGCGGCAATACTGACTTCAGTCCCGTAAAGAATTCGCTGAATCATTTTTATAAAACTGCCTTCTTCTACGGCTTTGACCACCACCGCTTTTTGGGTAGATGGTTTGAGGAAATCTTCTAGTTCGCTGTCTTGCAATTTCCCGTCGTCTCCTACCGCCCCTGGGGTGAAGGAAACTTTGATTTCAATCTCAGCGTTCTTCTTGTCGAAACCCATCCAGTCGCTAATAGCGTCCAAGTGTTCGGCATTTTGCAATGCGGCGGTTCTGGCTCCCAAAGCTTCAGCTATTGCCCTCGTCCCCACGTTGACAGCCGCATCCGCATCAGTGCTAATTTCCAATAGCATTCCAACCATTTGCACTAATGCTTCAGAAACGTTATCTAATTTTATTTCCTTCTCGGACTTGTCGGGCATTGTCCGCTTAATTTTAATCGGATAACTGCCTATCATGGCATCCATTTGTTTGAACATCCAAGCCAAATATTCCATTACTGAACTAATTTGTTCGGGCGGACTATTTTCATCAGTGACGTATTCGGAAGCATTGACAGGTAGGTTCGTTATGCCCAAGCCTTGTTTAATTTCTTTCGCCACATTGTCGTTAAATTTGCAAACCATTCTTGGCCTCTTTTGTAATTCTTCAATTTGTTTTTCCACTTTGTCGAGCTTTTCTGGATCCGCATCCGCACCTTTCGGACCAGTGTCGCCCTTAGTTCCCGTCGCCCCCTTAGCTCCCGGCTCGCCCTTGGTTCCGGTTTCTCCTTTGGCTCCCGTCGCGCCCCTAGCTCCCGGCGTACCGTGGAGTCCTGGTAAACCGTTTGTGCCGGGTTTACCGTCCGTTCCAGGTTTACCGTCCTTGCCCGGTTTGCCGTCTTTACCAGGCTTACCGTCCACTCCAGGTTTGCCGTCTTTACCAGGATTGCCATCCTTGCTGGGTTTAGCGTCCTTGCCCGGTTTACCATCCTTGCCCGGTTTACCATCCTTGCCCGGTTTACCATCCTTGCCCGGTTTGCCCTCAGCACCGGGTTTGCCGTCTGTTCCGGGTTTGCCGTCCTTGCCCGGTTTACCATCCTTGCCCGGTTCTCCCGGCTTGCCTTGCTGCCCAGGTTGACCCTGTGGACCACGCTGTCCATCTTGGTTTTGCCGTCTGGTCAAGTACCCCCAGATTTTTGATAGCTCACCCCCCAACATTGTCACGCCACTTTCTACGGCATCTATCCGAGCGCCTAATACTCCGAGAATTGCTAAGGCATTAACAGCTTCAAAGATTAATCCCAAGATATTCAAGAGCGGGGCTACTCTTGCGAAAAGCTCGCCTAAGCCAGCCAGCGCCCTCCCCGCCCAGCCTTTAGCTGTTCTGGCGGCATCCATCGCTTGCTCACCCAGAGAGATCGCATTCCCGGCTTTTGCATCTGCGGCTCGCCCCACAGCGTTAGCGGCTTTCGCTTCAGAACTTGCTAGCTCGGCAGCCGTTTTCGCCCCGCTTGCTTTCACGTCTACCAAGTTAAGCCTTGCTGATACCTCGAAAAGTTCTTTCAATAGAGGATCTACCTTTTTGTTGACTACACCTACAGCTACTCCCCCTGCAATAACACTTATTGTAGGAGTTATTACGTCTTGTGCTTTCCCAACAGCTTTTTGAATAATGGCATCTTCATTAATTCTATTAGCCGATAATCGACTAACAGCTGCCTCTAGTGCCGCTAATTTCTGCTCGATTCCATCACAGCTAGCCATATTAAATATTGATTATACGGGTGATTAATCCATCTATTCTGCCCTTGATTCCATCACAATCAACGCAGCATCCCGGCTTGCACTGAATTGTATCGGGAGGGCAATCAGTTTCACAGGCGAATTCGTAGTTTATGGGGCATTTACCAGACGTTTGAAAGATAATTACCCCAGTCTTAGATTTGATAGTTATTGAGCATTTCCCCGCCCCTACTTGGCAAGAAGTACAACTGCCGAATCGGTAGAGGGCTTTGTTATTCGATAAGGGGAAATTAGAAATTTCTTCCAGTCCTTCATATCCTTGACCAATAGAGAAGGTATTTTCATTAGTTATCTTCACCCCGTTGCAGGCTGCTGTGAGCCTGGGGATAACAGTCCGCCCAGTCTTGTCGCCTGTCCAGAAAGGGTCTTGTGTAGTGCCAACAACGACAAATGCTGGCGTTTCACAGCAAGCGTAAAGTTCGACTATAAAGGTTTGTGGATATACAGCATTATTTCCCCCTTTGCCAAAAAAACGCCAGCATTTTTTTTTGATTGATTGGGGTTATTATTTACCTCAACTTGAATGTTACCTGGCATGGAGAGGGTTTCTTGTTTACCATCTCCAAAGGTAATAAATACTCGCGTTTTTTTGGCAGTGGGGCAAATCATACTACATCATCTGGGTCTGGTTGGGCAGCGGAATTATCGGGGGTGTAGATTCGGCAAGAGTAGCTATATTCTCGCTGGGTGGTGCTACCTCTAACGGTTAAAGATTTGTAGGGGTCATCAACGACAATTCCACAGTCGGATTGGTCGGTTCTCGCTTTGGTATTGTTGTTCCATCTTCTGATTAGCGCGGTAGCTATTCTAGGTGCTGTGGTTGGGGTATCCAATTGCTCATTAGCCAAGAAATCGGCTAAGTTGATGGTGAGCATTTTGGTAGCAGTATTGAGCGTAGCGCTACTGCCAAATAATTCCGCAATTGTGGGAACTGCCATGTTTTTGTTTGGATAAACTAACTTTATTGTAATATAAAATATGGCTTTTTGACTATACGTGTTTATAAAAAAAAGCAATTTCAACCGAGGGATTGCTTTTAGAATATCGGGGTGAATCCTTGTTGCGGTATAATGGAGAAGTGCTTAGTAAGAGGGGGGAAGGTGACAATATGTACATTCCAGCTTGGATTTTATGGGGTTTGGTTTTGGCGGCGATCGCGTTGGTAATTGTGATTTCATTTGCTTGCTGGTTTGTGAAAGAATGGGAAAAAGGAATGAGGCTGTAGGAGAGGACAACTTATGACTGAGAAATGAACGCGACGGCACATTTTGGCAAAGGTGGTTTTATTTGTCATTAATTTTATTTATTGGGGAAAATCTCATTGTTTTGCTTTCCTTGCTGGATACCGTTATGCCCCATTAACGGGTGAAATAAAGGCGATCGCTTTTATCTTCCCAGAGGCGATCGCCCTGATTTTCTGGGTGATTGTTCTCAGGATTGTAATCGGCATGATGTACGGTTAATACAAACCGCGCTTGGGGCGATCGCTCTCCACAACAGTCCATCCCGCATTCTTGACATTTCCAATTGGCGGCTTTCTTGACGGCGATCGCGATCGCTTTCCAATCCTTGGGATATCGGGATAAATCCATTGGCATAGGTCTACTCACTTGGGGGATGGTTCGGATGCGATCGCTTCTAGTTTGTCCTCATCGACATCCATCAATCTGATAGGCGAATTGATGGGAGTATCATCTGGGTAATCTATATCGCAAGCAAGATCGTTGAAATACACCGCGTAACGCCAGCCCAGCAAGAGGCAATATTCATCAAGGTCTTCGTCAGCGAAATATTGTCCGACTATATACCCATGGTCGGTAATTGTCTCACCAAAAAGTTCCTTTACACTTTCTTCAGTAACAGTCCAGGTAAAGCTAACTCGTTGTCCGATAGAAAATTTGGGTGCTGGCGGGTTTTTAAACCAGTCATCGCCAATATGAGCGCACGAAGGGGAAACTTTGACTTTCATACTTTTATCTCGTTATTGCAAGTGGAGGGAATAGTTAATGGGAGGGAAGGAAGGCGATCGCACTCAGGCAATCGCCTAAATTCATCAATTAATCCATGCCGCCAAATAGATCCTCTTCATCCATTTCTTGCAAGTCATATTCCTTGCGCCGCTCGCTATAGCTTTGGTCCACAACATCAAAGTAAACCCAGTACACCCAATGTTTTTGGATGGCATCGTTGGCACAAGTGTCCTCTGCGTAGCGAACTCCAATTATCCAACCTTGATCCATGAAGTTCTTGCCAAAGTTCTGCGAATCTTCCCGGTCGTCGCAGTGCCAGCAATTGATGACTCGCATCCCAATTTCAAATTTGGGTTTGGGCATTTGCGCGAGCCACTCTGGTTTGAGCGGTTGGGTGCGACGGACGACGGGCAACAAGTCGAAATTTTGAGCTAGCATATTTAAGCCTCTGCGTTGTAGTAGAACGTTTGGGGAAGTCCTCCTAGGGCGGTGCGTCAACACCGCTCCAGGGGGCATTTTTTTTGCCTCTAGTCGAGGGATTAGGAAAGGATCTATCTACTCCCGTAAATTATTGGACGGACTGCCGCACATTAGCTTGGCGGGACGCTTCCGCAAGCTCTTGAATGGAGCAGTTCAATAATCTGCAAACCTCAAAGGTTTCTTCGGGGGTAAGCGTTGGTTTGTGACGACCAGTTTCCCAGTCACTCACGCTTTTTTTGGTCAAGCTCCTAGAGCTACCGATTTTAGTAAAGGCATCCCGAACCTTTTCGGCGAAGGCTTCTTGACTTAAGCCAGTGCGCTTGCGTAGTTCCATGAGAGTTAAATAGTTTTCGTTATCCGTCATTGTTAACATTGACGGGTACACACCGATGTGTGTACACTCTATTGTGTACCCATCGGCGTGTACTGTCAACCTCCGTGGTAGACACCAAAGGCAAGCCGAACTTTGCGGGGCTGGCTTGCTTACCTTAATACTCCCAGAAAGGAAAGCTCGCTTGGATTTCCGTGCATAAGTCGCAGCGCCGCAGCACATTTCCAGTGGGCGATCGCAAAAAAAATAGCGGCAGGTTCAAACCTTCCGCTGAAGTAAATTCAATTTCCCCCACCATCCACCTGAATCTTGCGATCGTCAATCTGGGGAGAAATCGGGGGGAGATTGAAAAATTAGTCCATCTATATAAAGGGGATTTGGGACTTCCATCACAATTTTTCCAGTAGTCACCAAAATTCATTTACTGACCAGGCGGCATACCCCTCCACCAGGCCCTAAAAGCGATCCACTCTCATCGATCCACTCATCTCTTTAATTAACAACTTCAACCCTATGGAACGCAGAATTTTCTATCGGATACTTATACTTGGTGAAATTCCACTTATCCTAACAATTTGGCATCGCTGGACAATTGGTTTTGGAGTGGAAATAGTTAGCTGGTCGCACCGAAGAATAATAGAAATTTACCTCCCGCTAATAACTATCAAGCTTAATCTCCATCTTTTTTACAGCACCTATCATCGGTATCTCGTAACCAACTGGTGGCAAATATTAGTAGCTGCTTTTTCTGGCGGGACATTCTATTCACGAGGAGTTGGATTTACTACAAAAGAAGCTGGAGAGCATTACAACTGGCTTTTTGGAAATAGTCTGCGGCTGCCATCGCCGTTCCCTCTGGTCGCAGATGAATCGGACGATGAAGATGAAGACCCAGGGAATTATGAAGGTGCTTAGTAGAGAGCGATCGCCCCTTGTCCATTTGAATTAGGAATTTGAAAACAATGCGCCATCAATTATTTGGTGTCAAATATCGAGTTTGGGACAGATACGGTAGCACTGCAATCTGGTTAAATACCTCAATTGCCATCGGTTTTAGCTTGCAACCATTAGAAGAACTTCTGATCGACACCTTAATAATTCACCTGCTGTTCGTAGAGATTCACTTTCAAATAACATCTCCCACATTTGAGTTTTTTTATGCTGTCTCATCTCTTTGGGAGAAATTAGTCGCGCTATGTAATGGGGCAATAGTTTCGGACTGGACTGCACATTTCACCTCAATAAAAGATGCCGATCATTATCTCTGGCTGATGAGGAGCGAAAAATCTGCCACCGAAATAGAAGAGGAATACTGGGGACCTAGTGATGACGAATGCGAAGACCAATACCCGTATGAGGACTACGAATAATGTTTGCAGCAGCAACAGATAGATTACCACCCCAATCAGTAGACGCGGAGGAAGCCATCCTCGGCGGCATCCTATTAGACCCAAACGCCATTGAACGAGTTAAAGACATCCTCCAACCAGAAGCTTTTTACTTCAATTCCCACCGCAATATTTACCGCGCTGCCCTAGCCTTGCATGAAGATGGTAAGCCTACTGACTTATTAGGAATCAGCGATTACCTGAAAATTAAACACTGGCTAGAAGGCTGTGGGGGAATGGAGAAAATAGTTCAGCTAGTTGATAGAACCGTTTCCGCCGTTAACATTGATTATCTCGCCGGGTTAGTCAACGAGAAATATCGCCGTCGCCAAATCATTGAATTAAGTTTGGAAATTCACAATCTAGGCTATGACACCTTTACCAATGAAGCTGTCATCCTAGAAGAAGCCAAACTAAAGCTAGAGAAAATTGCCTCATTATCTACTGGGGTTGCCACCACCAAAGAGAAATTAATTGCCGAAATCAAGAAGGTTGACCAACTAGAGTCACCCGTAGACCAATACTTTGCTTGGGACAAACTAGCTAAAGACACTGGCAAAAGTGGCAAAACCCTAAAAGAATTGGCAATGGCAATTGAAGCTGATGAACCTTTAACAGTTTACTCAGCCAAAGAATTCGCCCAACGCCAAATCGTTGAAACCGAGTGGTTAGTTCCCGGATTATTAAGGATGGGAACTACCAGTTTGCTAGTAGCAGAAAGTAAAACGGGTAAATCTCTTCTGCATTACGATTGGGCTTATCACATCGCCACCGGAACCCCTTGGGGAGAATTTCCGGCTGCTGCCCCTCAAAACGTGCTAATTGTCCAAACCGATGAACCGGAAATTGATTGTCAAACCAGAATCAAATATCGCGGCTTGGATGAACTTGATAATGTTAATATTCTCACCAATTTCTCAACCCATCGCATCGGCAGACTTAGAAAGGAAATTCAGAAGAGAAACATCAAAGTAGTCATCATTGACTCTCTACTCAGCATCAACAGATTCTCATCTGTCAATGCGAACGAGATTGAATTTGCCTATTTCATGTATAGGTTAAAAGATTTAGCCAGTGAATTTGGCTGCCATTTCCTACTAATTAGTCATACCAACAAATCAGCCAGCACAGGGTTAGATAAAATCGCTGGCACCTACGGTATCCCGGCGAGCGTGAGTGATATTTTCCTACTATCCAGAAAACCTGCTGCCCCACCTGACGACTTGGAAAGAATTCT
>CAKZHE010000325.1 GCA_936920195.1 uncultured cyanobacterium | reverse complement strand
TGGGAATAGGGAATAGGGAATTGGGAATTGGGAACAGGGAATTGGGAATAGGGAATAGGGAATTGGGAATTGGGAATTGGGAATTGGGAATTGGGAACAGGGAATTGGGAATTGATCTATTTCACCAAATGATTTTCCAGCGCGAATCGGACTAACTCAGCGCGATTATTCGTGAAAGTCTTTCTGAGCAAACTGCTCACGTGCTTCTCAATCGTGCGCGGGCTGAGGTGCAAATTGTGACCAATTTCAGTATTAGACAAACCGTTGGTTAATAAATTCAAAACTTCTTTTTCTCGCTGAGTGAGAACCAAGTTTAAATTACCGACAAGATTGATTGGTTCCCGGACTAACTCAGCTTTTGCTACAGGTTGAGCCGCAACCCGCGATTGCCATTCGGCTTGAATTAGCTGGGATAGGGCTAGGGTGCTGTTAGAAGTGCGCTCGAATAAATTGCGAATCATTGCCCCCAACTCTTGAATATCAAAAGGCTTGGGCAAATAGAAATCGCACCCCAACTGATAGCCGCGAATTCGTTCCTCTGTACTAGCTCTTTCCGTTAAAAAAATTACTGGTAGGAGGCGAAACTCTGGGCGTTGGCGCATTTGTTTCACTACTTCATAGCCGTCCATCTGCGGCATCATAATATCAGTGACCATTAAGTGAGGACGGTAGATCTCTAGCAATTCCAGCGCCTGTAGACCATTCTCAGCCGCAATGACTGTGTATCCAGACATTTCCAAGTAATCGCTAACAGAAAGGCGCGTTCCTAGGTCATCATCGGCAACCAGGATAAGCAGTGACATGGGGTCTAGAAAATGAGGAAGGCTTGACACTCCCCTGAGAAAAGGCACGGGGATTCTTTAATCAATGATTCGCCTTGCCCTGGCAGGCTTTCGCCAACAAAAGTAGAGGGCGAATCTCCTAAAGCGTTGCTAGCGTCTAGCGCCAAGGTTCCGGTATGCCCTACCGTACCCAATCCTAAGTTAAGGATGTTTATACCAGCATTATTGATTTGCGATCTTCGGCAAGTTTCCATCCAGTTGTTTTATACTCAACTGAGCGGTTATTTTTCTGGAATTGAGGAAATCCCTTTAATCCTGTAACTTTCTTCTTACAGTTGTCGTAGAACCTAGATATTGCTGCCCACGCACGTATGCCTTCGGCACGCTTCGCGAACGGCAGCAGACTGACGTGCCATTGAATTAAGTTCATTAGCAAAGGGAAACTCAGCCGCTAAAATCGCACATTGTTTGCTCAAGTCATACTTGCTGACCTTCGGGTTATCCATCCAAAAGCGGATACATTTATTCCGAATAAACTGCACAGTCCGAATTGCGTCGTCAATGGCGGCGAACTGGGTAGGTTTTCCGTAGGTTTTGAACTCAAAAACTAGCATCTGATCTTTAAGTCTTACGCTGACTATTATCGATTAAACCTCGAAAATAGTCAAGGCATTGGGTAGGCGGGATAAAATATGCTAATAAAAAGCCGTCCTAGAAGGCGGTCACTGAGCATTTCGACAGGCTCACTGTAAAACTTGTCGAAGTGACGGGGCTTTATACCCGTTTTTTTTGGTAATAACACCTAGAATAGATGATTTCCTGGCAATTCTATGCTGCCATCAGCACAATCGCAACTTTTAACTTTTAACATTTTTCCTTAATTTCCCCAATGCGTGAAAACCGACTAAGCAGTGTGTAGGGGCAATCCCCCCGTGGTTGCCCCTATTCGCTATCAAGTGTGGGATGGGCTTGAGCCAGAATTTGATGACTATAGCGTTCCAAAATCATGCCTAATTCTTGGATATCAACTGGTTTGCTCAAATAATTATCCATACCGACAGCCAAGCATCTTTCTCGATCTTCTTTCATCGCATTAGCAGTCATGGCAATTACAATCGGATGATGGCCTCGATTTTCTCGCTGGCGCAGGGCTTTCGTGGCTCCATAGCCATCTAGGACTGGCATTTGACAATCCATCAAGATAATATCGTAATCAATCTGATTCAACATTTCCAAAACTTCCTGCCCGTTGGCAACGCAATCGGCTTCATAGCCCAAAACTTTTAGTTGCTTGAGCGCCACTTTTTGATTAATTAGGTTATCTTCTGCCAACAAAATTTTTAGTTTTGATCGGCTGGCGGGTGGTTGATTGTGGCTGCTGACATATTTGGTAATTCTTTTTTGGGAACTTTGCTCAACTGCCACTAAATTTTGATTAACATCAGGTTTTCGGTTGGCAATTAAACAGTCAAACAGGCGAGATTTTTTGACCGGCTTAATTAAATAGGCAGAAAAACCCATTTCCAACAACCGCTCGGAGCCGTTATATTGGTTGAGGGAAGTTAACATAATCAGTTTAGTGGTGGCGATCGCGGGATCGGACTTAATCATCTTACCGAGCATTTCACCATCAATGTCTGGCATTTGCATATCGAGAATGGCAAAGTGATAGGGTTTGCCTTCAGCTACCGCCTTGCGGAGAGTTGTCAGAGCGA
Organism: uncultured cyanobacterium; assembly: GCA_936920195.1. Classification (GTDB taxonomy): domain Bacteria; phylum Cyanobacteriota; class Cyanobacteriia; order Cyanobacteriales; family FACHB-T130; genus CAKZHE01. The sequence continues at coordinate 22,045 of CAKZHE010000325.1, read as the reverse complement.
TCGCACTATTTTCCGCTTCGTCTACTACCATTCCCCAGGCACTGGTTTGATACTGAATAATTTTCCTATTGGTGTAGTTATCATCAACAACTAAAAGTCGGAGATGATTAAGCGCATTGGAATTTTCTGATTCTGGTTGGCTAGAAATATCGCGGGAATTTTCAGCGCTGACTAATTTGTTAAAAGTAACTGTAAACCAGAATTTTGACCCTCGATCTACGGTACTTTCAACCCCAATTTCTCCCCCCATTCTTTCTACTAATTGCTTACAAATTGCCAAACCTAGACCAGTACCGCCATAGTTTCTAGTAGTGGAAGCGTCTACTTGAGAGAATGATTGGAATAACTTTTGCTGTCCTTCGGGAGCAATCCCAATCCCGGTATCAATCACGGCAAACAGAATTGAGGCTGTGGTATCGGTTTCTGATTGCAATGATACCCGAATCAGCACTTCTCCTTGGGGCGTAAATTTGATCGCATTTCCCACTAAATTGGTGATCACTTGGCGCAGGCGGCTTTCATCTCCCTGTAAATCTTTAGGTACATCGGTTTCTATCCAGGTAGCCAAATCCAATCCTTTACTTTCGGCTTGAATTGCTAATAAGTCTACTGTTTGCTCAATACAAGTATCTAAGTTAAAGTCCAAAATCTCCAATTCCATTTCCCCAGCTTCTAGCTTGGAGAAATCAAGAATTTCATTAATGATGGTAAGTAATTTATCGGCACTGACGCGGATTGTTTGCACAAAGTCTAGTTGCTCCGGATTGAGGGGAGTTTTTAATAGCAATCCCGTCATCCCAATAACTCCATTCATAGGAGTGCGGATTTCATGGCTCATGGTGGCGAGAAATTGAGATTTACCTCGCAGAGCTTCTAAAGCTTCTTCTCGCGCTTCGACTAATTCGTTAATCACGTCTGTGACCATGATTATGCCCCCAATTTCGCCATCATTGTCTTGCCAGGGATGAACTGCCCAACTGAGATAAAATTTTGTTCCATCGGCACGTTCAAAGATATCTTCTGGACTAGATATAGGTTCGCCTTGCAGGGCTAATTGATGAATGCTTGACCATTCATTGGGACTATGGGGAAATAGGTCATAATAACTGGAACCAATGAGCGATCGCCCGACTAAATCGTAATCCTTCAACCATTTATTACTGTAGGCCAGATAGCGCATTTCTCGATCGAACATTGCCATGGCTACGGGGGCAATCGTAATAATTTGCTTGAGTTGCTGCCGCTCCTGTTCTAGAAATTCTTCATATTTTTTTCGCTGGGTAATGTCTCTAATAATTGCTTGGATAGCAGGTTTGTCGCAGTAATAGATGGCAATTTCTGCGATCTCAATATCAATGATTTCCCCGTCAAGTCGAACAATTTTCGATTCCTTTTGAGCAGCTTGTTGATGAAATGATTCTAATTGCTCGACTCTATCTTTAGCGCTGGTTAAATAGTCTGGATGGACAAAATCCCAAAGAGATTTATCAATTAACTGTTCTGGGCTACTAGCTCCAAAAAGTTCTAATCCGGCGGGATTAATATAAACAAACTTACCTTGACTGTGAACGGCGATCGCTTGGGGAGATAGTTCGACAAGGCGGCGATATCTATCTTCACTGAGGCGTAGATCTTCAGTCATTTTTGTGGCGAGAGAAACTGCCTGACTGCGGGAAGAGCCTAAATTCCAGGTAATTCCAAATAGCAATAAGCTAATTAAAATCCCGCTCACAAAGACCAACATAGGCAATCTTTGTTCGCTGGGGCTATTTAAATGACGAGGAAATAAATATAAATACCAAAATCTTCCGGCGACATCTAAAAATTTTAGCTCGTAATCGCGGGCATTAAGTTTGGAATTCTTGATTTTTTGGGATAAATCGAGATCAAAAATTAGTTCTTGATTGTCGTAAATTTCCAAATCAAAACTGTTGACGAAAGCATCAGACAAGATGTTTTGCATTAAGTCTTTAGTCCGAAATGGAGCGTAAACAAACCCAACTAAAGCTTTGCGTCTAGCCGCCACAGTATCGCGATCCATCCCATTACGATATACAGGCAATAAAATCAAAAATCCTGGTTCTTTGGTAGTATCTTGGACTAAAAAAATTCGCCCTGTAGATATAGGTTGATTGTTGTCTATGGCTCGTTTGGCAGCTTGCAGTCGGATGGCTTCTGAGGCAATATCGAAGCCTAAAGCTGGGCGATTGGGAAGCAGGGGTTCAATATATTCAATGACAAAATATTCAGGGCGATCGCCGGGAGGTTTGATGGTAAAATCACTATCTTGATTTTGATCAATACCAATCTCTTTTTGTACCCGGCGCTCGTATTCTGCTTTTTCACTTTGGGGGAGATAGCGGATAAATCCTAAGCCTTTGATCCCAGGGTAGCGCTGTTGAATTTTCAGGGATGCCACAAAACTTTTCCATTGCTGGCGATCAACGTTTTTATTAGCAGCAAATAAGCCTTGAGCAGATTCCAATGCTTGAATATAAGCTTGAATTCGATATTTTAGTTCGTCTGTGGTTTGATTAACTTGCAGGTTAATCTGGTTTTTGATTTCATTGCCAACTAATCTGGTAGTATAATACCAGCCACAAACAGTGATAACCAAACTAACTCCTAGAATTCCCAACGCGATCAATTTGGGGGAAATTGGTTTATTTCTTCTATCTGGTAATTGGTTAGTTTTGGCAAGCAGTAAGTTAGCAAAGTTTTGCCGCAATTCCAGTTGTTTGATGGCGTGACGACCTAATATTTTTAAGGCTTCTACTTGTTCGGAATTGAGGTTTTTAGGAACCCGATCGGCGGCACAAAGTGTGCCAATGGCATAGCCTTCCGGTGTAATCAGTGGGATGCCGACATAGAAACGGATTTTAGGTTCGTTGGTGACAAAAGGATTGTCAGCAAATCGTTCGTCAATGGTGGTATCGGGAACAATAAATACATCAGATTGCAAGATTGTGTGGTTGCAAAAGGAAAAATCGCGGGGGGTTTCTAGGACTTCCAAACCGATTTTGGATTTGAACCATTGGCGGTGGCTATCCATTAAACTAATGACAGCAATGGGAGTCCCGCAAATATAGCTGGCTAAATGGGTGATTTCGTCAAAGGCTTTTTCAGGTGGGGTATCAAGAATGTTATATTTTCTCAATGCCTTTATTCTCTCGGCTTCGTTATCCGGTAACAGCGTTTTCATGCTGAAGTCCTCATTTGACGGCGATGCAAGGATCAAAAACTCTAAAATTAGCTAAAAACTGGAAAGATATATAATTAGTTTAATTGGTTTCTGGCAGTTATTTTCTATTTTGGAGAAAATAGGCACTCATTTCCCCCTTCCCTTTAATCGGGATTAGCCCTCTTTCGTTAAATAGATAGCGTTCTTTGAGCAGATTGTAAGTAGCATCAGTTACCTGAATTGTCCCCGCGATCGCGCTTGATTCCATCCGACTAGCAATATTCACGGTGTCGCCCCAAAGATCGTAAATAAACTTTTTAATCCCAATCACGCCAGCAATTACCGAACCGGAATTAATCCCAATCCGAATACTGAGAGATTCGCCAATTTCTTGACTTAAAACGATAATTTCTGCCTGCATATCTAGAGCCATTTGCGCGATCGCGTCGGCATGATCGGGGCGGGGTAAGGGCAAACCTGCCACTACCATATAGGCATCGCCAATGGTTTTAATTTTCTCTAAGCCGTAGCGTTCAGCTAATTGATCGAAGCGGGAAAAGATGACATTCAAAATTTCCACGATTTCGGCAGGGGATTTGCGCGCCGAAAGTTCCGTAAAACCAACTAAATCGGCAAACAAGACGCTGACGGCTTCAAACCCATCGGCAATGGTGGTTTCTTGTAATTTTAACCGCTGGGCGATCGCAGCGGGTAAAATGTTTAATAATAATTTCTCGGATTGTTCCTGTTGGTAGCGCAAGGCTTCCTGGGCTACTTTCCGGGCGGTGATATCGGTGGCAGTACCCTCGAAATAAAGCAGTTTGCCGGACTCATCTCTGACGGTACGGGCATTTTCGGAAATCCAAATAATCCTACCATCTTGGCGGTAAACTTGGGACTCAAATCCCGAAACGGCATTATTCGTTTCCATCAGGGTAATGAATTCGCTCCGGCGTTGCGGCTCCACATAAAGTTGCCGAGGAATATCATGTAACTCTGCCATCAATTCGGCGGGGGAGTTATAACCGTATAATTTGGCTAAGGCTAAGTTGGCACTGCGATATTTGCCATCGGGAGTGGTTTGAAAAATCCCATCCACGGCGTTTTCCACAATGCTTTGATATCCCTGTTCCGCCAGTAATAAATGTTGATAGAGTTGCCCTTGTTGGACGGCGATCGCTATTTGAATAGATAGATTTTGCAGTAAATCAATTTCGGCAGCTTGCCACTGGCGGGTACTTTGGCAATGGTGAACGATTAGCAATCCGTATAATTCTTTGGAGCGATCGCTTAATATAGGGTAATTTTTTTCCTCGGCGTTACCAGCCGATAAATTTACAGGCAGAGGATTGCCAACAAACCCGATTGTTTCTTGAGGAAAGATTTTCTTAAAGTTATTTTGATTGTTTTCAATGGAAATTGGGACAACTAAATTAGCCTGGACTTGCAATTCTTTTAAGAAGTTGATATAACAAACCGGGAGATTGCTCCGATCGAGATCGGCGATCGCCTGAATTCGCCCTTCTAAATAGGCGCGAATAGAGGTTTGCCCAAAACAAGGATCGTAAATCTTCCGGTCTAAAATTGTCAAGGCCGGATCGAAAACCGATTCCACCGCAATAAATCCATCCCCATTCGGTTTGAACTGATAAATACATACCCGATCCGCTTGCAGCAGTTGCCGCACTTCGACTACAGTGGTATTGAGAATTTCTTCTAAATTTAAAGATTGCCGAATCCGCTGGGCAATTTCATTCAATAACTTTTCTCGCTTGGCTTGCTGTCGCAAGGATTCCTCCGCCTTAATGCGTTCCTCCACTTCCTGTTGCAGCCGGGAATTTTGCTCTTTTAGCTGTTTTTGCAAGCGTTGAATTGTCAGTTGATGCTCCACCCGGGCTAAAACTTCTTGGACTTCAAAAGGTTTGGTAATATAGTCCTCCCCTCCCAAGGCAAAAGCTTTCACTTTATCGGCAACTTCATCTAGGGCGCTAATAAAAATAATCGGTATTTCCTGGGTTGACTCCTTGGCCTTTAACTGCTCGCAAACTTCATAGCCGCTCATGTAGGGCATATTAATGTCCAGCAAAATCAGATCCGGGGGAGATACCTGGCAGGCAGTGAGGGCGATAGCGCCACTAATGGCACTACGTACCTTGTAACCCTTATCGGTTAAAATGGCGGATAATAGGCGCAAGTTATCTGGCAGATCGTCCACAATCAAAATATTCGCTTTAGGGACTGCCGTTGGTTCGCGTTGCATACGATCAGGGTTGGGTTAAATCCACAATTTTATCAAACCGAAAATTACTGACTAAATCTGCCAGGAAGTTGCCCAAAGAGACATTGCTGAGAGAGATCTGGGCAATCAAATCCATTATCCAACGATCATCTGCACATAAGGCCGCTTGATGTAATTGCCCTACTAAATTAGCAGGTAGAGCGGCGATCTGATCGGCTAGATTAGTCTCTGGTGCTAGCAAATTATCGGCGGTTTTAGACAGATTAACTATTTGATTTTCCTCGGCATAGATATATTGAACTCCTAGGTGTCTTGACATTTTTTCAAAGATGACTTTTTCTTGGAAAGGTTTGCGAATAAAATCATTGCAACCTGCGGCTAGGACAGCGGTACGGTCTTCTTCAAAGGCGCTGGCAGTGAGGGCAATAATGGGAGTATGGAAATTAGCTGGGAGGGAATGTCCCTCAACTACTTTTACCTGGAGTTCTCGTTCCTTGGCTCTAATCTGGCGAGCGGCGCTGTATCCGTCCATAATGGGCATTCGCATATCCATCCAAATCAGGTGAGGCTGCCAATTTGACCACAGAGCGATCGCTTCTTGTCCATTTACCGCCGATTGCACCTCAAATCCTACACTTGAAAGTAATTTAACCAGCAATTGCCGACTTTCGAGCGCATCCTCGACGACTAAAATTCGATAGGGCGGTTGGTGGGGCGCTAAACCAATCACTCGCTGGGGAATTGATAATTCAGGCACGTCGGCGGCGGTGGCTAAATTCACCTGGACATCAAAGGTAAAAATACTGCCTTCTCCTACGGTACTGTGAACGGCGATCGTTCCGCCCATCATTTCCACAAATTGACGGGCAATGGGCAGCCCTAAACCCGTGCCTTCCTGGGAGTTTTTGCCCGTTTCGGTTTGGACAAAGACTTCAAATAGGTTGCGAAGTTCCGCTGGGGCGATGCCCAACCCGGTATCGGAGATGGCAAAGGAAAGTTTGTGGGGGGGGCGATAGTTGGCACAGAGGGTAACTTTGCCCTGGGGGGTAAATTTGATCCCATTGTCTAAGAGATTCAGCAATACTTGCCGAAGTTTGCTTTCGTCGGTTTTGATATATTGGGGCAAGTCGGGGGCGATGCTAAAGACCAATTGCAAGCCCTGGGACTGAGCTTTCAGTTGCAACATTTCCTCTAGGGTAGCGAGCAAGTGATAGAGGTCGAAGTTGGTTTGGTTGAGGGTGGTGCGTCCGGCTTCAATTTTGGAAAGGGATAAAATATCGTTAATGAGAGCCAGGAGATGTTCGCCGCTGCGGTTGATAATTCCCAAAAATTCTTGCTGTTCGGCAGTTAGAGAGGCATCGCGGACTAGCACCTGGGTAAAACCAATAATGGCGTTGAGGGGGGTACGCAGTTCGTGACTCATATTAGCCAGAAAAGCACTTTTGGCGCGATTGGCAGCTTCAGCGGCATGGGCGGCCGCTTGCAGGGCGGTTTCGGCGCGCTTGAGATCGCTGATATCGGTGGCAGTTCCCAAAATTTGTTGGGGTTCGCCCTGGGCATTGCGCTTGAAAATGATATCCCGCGCCAATAGCCAGCGCCACTCGCCATTTTTGTGCCGGAGGCGATATTCGGTTTCGACAATTTCCCCATCTGGCACGGCGGCAAATTTTTGGGGATTGGCTTGCAGTTTGGGGATATCGTCAGGATGGGTGAGGGCGAGAATTATCCGGCGATTTTGCAGTTCATGGGGGGCATAACCCAGGACTTTGGTGGCGGCACGATTGATATAGATGCTGGTCTGCTCAATTAAATCGTAGAGATAGAGTAAATTGGGATTGGCATCGGCGATCGCTTGAATAAATCTTTGACTTTCTTGTAATGCCACTTCTGCCCGTTCCCGTTCCCGAATTTCTTGCTGGAGTTGCAGATTTTGGGCTTTTTCTTGTTCCCATCGGCGAGCTTGGGCGATCGCTACTCCTAATTGCACTGCTACTGATTCTAGCAGTTCAATTTCCTCCACAGTCCATTCCCGAAAGCGATCGCATTGGTGGACGTAAATCAGCCCATTTGGTTCGCCTTGGTAGGAAGCCCGAACTGCCAGCATCGACTTCAAATCAATCTCGTCACAGATGGCTGTTGCCTCTGTCAGCAGGGGTTCGGCATAAACGTCTGGGGAAGAAATTGCCCAATCTTGCCACAGCAACTCCTGGATATGGCGGTTATCAGTAATGGGAATGGTTAAATTCCTCAAGGATGTTACCCCGGTTGCCAAATATTCTGCCACGATGGGAATCTGGGGCGTTGGTTCGAGGATATAGGTGTGAATCAGGCAACGACTAACTCCCAATCTGCGCCCCAGTTGATTTACCGCCGTGGCAAAAATCTGCCGACTATCTAAACTAGAACGGATTTCTTCGGAAATCTGTCGGAGCAAATTGCTTTTCTGCAATTGCTGTTGCAAAGCGGCTTCAGCATTCTTGCGGGCGCTGATATCCGTCACTGTGGCAAAATATCCGGTAACGGCATCGTGGCGATGCGCGATCGCCACAGCTCTAGTAAATACCCAAACTATCTCCTTTTCCGGGGCAAGGATGCGAAATTCCAGCGCGAATTCTCGCCCCATTGTAGATGTTCTCTCCCACTCTGCCAATACCCGCTGACGGTCATCCGGATGAACAGTTTCCATCCATTGAGAAGCTATTGCTTCTGACTCCGACATTCCAGTAATTTCTAACCAGCGGGGATTCACAAACAACAATTCCCCTTGGGCGTTGGTTTGAAAAATACCCACTGGAGCCGAATTGACTAGGACTCGAAACCGTTCTTCGCTCTCCCTCAGCGCCAATTCCGAACGCTTGCGCTCCGTAATATCCCGGACAATACACACCACTTCCTCGGCTCCGCTTTTCACTAGGCGCAATTCATAGTTGTGATTGCCTGTTTCCGCTGCTAATTCGCATTCGTAGGTTTGCAATTCTTCCGTAGTGAATCTTTTGGAACGAGCTTGAGCTATGGCTACTTCTAACCATTGTCCTACTTGCTGCTTAAATTCTGCGGGCAAGGTTAAATCCTGTAAATTTTTGCCAATAAAAGTTTGCGTCGGATAAATAAAACTACCTGCTGATTCTTTAACATCCAAATACGTCCCGCTGGCGCTAATCCGAAAAATCGTATCTGGAATTGCATTCAACAGCGCTCGATGGCGAGCTTCGCTTTGTTGTAATGCTTCTTGGGCTTGAATTAGTTCCGTAATATCGGTATGGGAACCCACCATCCGAATTACTTCGCCGCTCTCATTTTGTAGATGGATAGCGCGAGAGAGGATATAAACTGTTGAACCGTTGCGATGGTGGAAGCGTTGCACAATTAAAAAGCGATTAATTTTCCCAGAATTATATGCCTCAATTAGTTTCAAGGCGGCGATCCAGTCTTCCCTAAAAATAACTTTTTCCCAAGAGGCTAATTGGTTGGGTAATTCATGGTCAGCATAACCGAGCATTTCTTTCCAGCGCGGCGAAAAATAAATTTCATTTTTGACAAAATCCCAATCCCACAAACCATCATTAGCCGCTTGGATTGCCAGGGCATAACGTTCTTTAGTTTCTTTTAATTCCTGTTGGGCTTTCTGGCGCTCGGTAACATTATTGCTGGCAGAAAGAATGCAAATTTCGCCGCCAAAATTAATTATTTCGACTGAAGCCAAAAAGGTTTTAATTTCTCCCGATTTGGCGCGTAAATTACATTCAAAGTTACGCACTCTGTGACCTTCCAATAGTAAGCCCACAATGTAACTGCTATCTTCGGGATTAACTAAAATATTTAAATCTTGAGGATTTTTGCCGATTACTTCCGAGCGCTGGTAGCCCAAAATCTCCAAGAAACTATCATTGACTTCAATGAGGCAGTTATCGGTAAGGCGGCTAATGGCGATCGCATTCGGTAAAAATCGAAAGGCTTGAGCAAATTTTTCTTGTTCTTGCTGTGCCGCGATTTCTGCCAATTTCCGGTCGGTAATATCCTGGGCTACTAAAATTACTAATTCCTGGTTCAGTGGGGAAATATTAGCCGCAAACCAGCGTTCTTTACCATCAATATTTAAACTATATTCGCATTGAATTTTCTGTTGCTGACTTAAGGCCGTGCGAATATGCTGGAGAAATATTTCTGCTTCCTTTGCAGGGAAATTTTCAGCAATTTTTTTGCCAATTAATTCGGCGGCAGGCTTATATAATAGTGGTGAATCTGTAGGAGCAATTTTGATATAGCGTCCTTCGCCATCAAAAACCAAAATTAGTTCATTCATGGAGGCGAAAATAGCCTGCAATTCTGCTTCTGCTTGCTGCCGTTCTTGAATTTCTTTTTGCAATTCAAGATTCTTGGCAATCAGTTGCTTTTGCAATTTCGCAATTCGCAATTGATTGGCAATTCTGGCTAAAACTTCTTCTGGTTGAAAAGGTTTGGTAATATAATCAGCCCCATCTACTTCCAAGGCTGGAATTTTAGGCAATACTTGATCTTTAGCCCTGAAAAAGATTACTGGAATATCGCGAGTTAAATCCTCTGCTTTTAAACGGTCGTAAACTTCATAGCCATCCATTTCTGGCCTGACTAGATCGAGTAAAATTAAATCTGGCAAGGCAGTTTGACAGGCACTCAGGGCTAACTCACCGCTGGTAACTTGGCGAACTTGATAGCCCTGTTCAGTTAAGAAAACAGATAAAAATAATGAACTTTCTGGGCGATCGTCAACCAGTAAAATATCGCCTTTAGTAGTTGATGTTGGGTTGGTGGTCATAGCTCGGTGGAAAGATCGGGAATGAGAAGTTAGATTGACACTCCCCAGTCTAAAGACACGGGGATTCTTAAGGACTAACTTTGGGTGAATCCGCAACTCGACTGAGCGTTCGCCGAACGGTACAAACCTCTTTATTTACCTTAATTTGTTAATTTACTAAGATATAGCGCCCTGGCAAATTTTGCTAGCTTCCCCAACTAGATAGCGGGGCGCTAATTGTTCATCGACTCAATGGTTAGGGGAAAATGCCTATTGACATTCCAACGCTGCTCGTTATGAATTAGCAGAGTTAAATCTGCTGCGGTAAACTCAAACTGTAAGGGGCGGAATTGAAATTCAGGCCATGCCGCTTTGAAGTTTTGGCGGGTTAAGTCCCGAAAGGCAACAGTTATATGGGGTGTAAAGGAACGTTCCTGGCTAGCGGGGTCAATAATTGCCAGTTCTTCTGCTAAGTAAGCACTTAAATGGGATTGCAGGGTGATATGGGGGGGCGATTTCTGAGCGGCGCGGCTTTGGTAGCGTTCGGCAAAGTATTGCTGGATGTCTTTCACTTGCTCCTGAAAGGCTGATGGGGGTAAGAAAGCGACAAAAAAGCGGCTGGTACTGGGGGCGGCAGAAGTCATAATTTGAAGTATCCAAAATTTATTGATCGCAATTCCAGAAAAGAGTGTTATGATTAAAAGCGATCCGGACACGCGCGATCGCAACGCCCGAACCTTGTCAGAACTTGACCGTAGCAGCAATAAGGGATGCTTGAGGTAGGCGCGGACTCCGGGTCACCCTGATTTAAAGGGATTCTAGAGCATAGCTCGATTTTGAGATTCCAGCCAGAGACTCTTCAATTCTGGCAAATCTTCTTTATTTTCAGTAGGATTTGCAAATTTTTTTGGTAGTACGGAATTTCCACCACTCTTACAAAACAGAAAAACCACACTTGGTTTCGTGTGGTTTTTAAAAACCAGTTATTGCCAAACTAGTACCACGTCTAGTCTAAAATGTTGGGTTATCCCAGTTTGTAGAGACGTTCCGGTGGAACGTCTCCAATAGATCTGCCAAAGAAAGCAAATTAGGCTAGATGCGCTACTAGGATTAGTTCAATTCTGGGGATTGTGGTTGTGCTGGGGGAGTTGATTCGGAGGCAGGAGCGGCTTCCTCTCCAATTGCCTCATTTGATGACGCTTCTGGTGTAGAATCTGCTGTTGCTTCTATTGCAGGAGTTGGCACTTCTTCCACAGACGTTGCAGTAGTTGGCACTTCTTCCACAGGCTTTGAAGTGGTTGGCTCATCTTCCACAATGGTTGAAGTGGTTGGCGCATCTTCCACAATGGTTGAAGTGGTTGGCGCATCTTCCACAATGGTTGAAGTGGTTGGCGCATCTTCCACAGACGTTGAAGTGGTTGCCACATCTTCCACAGACGTTGCAGTAGTTGGCGCATCTTCCACAATGGTTGAAGTGGTTGCCACATCTTCCACAATGGTTGAAGTGGTTGGCACTTCCGCAACAACTTCTACTGAAGTAGTTGGTTTTTCTTCAACGGGTGTTGGAGGAGTTGACACTTCCGCCGCAGGTGCTGGAGGAGTTGGCGGTGGAACAGTTGCTTCCGCCGCAGGTGCTGGGGGAGTTGGCGGTTTACTTGCAGGCTTTTCCTCATCAGCGGTAGCATCTTTCAGCTGCTGGGAAACCGATGGCTGAGGATTCTTGGGCGCATCTACTTTCGGAGTGCGCTTAATTAACTTGCCGATGGTTTGCTGCACAGTAGTTTGAACTCCAGAGAAAGCGCCACCAATTTGCTTGGGTAACTGCTTTAAACTGTCTGGAATAGGCAACTGACTAAGTTTTTGCTGAAGTTCTTCTGGGTTGGGAATGCCTGCTCGCTGTTCCGCTGGCAATAGTTCTCGTCTTAAAACCAAAGTTTGCCAGACAAAAGACCCTAGAAGGGCAACACCAGCAATCTGTCCTAGCAATAACCCACCAGTAATACGTCCCGCACATATCCATAAAACCAGGGCGTAGAATAGTCCCACGCCACTCCAATAAAAATCGCTCTTGCGGTGAATTCCTTGGAAAAAGAAAGCTGCGATGTAGATGGCTAGGCTCCCTAGAGCCACAGTTATTGCCAGGAGGTATGCCAGCATAAGAGTATTTCCCAGTGTGTCTAATAATAAAATACAACTCTACTGCTACAGCAGTCCTGTTTGGAAGAGAATCGCCAACTGGGAAATAAAGTTTTGCTTGTTTGACCACTAAGGCACAAAGCCAACAGCCTAGATGCTGCCCCGACAGGGTTGATAGCTTAAATGCTGTTGCGAACGAGGGGAATTTCTTGGATAGTGGAGGGAATAACAATGTGGCGATCGCGGTCTAAAATAATCCAACCCTGTTGCTGCAATTTACTCAGGAGTCGTGTAATTGTCACTCGCGTGGTGCTAATGGCGCTAGCAATATGTTGATGAGTGAGCCGGATATTGAGGCGAGTGCCACCGGGGACTGGTTGACCCATTTCTTGTTTCAACAATAATAGCAGTTGCTTGAGACGCTCCTCAACGTGGCGCTGTCCGGCGATCGCTAATAGTGCCTCGCTTTGTTGAATTCGCTGTTTCAGTTGCAAGGCGATTATCTGAGATATGCGTGGAGAACCTTCTATTTCTTTGACTGAAAACCATTTTAAATGCACATTGGAGACAGCGGTAGCATTATAGGCTTGCAAAATTGTTAACCACAGGCCAAAAAAGTTACCTTCTCCCGCCCAGCCCAAAAGCACTTCATCCCCGCTCGCCGATAGCATTGTCAGCTGGATTAGTCCTTGATGTACCTGCCAAATTCCCTGGGGTAGCAAAGGAATAATTTGCCCCTTACCAAAAAAATGCAAGCGACGTTCTCGCTCTAGCTCCCATTGGTCTTTCTCTAGAACCTGGCTATTGGCGGTCAGCATGGGGGGAAACTCTTCTAGATGGAAAAAATGCCTAAACTAATGCGAGTCTAGTTTAAACAATGGAAGTAAAGGCTAGGTAATCCCTAGATTAAAAAAACATCCCAGCGCAGCTAGATCTGTCCAGACTATTCTAGGACTTACACAATGCCTCTATCTGTAGGGCGTGTTAGCGCAGCGTAACCCACCCTCAACGCTATATGCGGAGTAACTGCGTAAGTCCTGTATTCCTCGGTTCCGTTAACCAATGGATAAAGTTAGTTCCCAACCCTTTAAGGTTCCCACATCTGTTGGCACGCGATCGCAGACATTTAGCTGCCAATTTCCCGTGGCTGACAAATTCACCAATTGTTTCAACGCGGGGGTATTTTGGACTGTATAAACCGCATTTAACTGGGTGGCAGCCCCTAAAGTCCGACTTTGCAATAATACCGATTGCCCCGTTGGACTAATCAGATTAATTTCCACATCTCCCAAAAAGGCGTGTTCGATATTAACTTTTATTTGGATATCTTTAATTAAAGCGCGATCGCTCACGGTAATGGTACTATTCACTCCCTGGGGTGTATTATCTGGAATTGCCAAGGTATTATTATTGCTTTTTTTGACGCTTTGAGGTGGGGGCGGTTGCCGCTTTTGTTGTGCCAACTGCACCGCTTTAAAAGCATTTACTTTTCCATAGCCAAACCATTGGGAAAAACTGTTGGCATCGTAGGTTCCCAACCGCAAACCCAACTGAGGATCGGCATCGCTATCAACTATTTTATCAGCGGTTTGTTGCAGAATTCGCTTTACTTCTTGGGCAGTCAGATCCGGATTAGCTGATAATACTAAACCCGCCACTCCTGCCACCACTGGGCAAGCGCTAGAAGTGCCGCCAAAATCGCTCGTAAAATTGGTGGTACTGTACCCTGCTGCCCCCATCCGGTCAGCAGTAAAAATACCTAAACCTTGCAGGGGCGAATTCACTTCTGGGGCGGTATAGGTATAGCCAGTTTGTTCAAACCACATTCCTGGCGGGGCATTGTTACTGGGAGCGCAAACGGAAATATTGGTTCCCCAATTGCTGTAGGCGGCTTTTTTCGCCAAACTTGTCGAAGCTGAAACTGCAATTACGTCGGGATGGATAGTAAAGCCATTTAACCATTCCGTTGAGCCTTGTAATACCCCACTCGCCCAACCCCTTTCATTCACAGTACCGCTGACAGGGCGGTTGGCATTGCCCGCCGCAAAGACTATAACGCAACCTTTGCCATTGCGCCCAGTGGTGGCGGCGCGGGTGAGGGCAGCCCGTTGGCGGAGGGAAAGGGGAAAGTACACGGCGGCAGCGCCCCAACTACAGGATACGACGGCAGCACCTTTGGCGATCGCCCAATCAAATACTTGTTCTACGGAGTCATCATCTAAATAACCTGTAGTCCGAATTGGCATCAAGGCACAACCGGGAGCAACCCCCACAATCCCCGTACCATTTTCTTCTGCCACGGCTACCCCAGCGCAGGCAGTACCATGATTTTCTTCTGGCTCCGTAGGCAAAGGGGTAAAATCCTGTTCTTTTAAATCTCTGGGAAAAACGACTTTGCCATTGCCTTGAAAATCGGGATGATTGAGATCGAACCCATCATCTGCTACGGCAATAATTACCGAACGAACTCCCTTCGTAATTTCCCAGGCTTGTTCGGCAAAAATATGAGCAGTTGCCGACATTTCTGCCCCGCCACTGTTGTTGAGATACCACTGTTGGTTATACATGGAATCTTTGGGACGGTAGTGTTGTTCTTGGCGGATAATAATATTTGGTTCCGCCGTTAATACTTGGCTGCGCCCCATTAAACGGTTAGCAATTTTGACGGGATTTTCAGTAGATTGCTTGGTAACTTGATAAACAAAAGTGTTAGGAATTCCATCTACAGTTTTGCCAAGCTTCAAGGCAAACTCGTCGGCGATCGCTTTTCGAGTATTTTCCTCGGTTTGTTCGCTAAATTGAATAGTAATTTCATCAGTTAAATAAACTAAAACTTGTAAATTCTTCTTTAATCGATAGACATGGCTAACAAAAGTAACTTCTGGCAAACTTCGCGCCGCCTGCATCGTGGTTTCCAAAGTTTCTGGAGCGACAATAAATTCCCTCAGTTGGGTGCGAGGAATTTGTTGATTGCTTTGGGAAGGAATTTTAGCAGTCAAATTAATTTGAGGAGAATTTGCTTTCACTGCCAAACGATCATTAGCCTTAGATAGTAGCAGTTCCTCCCCTCCCCGCTGTAAAATGGTTCCGGTACTTTCCTCCGGCATCCCTGTTGCACCTGGGGGATTTACAGAACTGTTCATTATCCAACTCCTCAAAATTTCCAGGGGGTCATTTTTGATTATAACTTAACTAGAGGGCAAACTCGTGCGATCGCCTGCTAAAATATTCCTAAATTCTCTACGCTCCCCATCCCGAATCTGTGAGAACCGACACAATTTTCTATCAATTATTTCAAACTTTCCCTAGTTTATTATTTGAGCTACTGGGAGAATCACCCTCTCTAGCTCAGGGCTATCAATTTTCCTCAGCAGAAATCAAAGAACTAGCGCGGCGCTTTGACGGAGTATTTTTACCACCCCTAGAAGCTATTGAGCAACCAATCTATTTTATTGAAGTCCAGTTTCAGCCCAAAGATGATTTTTACTGGCGGTTTATTACCGAGATTTTCGTTTATTTAGGGCAATACCAACCCGCCAACGATTTTCTGGCAGTAGCGATATTTGCCAATCACCGTCTAGATCCGGGATTACCCAAACAGTATCAGGGATTGGAGCAAAATCAGCAATTAAAGGTGGTATATTTAGATCAATTAGGTGCGATCGCTAATCAGTCCTTGAGCTTGAGCATGGTTCAGCTAGTAGTTGGTAGCAAGTCAGCAGCAGTGAGCCAAACTCAGCAATTGCTCCAAAAAGCCAGGGAGGAAGTTAGGGATTTAGCATTTCAGCGGAAAGTTATCGAATTAATTGAGAACATACTGGTTTATAAATTCATCCATCTTAGTCGCCAGGAGATAGAAGCTATGTTTGCACTCAGCGATCTCAAGCAAAGCAAAGTTTACCAAGAAGCCAAAGAAGAAGGTAAACTTGAAGGTAGACTCGAAGGCAAGCTCGAAGGCAAGCTCGAAACTAAACTCGAAACAGTTCCTTTGTTGTTAGAGTTAGGAATGACTGTGGAACAAATTGCTGAACGCTTGAGTTTGAGGCTAGAGATGGTCGAAAAAGCGGCTCAAAAACAATAAGCATCAGCGAGAAATTTGTTGTGATTTCAATTGTTCATTGACTATTTCCGGTTTCTTTGTACTACCAGAAAAGAGACGGAAATAAAGCGATCGCCCCCATTCTTTAATCGGAAAAGCTAAGTAAGTTAAGGGATTAATCGTCACAATAATATCCCGAAAATCCCTTTGAGCTAAAGCTACAATTGCCCAAGCTACCCAATTCGGCGACATGATACCAATTGGATTTAGTTGACTTTTAAAAGGACCTAAAATCAACTTGCGAATTACGCAAGGGGCATCCAGTCGCCGCAGGGTAATTAAATCTCCTAATGTCCGCTTAGATAATTCGTAGAGGGGGCTAAAAGCTGGATTAACTTCGGCTTCCGAGGTATTGAGCCAAATTTCTTTTAGGGCGCGATCTGAGGAACTCTGGACGCTGTTCAGAAACAATTCCATCAACCGCCAAGCCGAAAATGTGTTGACTTCAAAGGCAGTTTGAATAGCTTCCGGAGAGCGATCGCCGCGATCATTTATGCCATGATTGATAATCAGAATATCAATCTTTTTCATTCTGGCACTTAATTCCGCTTCTGCGCCTAAATTCCACTGCACCACTTCAGCAGGAGAATCTAATTGCCAATTATTTGATGTTGTCAGCGCTACCACTCTTGCGCCTTTTGCCCCTAACTCTTTAATTAAAGCTTGCCCCAAGGCTCCCGATGCCCCAGTCACTGCCACAACTTTTCCTTGCAGAGATAAACTTGTCCCTAAAACTTTATCTACTAAAGTCAAACTACCGCAAAAATAGGCATTGCCGCGATCGAAATGATGTCGCCAGTGATAGGTGCGATTTACTTTCCATTGGGAAGGCGGAACTAATAACTCCCCTGGTTCGTGAGTATAATCTGTTTTCAGCCACCAACCCTGCGATAGCGCGATCGCGCGCGCAGAGCTTCGCGCCCCTGCCGTGACTAAAAAACTGAAAGAATACAAACAACCTAACCACAGATAATTATTGTGACTCAGCAGCGCTACCAGTCCTGTCAATACCGTCATACAAGTCGCTTCCGGCACGTCATTGTAGAGTTGTGCCTTGCAATAAGCTTCTAAACTGACCATACTCAGATCGGGACGATAGGCTTTGTGGTGTAGTGTATGCCAGTTTTGCAATGGCTCCCAATAGTGTCCTGCCAAGTGGTAAAAATCCCGAATTACCTCTGCTAGTACGATCGAACCGAATGCCAACAGTAGATTGTCATAAATCATGCTTCACACCTAAAAATAATTGCTTTCCTCTGGGGTGCAGCAACATCCTTGTCTAGATCTATTTTCCCAAAGAATCCGCCTTCAGATTGCCAAAAATAGTGAAGTTTTGTCAAGTGAAGGCGGAAACAGGATTTAATTTAGCTTACCTCCAAAGCCATCATGCCTGTTGGGGTCTTTTTTTTGCTTTTTACTGCCATCGGAGTCTTTTTTGGGCTTTTTGGTTTCTCGATTGCCCTTTTCCTTTTCTTTTGACATAAATTTACTAAAAATTTAGATTTACTATTTAAATTGTAGTGGGTAAACCGTCAAGTGCTAATTGATTGCCAAGGTCAAGCTCTATGAGCGTGCTAGCGCGTATGCCTTTCGGACGTTACGCGATCGCAGAGCTTCGCACCCAATCTAAGTTTTCATTCTATGCCCAAATGAAGTTGTTTAAGCAAGCGCGATCAGCCTTAAAAGTACCAAAACCGCAACCCTGCGCCAGAAACCCCTAAAATAAACCCCAAAATAGCACTGACTAAAATTTCTTCCGGTTGGCTAAACAGCGCTAGCAACCCACAGAGACTACTGAAAAATATTCCGACTAACAGGCATTGCCAAGCTCTGAAAATGGGATTTTTTTGTAATTGCGATCGCCGTTGCTGCTGAAGTTCTCTTTCTAATTGGGATGCTTCCGCACCAAGTTCGCTCAGTTCTAGATGTTGGCGATAGAGATGCCAAGCCAGTTTTGCCCCCTTGAGAGGCTGTCCATTGTTATTTTGGGGTTGGAAGTTCTTCATCCACTCAATTAAAACTAACCTCCTATTAATTTATCCTAAACCACTACCATATAGCACTGTAAAAGCATTAAATTTTATCAAGCAGATATTAATTTTTAACAATTGCTAGAGTCAAGAGCAATGGTTGTATAGCTAGATATTTACAGGCAAAACTCTCTCTATCCCGGAAGATTTTGGCGATATGTATCCAGTAAAACCAGGATCTTTAATTAAACTAAGTGTAAAGTTTAGGTAGGTTGACGGAGGCGCAGGGGGTCAAACCCATCTTAGCCTGAAGGAGACGGAATAAAGAGTTGTCGGAATAATGGTTGTCAACAACCCACCGCTATATCGGTACTCCGATATAGCGGGGGCTTGAAAGAGCCTAGTTGACCAGTCTAAGTAAGAGAACGCTTTTACTACGTTTAGGGCAAGAGTTAAAGACCTACCAGTGGATGCGTTCGCACCAGCGTGCCTTCAGGCATAGCTAGTCCACTGCTCTAGAACTCAAAAGTTAAACAGGCTTAAGGGTTAAACCAGTGCTTTTGAGATAGTTACCGACCCTAAACATTGACGAAGCTAACATTACCCCGCAAGGGAGACCTTAAACAATGTCAAATTTTACCTTGGTGCTAGATACCAACAAAAAGCCAAGCGAACCAATTCACCCAGCTTCGGCAAGGCTATTGCTAAAGCAGGGTAAGGCTGCGGTATTTAGACTCTATCCATTTACCATCATCTTGAAAGAGGAGGTTAAAGAAACCACAAAAACTTTAACCCTGAAAATAGACCCAGGCTCTAAAACTACTGGCATTGCCATACTACAAGGCCACAAAGTTATTTTTGGAGCCGAACTAACCCATCGGGGTCAAACCATTAAAGCCAGTCTGGAGTCCCGCCGCTCCCTACGCCGGGGGAGAAGAAATCGCCATACTCGCTACCGTCAAGCTAGATTCTTAAACCGTACCCGCCCTGAAGGTTGGTTAGCTCCTAGCTTGCAACACAGGGTAAGTACAACTTTAACTTGGTTAAAGAAACTAATTAGATTTGCTCCCGTTAGCGCTATTTCTCAAGAGCTTGTTAGGTTTGACCTGCCACAAATAGAAAACCCGGAAATCTCTGGGGTTGAATATCAGCAGGGAGAACTTTTCGGGTACGAAGTTCGTGAATATCTTCTGAATAAATGGGAGAGGAAATGTGCTTACTGTGGAGTTGAAAATGTGTCCCTCCAAGTTGAGCATATTCATCCCAAAGCCAAAGGGGGAACTAACCGAATTTCTAATCTTTGCCTAGCTTGTGAGAAGTGCAATCAGCAAAAGGGGACTCAATTAATTGAGCAATTTCTTGCCAAGAAACCTGATGTTCTCAACCGGATATTAACCCAAGCCAAGAAACCGCTTAAAGATGCGGCGGCAGTTAACTCTACCCGATGGGAATTGTTTAAACAATTAAAAGCTCTGGGGCTACCTGTTAACACTGGGTCAGGTGGATTAACTAAGTTCAACCGGACTCGATTGAACCTGCCTAAAACCCACTGGTTAGACGCTGCTTGTGTGGGGAAGATTGACGGGTTAAAACTGAAGACCAACAAGCCTTTGCTAATTAAAGCCACTGGACACGGTAGCCGCCAAATGTGCAGAACCGACAAGTTTGGTTTCCCATCTCGCTATGTACCACAGTTCAAGTTTGTTAAAGGTTTCCAGACTGGCGATATTGTGAAAGCAATTGTTACCGCAGGTAAGAAAATTGGCAACTATGTCGGGCGTGTAGCTGTTAGGTCTAGCGGCTCATTTAATATCTCTGCTGATACCTTGGTTCAGGGCATTAGTTCTAAATATTGCCAAACTATTCACAAAAAGGACGGTTATAACTATGGACAGTGAGTTGGCGAATTACTCAACTGTCCTCTTCCCGGTTTTTGCTGATGCAAAAATTGACTCAGGGGACGTTTCGCAATTCACCCCCATTCCTCCCGACACCAAGCTGAGTACAGCTATGGTGCGGGTCTCCTGGGGGTTGAGATGACTGACATTCGCCAGCTACTCAATCAAGTTGCCGCCCAAGAAGTACAATTGCGCGACAGGCAGTTTTTAGCCCCCTGTGTTCGTGGGGGCAGGGTACGAACAAGAGTAGCGGCGATTGTTTGCACTTTTGCCACTGAACCACGCGACTTTGAAGGCTGGGGGATTTTTCAGCCGATAGACGAGAAGACGGCGAAAGTCATTACTGAAGCCAGTCTACCCCAAATTGCGGAATACTTAAAACTATTTAAACCCCTGCGGTTGCGACTAATTCGGGTTTTGCAAGGCCAAACTTGGCTGGCATATCCGGTAAATGAATCCGATGCCAAACAGCGCTTTGGGATTGCCCAACCAGTGCCAGTCCATTTAGTGACTGAAGGGAATGTATTTGAAACCATTATTGCCTGTGGGAATGGCGGTGCTTGGTGGTTTAATGATATTGACCGCCGTGCTGACCCTTTGGTGGTCGAAGAATTGCTCAACCATTTAAAAGAATTAACCTTAACTGCTGAAGTGCAATTCAAAGGCATATCGCCGGAAATGCGGACGGTTTATGATTTAGCAATTCAACCCAAAAGGGAATTTCAACAACAATGGGATGAAAAGCGGTTGCGGAGAGCTTTGCGACAAGGGGGGGGAGATTTGCAAAAATTTAGCGATCGCGGGGAGTTTTGGCAAGTAGAATGGACAACGGGGGATGGGCAACGCCATACTTCCGCGATCGCCAAAAATGATTTAACTGTAGTTAGTTCGGGAATTTGTTTGAGTGGCAGGGATGCTGATTTTGATTTGCAATCCCTAGTGGGCGTGATTGAAGGGCGAGATAATTAAACCATGTCAGTTTTTTTCCACGAACAACTATATCGCTCTCCTGAAACGATGGGGAAATTGCAAAACTTCCCAGTGACAATTTGCGGTGCGGGAGCATTGGGAGCAAATATTGCCGAAAATTTGGCACGCTCAGGATTTGGTAAATTGAAGGTAATTGACTGCGATCGCATTGAAGAACGCAATCTTTCTACTCAACCCTATTATCGTTCCGATGTTGGAGCTTATAAAGCCAAAATTTTAGCCAACAGTCTTTATCGAGCTTTGGGAACTGCCGTGGATGGGCAAATCAAAGAATTAACTGCGAGCAATGTGGCGCAATTGTTGGCTGGTAGCGCTTTAGTGGTGGATGCCTTTGATAATAGTGTGGCAAGGCAGATTGTCAAAGATCGTTGCGCTACTGCCAACTTGCCTTGTCTTCATAGTGGACTAGCCGCAGATTATGCCGAAATCATTTGGAATCAATTTTATCGCGTCCCATCCCCCGTCAATGATGATGTTTGCGACTATCCCCTAGCGCGGAATTTAGTCATGTTAGCCGTAGCTGTCACCTGCGAAACTATTATTAAATTTGTTGCTACTGGCAAGCAGGAGAGTTTTACGATTACTTTGGGAGACTTGGCAATTCAACCCTGGGATGCCCTGCCAGGGATTTAATTAGCCCTCTCTAATCACAGGCTCCGGCATTTCTGATCCTATATTCTGCTCAAACAGGACTTACGCAACTATCCTAGGAATAGGGGCAACCACGGGGGGATTGCCCCTACAAAACACTATATGTA
>CAKZHE010000324.1 GCA_936920195.1 uncultured cyanobacterium | reverse complement strand
CATAAAGAATCGTGGGACGCACGATCTAAAAGCTCAGATTATGTCTTCAACGAAGAGTCTCTGAGAAGCCTACACCGACCTGTACTCAGGCGGTGTAGGTACGTCACCTAGGCAATATTGCAAACAAGGGTTGGCAAATTTGCCAACCCTTCTTTTGGCGATCGCTCATTATGCTCATCGATCTAAATGCCGATTCCCGCCGCTGCCTGCAAGCATTGGATCTGCCTCGCTCCGATCTAGAGATAGTCTGGGATCGGTTGGTGAGGTTGTCGTCGCTATTGGATCAGCAACAAGTTTTGAAATTGCTAACTTTGATTGAAGGGTTAGAGGAAAACTTGCAAGCAGCAATGGGGAATGTCAACTTTGCCCTGGAAAAAGCCGATGTGCTGGCTTATACTCCTGGCGAAAAATGCAAGGGAATATTGCTACAAAAAATAGCCGCTATGAGGCGCTTAGGCTGGCTGTTGGAAATTCAGCCTAATGAAGAGATTGTGATGGGAATGCTCAACGCGATTTCTGGTGGATTTTATCTTGGAAAATTAGAGCGAAACTGATTAAAATGCCTGTGGATGCGGCGGATTATCAAGAGTATTGGCGCACTAAATCTGTGCCGTTGAGAAATAAAATTGTTACCGCCAATTTGCCCCTAGCCCGCTCAGTGGCGGTTAAGATCGCGGCAAATACTACAATTCCTTGGGAGGATTTATTTCAAGTCGCTGCTTTAGCTTTGATTAGTTGCGTAGAGGCGTTTAACCCGACGTTGGGGCATAAATTTTCTAGCTTTGCTGTCCCCAAAATTCGGGGGCGGATACTGAATTATTTACGCGATCGCGCCTCCCAGATCAAAATCCCCCGCAATCAATACGATTTAAACCAAAAAAGTCGGCGAATTGAACGAAAATTGGCTGTTAGTCTGGGGAGACAGCCCAGTGAAAAAGAGATTGCATCTGAGTTAGGAATCAGTTTAGAGAAATTACTGGAAGCGCGGGGGGCGATCGCTGCTTGCAATCTGGTTGCCAGTAGCGATGTCATAATTGAGCGTCAGAGTAGCAATCCCCCAGACGCTCAATTAGAGTTGCATTTGGATATAGATTTAGGACTGTTAAATTGGCATGAAAAATGGATTCTCAAGGCTTATTTTTTCCAGGGACAGGATATGGGGGCGATCGCTAAAACCTTGGGCTTGGACACCGATGGTTGTTTAGTGCAGTTACGAAAGGCTTTGCAAAAGTCCAGAACTACTGCTAGCGTTGCTTCTGTTCAAGGCGCTGTGGATTGGAGTTAGTGATGCGGGATTCATACATCGTCCAAGCCCATCCCAAAAATGCCAGCACAATGGTAATGGCGATGGTATAGGCGGCTCGGTCGAATGTCTTTCTCCGTCCATCATCCTGCTTCTGGGAAAATTCTAGGGAGGTGATGCGATCCTTCGTGCTTTCTACTGCCTTACGCAGATCCGCTAGCTCGTCTCTCATGGACTGTAAGGCTTTGTCCATAGAGATCAACGTTTGATTCGTGAGCGCTACTTGAGTTATGAGGTTGCTTAAAATATCCGGTCTGTCGTTGTTGGTACTCATCTATCAATATCCGCCTTTCATCCTCTAGCGCTTTCACTTGTGCCAAACATTCCCCTATGGAGTTGAGATGCGTATCTAGATCGCTCATCGCCAAAGATTTTCCAGACATAATAAAACCTCAAAGAGTCAGGCCGGACAGTTGCCTTACCAGCCATGATTCCTCAGCCTCTAGGATTAGGGGCTTGATTTTCTGCCAAATGGCAGCAGCTTCTTGGGTTCCCCATTTGCTCAATTGTTGACTAGCCGCTGCTAGTAAATCTGAATCCTGGGAAATTGCCGCTTTAGCGATCGCAAAGGCAAGAGCATCTTTCGCTGTCATGTCCGGACGGGGTAAATCTGTATGCTTGAGTATCACCGCTCTCTGCACAAGACCCTGGCGGCTTTTAGCAAACCCTCTCTGGCATTCCTAGGCTTGTTGTAAAATTTAACAACCGCAGAAATCAGAGCCATCCCCGCGTCTGTTTTGGTGGCGATCGCTTTTAGGCATTTGTCTTGTTCTGACTTTGGCTGGAATGCCACCAATTCTTTAACGATCTCTTTATAAGTTTTTCCGATGATATTGAAGTCGCTAGGCAGATCAAACGCCGAGTTATTTTGTGAAGGAGGCAAGTTTGTTTCCGATAATTCTGATAGAGCTACTGTCATTTGTGCGTCACCACCGCAAGCGGAGACGGTCAGAAAGAGATATCCCTGGATTAAAATTCTAACTTGCTGTACGCCGATCGTTAGCATCGATCTGACGAGAATTTCATGGGCTTGTAATTTAAGATAATTTGCTGCTTCAATGGTCTGGATTGCAATGCACAATCCGCCCTCTTCTAGATAGCAATTCAAGTCTTTATAGGCTGGAAAACAATGTTTAAAATGATTAATTGCCTGCTCTCGCAAGATCGGCGAGTCTGCTGGAGGTATTTGAGTTTTGTTGCTGCTCATTAATCTGGTCGGAAAACTGTATTTGTTATCACCGATGGATGGGGCTGCATTTGCCAGTTGCGGGTTGCAGGTGACGCTAAAGCAGAAGCATCAAATTAACATTACAAACATAATGTGCCGCTGTCAGACCTAGAAATCATCGATCAATGGCTGTATGGGCGCAGTTTAGCGACTCAGGACTATTACAGGCGCTACGCTCTACAGTTTTTGGAAAATGCGGGGAAAGGGCTGAAGGCCGCTAATTTAAGCGACTTGCAGCGCTTTGCCAGCGACTTGCAGCAGCGGGGATTAGCTGCCAGCAGTCAAAGGACGGCGATCGCTGCCGTTAAATCTCTTCTGAGCTTTGCTTGCAAGGCGGGACACCTGCAAAGCAATGCTGCCCAACTGCTGCATCCGCCAAAAGTGCGGGAAACCCTCTCGGAGAGGATACTGGGCGAGGCTGAGGTTGCTGCCGCCATTCGCCTGGAGTTGGACGAACAGGCGCGGCTAGTCCTGAAGATGTTGTATTTTAGCGGCTTCCGAAGCTCAGAACTGTGCGGGTTGCGATGGAAAGATTTGCGCCCCTCTGGTGACGCTGGAACTGCGACGGTTTTTGGTAAAGGTGGTAAAACCCGCTCCGTGCTGCTACCTAATGCTTTTTGGCTGGAATTACAGGCAGCGCGGCAGAGCGATGAAAGCCCATTTTTTGCTGGAACTAGGTTCGATCTGTACAAGCTAGTTAAAAGGGCGTTTGAACGGGCTGGGTGCAAGGCCAGCCCCCATTACCTGCGCCACGCCCACGCTTCCCACAGCCTCGACCATAATGCCCCGATCCATCTGGTGCAGCAAACCCTAGGCCATGCCAGCATCGCCACGACTGGGCGATACCTCCATGCCAAGCCGTCCGACAGTTCCTCTCGGTATTTAAATTTATGAAAGAGCGCATCGGCGTAATTGGGTTAGGGTATGTGGGGTTGCCCCTGGCGGCGGCATTGGCTAGGCATTTTCCAGTTATCGGCTGCGACATTGATTCCTGGCGCATTAATGGGCTGAGACTGGGGATAGACGCAACAAAAACGTTCGCCGCTGAAGAATTGCAGCAATTATCCCTGACTTTTACCGACAAATTCGCGGATCTAACCAACTGCACTTGCTTCATTGTTTGCGTACCCACGCCAGTGAAGGCTAACAAGTCACCGGATTTGGAGCCGCTAAAGTCTGCTTGCCGGAGCATTACCCAGGTTATTCGCCCTGGCAGCCTAGTAATTTTTGAATCGACTGTTTATCCGGGCTGCACCGAGGAAATTTGCATTCCGATTCTGGACAATTCCGGGGTTAATTTTGTTGTAGGCTATTCCCCAGAACGGCTGTCTCCCGGAGACAGCGATCGCTCCCTAGCGAAGGTGGTGAAGGCGATCGCCGGAGACTCCCCTGCTACTACTGACCGGATGGAGAAAATTTATAGTTTTATTATTGCCGCAGGTATCCATCGCGCTCCCAGTATCAAGGTGGCAGAATTTAGCAAGGTACTGGAGAATTGCCAGCGGGATGTGAACATTGCGCTGATGAATGAAGCCGCCCGTATTTGCGGAGAGCTAGGTATCAGCATTTGGGACGTACTGGCGACGGCTAAAACTAAATGGAATTTTGCCCCTTACACCCCCGGACTGGTGGGAGGGCATTGCATTGGGGTAGACCCCTACTATCTAATCGCTGCTGCTCAAAGTCTTGGCTTGAGCCTGTATCCCAATGAGGGCAGCGTGTTGCGGTCAGCACGGCAGATCAATGAGGAGATGGTTGGTTATATTGGTCAGGAGGCGATCGCGCTCTTAAAAACCCTGACGCATCCGGCGGATGGGAAGGTGCTAATTTTGGGGCTGACATTTAAAGAAAACGTCCCCG
This sequence comes from uncultured cyanobacterium, assembly GCA_936920195.1. Classification (GTDB taxonomy): domain Bacteria; phylum Cyanobacteriota; class Cyanobacteriia; order Cyanobacteriales; family FACHB-T130; genus CAKZHE01. Next base: position 20,391 of record CAKZHE010000324.1, on the reverse strand, counting down.
ATTGCCGCAACAGCAAGGCGATCGCGCTCCAAGTTTATCTGGAAGGCTATGGAGTTCAAGTCGCCGCCTTCGACCCTCTGGTGGCGAATAACCCCCCGTCTGCCGCCGATCTGGTTATCCTAGCAGTGCCGCACGACCAGTTTCTAGCGAAGGATGCGGCACTGGTAAAACAGACTCTTTCGCCGAACTGCATTTTGATGGATCTCAAAGGAGCGCTATTGCCCTGGCGCAATCGGCTTGATGTTGCAACTTACTGGACGCTTTAATAGTTGTATCTGCCAAATCCCGGCTTGGGCAAGTGCATCTCATCAATTAGGCAAGCGTGAGCGCCACTGCTGGCATCCGTCACGTCTTTGATCTTGCCATCTGGAAATGAGTGCATCCAGTTCAAGTATTGGTCGTTCCATCCGCCTCGAACTAATTTGACCCTGCCTAGATAGGCATCCGTAGCCAGAGGTTTAGCCCGTACCACCTTATCCCCCTGGGGCGGTACGCCCATCGCGTCAAACCCTGGTAGCATCTCCTGAATATGAGCTTCATCCCGCTTGCCGGAACTGCCGCCCTCCTGTTCCCATCGCACTAGGCAGAATCGCCCGTCTTGCTGGGCGGTAGCCTTCATCAAGGCATCGCCTCCGGCTGGTCCGACTTGTTCGGCAATGCAATCCATGATGTAGAAAGTGACTTCACCATCGCGATCGTAGACAGCCCGCATTTTTACCCCTGCCGTATAGCAGGCGTTCGCCCTCACCTCCGCCTCAGTTGCTGCCAAGTCCCAGAATCGGACTTCAAAGCCGGGAGCGACGGCATCTGCCTCCACGACCTCAAACCAAGTCCGGTTGAAAACTTTCCCGGCCTCAGCCCGTACCTTCCAGTTTCCCAGCAAGAGCCGAGCCTGATCCAAAGGATGTAATGCTAACAGGTTGCCTAAATAGCCCGGATCTTTTGAGAGAAGAATTTGATTGTCGTGAATGGTGCTTTTGATGAAGGTAAAACTTTTGGGCATTAGCTCTGGATAGCGGCTAGTGAGCTGCGCCGGATCGCTAGCCCAGGCAATCTCCCCCCGATGGCGGACAAACCACCGGACGACACCGCTACGCTCGGCGATCGCAAACCCCTCGTCATCAATCCACCAAGAAATGAAGTCGGCAATCCAGCTATCGGCATCAGGATTGGTAGTGCCGCGAAAGTAAGGGCGCACGCCACTGGTAGATCGGTTCCGGGAGAGCAAGTAAAAAACCGCTGACTCCGGGAAATGGGTCAACTCGTCCATACAAATCAGAGGAATTTGCGCCCCCTGGTATTTAAACTTGTCTTGGTCGCGAGCTAGGTGAGCAAACCCGATCTTGGCTCCACTAGGAAAGATCCAGTCAAGATTAGCCTTTTTGGGTTGCGCCCCCATCAGGGGATAGATTTCTTCAGAAGTATCCCAAAGCGCCCCTTCTTCCATGACTTGGGCGAAGCTTTGACGGAAAATCACCGCCCCAAATCGGGGGTTGGAGCAGTGGCGCAGGCACTCCAGTAGCAGTCCGTAGGTCTTACCTCCCCCTGCTGCTCCGCCGTAGATTACCCAGTCAGCAGCGCTCCGCAAAAATTGTTCTTGGGGTCCCGGCTGCGGAGCAATCCGAATAATGTTTTTAGATTTAGACTGTTTCGCCATCATCAATCTTTATTGGCTTTGGCGGTGGCAGATCGCGCTCATTTTCCGGGAGATAAAGCACGATTTGAGGCTGATTTTCAGTAACGTCAACAGTTTCAATCGCAGGGCGATCGCTTCGCCCAAACCTAGTTTTTTCCCACCAGATAATTGCCCCTAAATTGCGATCCACCGTCGCCATATCGTATAGGGTCTTGGCGATCGCATACTCTGCCAATGCAATGCCTTGCTCGTATGCTTCTTTTACGGCTGGTAATAACCGCTTGCGGCGGTAAAAGGTGGATTCGGAAATGCCAAGTACGAGTGCTATTTTGGGGATCGACAACCCAAATCCTGCTAGCACTTTAATTTGTTGGAGTTCCTTGTTGGTGACGGAAATTGACCTAGAAGCAGCCATTGTCAAAACGCTGTAACTGTTCTAGAATCACCGCCTCTGACAGACTCCCCAGCGCCAAAAGGTCGCTTGCCGCTGTCAAGCGTAACTCGGTGACTCTAGCAGTGGTATTTGACATCCTTGGGCTACAAAGCTAGCCTTAAAGTAAGATAAATAACCAGAAAAAATATGGCAGACGACAAAGCCGCGAACAAAAAGTATTGGGAAGAGGTTCACGATCTGGAGGAGAAAGCCGGGGGCGCGCTCGCTGGCGATCCCAAAAAGGTTAACTCGCCGAAACCCTCCAAGAAAAAAGGCCGCTAGAATTAGGATTTTCTCTGCAAAGAAGGGTTGGCAATATTGCCAACCCTTCTTTTATGGCTGGGTGATTCTATTGCCAGTAGCTCTTGGTGGCAGCAGTGGCAGGAAGCAGTGGAACAGCTAAAGGAACCGCTAAGGGCAGTAAATCGGTAAGCGCCAATCATCGTTTTGACTCAGCCGCTGGTGCCACATCGTCCGATAAGGCAGATATTTTAGATACCTGGGGAAAAACCGCTATGGAATTCCAAGATAGATCTGATTTGTCGGATTATCAGAAAATGCAAATCAGAGATGCCTATAATCTTGGTAGAGCCGCAGTAACTGATTATGCCGCAGTTCGAGATTTTATATCGATTCGGGACGGTAAGGGTAGGTTGCAGGCATCTGCATCTGTCGCAAATTCTTCAAGAGGCCACCTATACCTTGAGTTGCTAGCCACAGCCCCTTGGAATATCGCCAAAACCAAAGGCGATGATCGAGTTGTGAGGGGCGCTGGTACAGCGGCTATGGTTGCAGTCATCAAAGAAAGTGTCAAAAGAGGCTATGGCGGTAAAGTGAAATTATTCCCGTTAGATAGTGCAATCCTCTTTTATGAAAAGCTGGGGTTCGAGCCTGGTTCCGGTGGCTACGTCCTGTCCAGCGAAAAAGCCCAAAAATTACTGAGAATGTACAACAGCTAGTAATTCGCTGATTTACACGATTAAGCGAAGCCCTGCGATAGCGCGATCGCCCTGACTATTCATTAATCTGGTGACTCTGCTGCTAGACGTATTCGGTCAACAGCAGTGGCAGGAAGTAACGGAACCGCTAAAGGAACCGCTAAGGGCAGTAAATCCGCTGGAGGGCTTACTGCTAGCTCTGGCGGGTTTGGCGATCGCGAATATGAAGATATAGCTAAATGGCGTGACTTTGCAGATACATATCAAAACACACCGGGCTTCCCCGCCGATTGGAAAAACGAGGTCAGAAGCTCCAGACATCTTGCCGGGATGATTGAGTTCGAGGCCAGCGATCGCCCGAAAAACTTCATCTCGGTAAGAGATGTCAAAGGTAGGTTGCAAGCATCCGCCTATGTTACGTCGCGGAATGGGTATTTGTATTTAGAGTTGCTGGCGAGCGCTCCCTGGAATGTCGCCAGAATCCCCGGAGACGAGAAAGTGGTTAAGGGCGCTGGGACGACGGCTATAGTTGCAGTCATTAAGGAAAGCGTCAAAAGAGGGTATGGCGGCAAGGTGCAATTAGAAGCGCTCCCTAACGCGGTTCCGTTTTACGAAAAATTGGGGTTTGATCGAGTCCCTGGTAAACCAGGCGGCGGCTTGCCTAAATTCGCTTTGTCCGCAGAGCAGGCCGATAAATTGCTGAAAATGCACGGCTGATATTAATTGCGAATTCCTTGCTCCTGGATTGCGCGAAGCTCTGCGTTCGCGTAGCGTGCCAAAGGCATACGCGCTAGCGCTATCGCTCTTGGGGATACTGATCCCAGTAATCCCGGACAACCATGCTGCTAAAAACTTACTGGGGCGGCTTTCTGCACAATAGCTGCCTACCTTTAGAACTGACTTTGAATCTGTGCAGTCATAGATGTGCTTACTGCTTTGCGAATCTGAATTCGCCTAACCGTAAAGTGGAAGACGAGGATTTAGATGCCACTTTAAATCTGTTGCAAGATTTTAGGAACCGCAATAGCTACGAAGCATGGCTGTTGCAGCAAGGGTATGGAGTGGTTTTTTCCAATAAAACCGATCCGTTCGCGGTCAGCAATGAACGGGCTGATTTGTCCTTGCGATTAATAGAACTGATGCAGCTACAGGGTATCCCGATCGCCTTTCAAACCAAGGGTGGGCGCAAGGCAATGGCAGCGCTAAAGATGCTTGATAGGCAGAGCGTTTGGTACATTTCTCTGGCTACCTTGGATGAGGATATCGTCCGGCGAGTGGAGCCAGGAGCGCCCAGTATTGAAGAAAGATTTGAATTTATTGCCTCGCTCAAAGCCGCAGGCCAGGAGGTAGTAGTAGGGATTAATCCAGTAGTGCCAGACTGGTTGAGCGATCCGCAAGCTTTGTGCGATCGCCTCGCGAGGTTAGGAGTATCTGGCGCTTGGGTTCAGTCTATGCACCTCAGTCACCGTCAGGTGGAGAATATGAAGCCGCGAGAAATGGAGGCGCTAGGGGAGCGGGTGATTCACCAGGCTATGCACCCAGACCTGCACCCGGAGGTGGCAAAGTGCGTAGATTTGACTAGGGCAGCAGTTGTGGCTAGTGGGATGGAGGTTTACAGCAACCAGCAACGGGAGGCGAGTCATTTCTTTGCGCCCTGGAAGTCGTTGTATCCAAAGCGCTTCCCCCAGATGCAGGATTTTGTGAATTACTGCCACGCCAATAAGCAAGACGGGGATCTAATTCACTGGCCTGAATTTCGGGATTTCTTTGTCCCGCAACTGCCCCAAGGCGATCGCGGCTTGCGCGACCACTTGAACGCCAGTGTTGCTGTTGGTGTCCTGAATGGCAAATGGATTCCCCAGCGCATGACCTACGAGGGTTTGCTGAAATGGATTTGGCAGATTAAGGAAATTCCCTTCTGCCCCGCCAATACGGAATGTTTCGCGATCGCGGCTGACAAGATTCCTGGTACTGAGAGTGATTGGGAAGTCTGGACTGATGAAGACGATCTGCCATTTTTGGTTTTTTGCCCGAATGGTTCTGATGGATCGGCTTTTGTCCAGTGGAATCCCTAGCCGCTTGCCCAATCGCTTCTTGTTTCGCCCGGTGACGCTACTGCCAGACGTATTCGGTCAATGGCAGTGGCAGGAAGTAACGGAACAGCTAAGGGGACAGCTAAGGGCAGTAAGTCGGCGGGGGGAGGATTTGAGGCTACTGCTGGAGGCTTTAGCAGTCAAGACGCAAAGGATATTGCTGATTGGAGGGCTTTCTCGGATGATATTATCTACCGAAACAAGATCCCTGCGTCAGACGATCGGAAAGCTAACCTTTCCGCCGCCACTTCCTTTGGCGAATACATCGCGGCCAAAGTCCCCCGCCGACCAGAGGATATTATTACGGTGCGAAGTGGTGGCCGCTTGCAAGCCGCTGCCTACGTCTTGCCAGTAGCGGGCAGCCTAGAAGTTCGGTATTTGGCTAGCGCCCCTTGGAATATCGCCAAAGTTCCGGGGGATAGCAGGGTAGTGAGGGGTGCTGGTACAGCAGCTATAGTCGCGATTATCAAGGAAAGCGTTAAAAGAGGGTATGGCGGGAAAGTGGAGTTAGAAGCCGCCAAAGAAGCAATTGGGTTTTATAAGAAATTGGGGTTTAAGCAAGATCCGAACGGTTATCAACTCTTTAAGCTATCTGCTGAAGATGCCGATAAGCTGCTGAAGATGCACGGCGGATAAGTCCGCTGGTGATGCTTGAGCCAAGAGTTCAAAATGTGACATGGCAGAAGTATTACCCTGGAATATGCAGGTTGAGTCTGTCCCGCTGGGACAACTGACTCTAGATCCAGAGAATGCCCGAAGGGGAAATGTAGCAGCTATTATCGACTCCCTGCGAGAGTTTGGGCAGCATCGCCCTATAGTGGCAAGGCGGTCGGATGGGCGGATTGCGATTGGCAATCACACCTACATGGCGGCAGAATCTCTGGGCTGGACGCACGTCTCGGTTGCTTTTGTGGATGATGATGACGATAAATTGATTAGGCGGGCGATCGCTGACAATGCCACGGGGGATTTGGCGGTATGGGATTTGCCGACTCTGGGGCAATTAGTTGAGCGAGTGGGGGCAGATATTCCTGGGCTGGATGCCAAAGTTTTAGAGCAAATTGATCGCCAAATTGAAGCTGCCCAAGATGAGGCCGAAAAGCCAATTTACCCGATCGCCCCTAAGTTTGCAGAAAGTTATAATTGCGTAGTCATTTTCAGTAGAAACGATTTGGATTGGGCGTTTTTGCTGACGACTTTGAATTTAGGTCGGGAGCAAAGTTATAAGAACCAGCATATCGGGCAGACTCACGTTCTGGAGGCACAGGTTTTTGCTGAGTTGTGGCGCTCTCGCAATGGGTTTGTCGAAGAATCGCCAGCTAGTCAGGAGGATGGGCAATGACGCTGAAGATTGTTATTCCCTCGCGAGGGCGGGCTAGTAGCGTGACTACCACCAGTGTAGTGAATGGGGCGATTTTGGTAGTTGCCGAGTCCCAGGCGGATGCTTACCGCAGGTATAACCCAGAGGTGGAGATAGTGGTTCACCCAGATGAGTTGGAGTTTCCTACGCCTACGAAGAAATGGGCGTGGATGTTCCAGCACTTCGGGCAGCATTTATTTTTCTTAGATGATGATATTGTGTCCTGCGTGAGACTGTACACCGAAAAAGGCGAGTCAATTAAAGTCCCGCCAGAGGTGGCGACGGAGCTAATTTTTAATGCTGACGACATTGCCTCCCAGATGGGGTGTTATTTGTTTGGATTTAACACGCAGCCAGACCCGCGCAATTTCCACGGATTAAAACCATTCCGACTGACGGGGATGTGCTGGGCTAGTGGGATGGGAATTCGCCCTGGTAGCAAGTTGTGGTGGAATGAAGATTTTGAAATCTATGATGATTTTTGGATTGTTTTGCTGAACAAATATCATCATAGATTTGCCTTTTTTGACGATCGATTCTGCTTCAAGGATGCGGGGCAAACTTTCACTGCTACAGGAGGTGCGGCAAGTTTTAGAACTAAAGAATCTGGCAAACGCGATTATGATTTGTTGAAAAAGTATTTTGGTGAAGCAGTTAAGCACAAGGAAGATACGAAGCGGAGCGCAAGGAAAAGTGAATTTCAACCAACTTTGAATTTGAAATTTTAATCATAAACGCACCAGATAGAAAGCGATCGCATTAAGTTGTAATTTCTATCATTTAAAGATTGACTTTCAGGAGTATTAGTCGAGAATAAAGTTATCAACAACCTTAAATAACAGAGAACAAAATGGCTGGCAGACCTCCAATTAAAACCATTAATGGCTACGACTTAGGAGAGGTGGTATCCGCCTTTCAAAAATCAATCCGACGCGGTGAAGAATACAACGCTTTATACTTTGCTGCCGAGATGTACAAATCTGGTTACAAGAATTATCCCTGGAAGCGATTGTTCGTAATTGTGTCTGAGGATATTGGCATTGCCGCCCCAAATTTGCAGCCGTTAGTTTGGTCGCTATTCCAACAGGCAGAGTGGTTTAAGAAACAGAACAAAAGCGACGACCACGACGCTTTGTTTCTCTGCCATGCAATTATTGCTGCCTGTCGCGCTGATAAATGCCGGATGAATGACCACGCAGCCTGTCTATTCTTCTACTCGTCCACCCCTCTGCCGCACCTGGAAGTCCCCGATTACGCCTTGGATATGCACACGCGCCGGGGACGATCTAAAGGTCGGGGAGTGGAGCATTTCTGGTCAGAAGCAGGGAAGTTAGAAAATGAGGCGGAGATTGACGATCCTTACGAGGAATTGTACAAAAAATCCTGGATTGAACACGAACGCAATGGCGGCAAGGTTCCCCAGGTGGAGCAACGGTCGGATGAGCCGAATAAGTTGAATGAGTTATTTGACACTGCTGAATTCAAGAAAAGTTGGTAGTTAGTTGCCAGGAAGTGTTAAATTTCCTGGCTTTAGAATTGTGAAAATATTAATCACCCAGCCTACCTACTTGCCCTGGCTGGGGTTTATTGATAAGGTCAGGCAAGCTGATATTTTCGCGATCTACGACACTGCACAGTATTGCAAAAATGATTTCTATAACCGCAATCGCATCCGAGCAGGCGATTGGGCAATCTGGTTAACAGTCCCGGTACATAGCAGTGGATTCCCTGCCCTGAATCAGGTGCAGATTGATAATAGTCGAGACTGGAGGAAAAAGCATCTCGGAACGATTCGGGCGAACTACTGCCACGCCCCCCAGTTCGATCGCCTTTGGCCTGATGTGGAACATCTGCTGAATCAGTCTTGGGATAAATTAATCGATCTGCAATTAGCGTCAATAGAAATGTTATGCCGATGGTTCAATATTCAGCCTAAACTGCTATTGGCTTCCCAGTTAGCTGTCAGCAACGATAGAGGTGTTGCCCCTGCCGAGTTTCGCAATTTAAAGTTGGTAGAAATGTGCAAAATGCTGGGGGCAGATACCTACATTTCTGGGGCAGGGGCGCGGTGCTATTTGGATGAATCGCTGTTTGCTGCTGCCCGAATCAACGTAGAGTGGCACGAATGGCAGGACAGGGCTTATCCCCAACAGGGAGGCGGCTTTGTTCCTCAATTGTCATCGTTGGATTTGGCGATGAATGTTTCCGATCCTCTGTGTTGGCTGCAAGGGTTGGCAAAAATGCCAACCCTTATTTAATCAGACGGCGAACTAAATAGAAGGCTTCAGCGGCGGCTACACCGCAACTTACCCCCCGGACTTTAGCCAGAGCCGCTACTGCCTCTTGACTGCGAGGGTGAGGGAAAGGACGCATTTCATCTACATAGCAATCAAGAGCGCGTTGCTTGATTTCCAGAAACTCGCTGATGTCGTAGAAAGTGTTAGGCGCAAATGGCTGCTGACCCCATTCAGATGAGGATGGAATCTCGCAAGAATAGAGACTTTCTACAGTCGATTTAGGCACGGGACGGCAGGCGATCGCCGTAGCCTGGAAAACTGCCCGATGGTCTTGATTGAGATCCGATCCGCTGTGAGTAAAAACTATTTGCGGTTGGAATAGAGCGATCGCTGCCTCTACTGGTTCGGCTAGATACGCCAGTGGTAGATTGTCGAGTTGTTGATCTGTAAAATCATTGATTTGGATTTCTGCTAGCCCCAGGATTTTAGCAGCAGCAATCGCTTGATTGCCAGCGTTTTTTGTCCGACCCGCTGACATGATCAACGCTCTGACTTTCGCTCCAGAACGGGCAAGTTTGGCGATCGCGCCACCACAGCCTAATGATTCATCGTCAGGATGAGCCACAACGACTAAAACTGATGCTTCTGTCATTCTACAGATTCCTTAGATTGCTTGTTAATAGCTATATTAGTTTACATCAAAAACGCCGCTTTTACCCGCTCAATTGTGCATCTGCAATCGATAAATGTACTAGATAGAATTGCCTGTATTCGAGTTGAAATTTAGATAGAAAGATCATCTGCAAAAGGTTGACAGCACGGCGCAATCGAAGACGATCAAGATATAGACCAAAAACAGAACCTCGGAACCAGGAGAAAAATGTTTGTTATTCACAACCCCAAGACCCACAAATTCTGGAATCGCGACAAGAAAACAGTCGTTTTCCCCTCCAGAGAAGACGCTGCTCAGTACGCTAAGGCCAAAAATCTTGATTTCTGCATCCTCGAATTCAAGGGAATTGCATCCGATGGCCTCCCCATTTGGGGCATTGAATTCGCTGATTGGATTTTTCTCCGCTGACGCAGAATAGACCGCAAGCCGCCCCGTTTCTGGGGCGGCTTTTGCTGCGTGTAGGAGGGCGATCGCTTTTAGCTTGTGCAGCAGAAGCCCCGCGCTCTACTTGATAAGGTGAGCGTCGGGATGAATGCGAGTGAGCGGACGATTGCACCCGCTCACGAGACGCAAAGGCGTAGCCAGCGGGAGATGAGTGGGTGTATGAGGGCGCGAACAAATTCCTTGCATTTACCAATGTTATCGCCTACAATATTCTTAGAGCAATCAAGAAAGTAATCTAAGAATTGTGCTAAAAGCTGTCAAAGTCCGAATTTACCCAACTGAAGCCCAGCGAGTTCATCTCGCCCAAGCTTTTGGTTGTGTCCGTTGGGTCTGGAATCAGTCCTTAGCTACAATGACCGCCACCTACCAAGCGACCGGAAAAGGTGTTACAGCGATGACCATGAAAAAGTCGATTCCTCTGTGGAAGGCTGAACATGAATGGTTATCTGAGTGTTATTCACAATGCCTTCAGCAGTCAGTTTTAAATCTAGGCGTGGCTTTTGGTAACTTCTTTGATGGTCGAGCTATGTACCCGACTTTCAAAACTCGTCAAGGAAAACAATCTATCCAGTATCCTCAAAACGTCAAAGTTTTGAGTAACTGTGAGATTAAATTCCCCGGCAAGTTGGGTACTGTCAATGCTAAAGTTCATCGGGATATAGTCGGTAAAGTCAAGACAGTAACCGTAAGCAGAAACCCCGATGGTAGATACTTTGCTTCAATGTTGGTTGATGATGGAACGGCTACACCCAAATCTAGTCCCGATGGTAAAATCATTGGTCTAGACCTTGGTTTGATTGATTTCTGTGTCACATCTGATGGCTCAAAATATCAGCATCCCAAGGCAACTAAAAAGCATGAAAAGAATCTGGCTCGTAAGCAGAAAAAACTAGCCCGTAAAAAGGATAAAACCTCTAATAAGCGGCGCAAGGCAAAGTTTGCAGTTGCTAAGGTTCATTCTAAACTCAAAAGAGTTCGCGAAGATTTTTTACACAAACTATCGCGCAAGATAGTAGACAAAAACCAAGTCATCGTAGTAGAAAATCTGGCAGTAAGAAACATGGTGAAAAATCATAATCTAGCCAAGGCGATTGCTGATGCTGGATGGGGAATGTTTTGCACCATGCTCAAGTACAAAGCTGAAGCTGTTGGTAAGGTTTATCTAGAGATAGGTCGATTTTTTGCCTCCACTCATCTTTGTTCCAATACATTGAAACCACTGCCAAAAATGGATCTATCTGTCCGTGAATTTGATTGTCCCCACTGTGGGCAAAGGCACGACAGGGACATCAACGCGGCGATAAACATAAAAAATGAAGGCTTGCGCTTACTGACGTTGGGAACCAGCGTTATTGCTCCTGAAGGCTATGTAAGACCAAAACAGTATGGGCGCAAGTCTACTACTGTCGAGGCTGTAGTCGTTGAAGGGAGAAGCCCACACTCTATCGCGTAGCGATGAGTGTTGGGTAGTTCACCCCGCTTTCTTCTCGCCCGGTGACTCTACTGCTAGACGTATTCGGTCAAAGGCAGTGGCGGGAAGTAATGGAACAGCTAAGGGGACAGCTAAGGGCAGTAAGTCGGTGGGAGGGCGATCGCTGGATGGGAGTCACAACGATCTCCCGGAGCCAATTACAGACGGAGGATGGAGGGCAATCAACACGGATGCCCAAATAGAGGCGATTGCTAAAAATGCCAATCTTAGTAAGGATGAAGCGACAAAATCGTATAATGCGATATTTGATTTTACTGCTCACGTTGGATATGTCCGGGATGTTGAGAGAGGCAAGCCGCCTGATAACTTGTCCCCCGAAAAACTGGCTGCAATTAAAGAAAAGATAAGGGCGATTAATCAGTATATCGCCAAAGCCCCCGCGTACAAGGGTGAAATTTATAGAGGGATGGCATTTAAAACTGCTGAGGATCGGGCGACATTCTTAAAAAGCTTAGGATCTAAATCGCTGAATGCTATGTCTAGCTTCTCCAGCGATTTAAGGCAGGCCAAGGCTTATGCCGACGATACATTTTCGCCTTTCGGCGTTGTCCTTAAAGTTGTTAATAACAAATCTGGCGTTTCCATAAAGAATGTCAGCCGACACAGCCGCGAGGATGAGGTTTTAGTCCCAAAGGGAACTAATTATAAAATAGTTAAAGTTGTCTCTCGCAATTCACAGATGCTAGACGTAGAAGTTAAGGAAGTGTGATATGGCGAAGAAATCCGCAGAATAGACCGCAAGCCGCAGTTCTGTCAGAATTTGATAAAGACGGAGTATTCGATTGGCACGCTTGCGTCAAGCAAATAATCGTTCCGCGCCTGGATTCGGCAATGCCGCCCAAACTCAGACTTGATTAAAGATATGGTGGATTCTGGAGATTTATAGAATAGATTTGGATCGTACCAGTCAGCGTATGTACTGAGCAAATTAAATGCTATGCCCTTAGTGGCGCGATCGCCGCACCAACGCAAAGTTTTTTGCAAGAATAATTCGTTATTCCCTGTATTGATATTGAACGTACCGCTAATAAAAATGTAGTCGAATCTGTCAGTTTCCACGTCCTTTTGAGTGCAGAACCGATGCTGGGGGAATTTGGCGTGAGCTAGGGCAAGAAATTCCGCAACGATGTCAATCCCTGTATAGGAGCAGTTAGGAGGGATTAAAGATGCTAACACCCCATTGCCGCAGCCAAAATCCAGGATGTTAATTAAGTCTGCTCTATCCGCTATTGCGAGCAGAATTTCTAGCCTCTGCCGCTGAGATGATTCACTGCCCCATTGACAGGCGGCAGCAGTATCGCCGAACTTTTGTAAGTGGCTGCGGTAAATTTCTGCTAGTTCCTGATTTTTCATTGGCTTGGATGGTGACTCTACTGCTAAACGTATTCGGTTAACGGCAATGGCGGGGAATAGCGGGACGGGCAAGGGAACAGCCAAGGGTAGTAAGTCAGCAGGAGGGGCTAATTTTGCTAGCTTTACCGAAGGGCTAATAATTGATGATTCCAGAGAATTTGCCGAAGTAGATCAAAGAGATATTGGTAAATGGGAGAACGCTGCGTTCAAGCTTTCTACTGAGAAAGGGATGCCCCCAGACAAGATCAGAAAAATCGACGATGCTAGTGCTTATGCCTCATCGATTGCCCAATACGCCGAAGATCGCCCCAAAAACTTTGTCTCGGTTTCTGACAGCAAATACAGGCTACAGGCTGCTGCTTACGTTGAGTCCCGAAAAAACCACCTGGAATTAATACTTGTTGCTACAGCCCCCTGGAACATTGCCAACAAGAAAGGAGATAAGAGAGTAGTTAAGGGCGCTGGAACGCTGGTGGTAATTGGGGCAATCAAACAAAGTGTTAAAAGGGGTTTTGGTGGCACGCTGAAGGCAGAGGCAACGCCTGATTCCTATTCGTTTTACGAAAAACTGGGTTTTAAAAAAACAGGGGTTGATGAATATACGCTATCCGCTAAACAAGCTCAGAAATTACTGAAAATGTACGACGGTCGGTAATTGCTGTAGACCCTGCGATCGCGCTAGCGCGATCGCAGGGCTTCGTATGGTGACGCTACTGCCAGACGTATTCAGTTGACAGCAGTGGCAGGAAGTAATGGAACAGCTAAGGGGACAGCCAAAGGTAGTAAGTCAGCGGGAGGGCGATCGCTTGACGGGAGTCACGATGATCTCCCAGAGAAAGTGTACGACAGACCTGGTGGTAGCACTGTAATCAACGAGGATGCCCAAATAGATGCAATGGCTAAAAATGCTGGCCTCAGCAGAGAAGAAGCGGCAAAATCGCATGATTCAATAGGACGTTTTACCGCTGGCTTTTATGAAGATTTCCGCAATGTTGAGAGGGGCAAGCTTGATGCCTTTAAAACAACTTCAACAATGGAATGGGATAAAAAGGCTACAGCACAAAAGCTAGCTGAAACTCAAGAAAAGATAAGGGCGATTAATCAATACATCACCAAAGCGCCAGCGTACAAGGGTGAGATTTATAGGGGGATGGGCTTTAGTAGCGCAGAGGATCAGGCAGGATTTCTAAAGAGCCTTGGCTCTAAATCACTGAATGCGATGTCTAGTTTCTCCAGCAAATCAAGGGTAGCCGATTCTTTTATCAGCACCTCCTCGTCTTTTGGCGTTGTTCTTAAAGTTGTCAACAACAAATCTGGTGTCTCCATAAAGAATATCAGCCAATACAAAACCGAGAGTGAAGTTTTAGTTCCGAAGGGAACTAAGTATAAGATAGTTAAAGTTACCCCTCGATCTGACAACCCACAAATACTAGACGTAGAAGTTAAGGAAGTGTGATATGGCGAAGAAATCAACCAGTAGCGACAAAGGTGGAGCTAAGAAACAAACTGCCAAAAAGCAAACTCCCCAGCCGAAAACTAGCAAGGATAGAGCAAAGCGATTTTGCGATACGCCTGGAGATTCATCTTTTAGTTAAGCCTGAAGGGTTGGCAAATTTGCCAACCCTTTACCCTCAATCGCCGACTGAATAATTTCGTCCAGATCGATTTGAGGTTGCCAGTTCAAGAGTTCAGCAATCTTTGATATGTCAGGCACTCTGACCTTGATATCATCCGTATCTGATTTAACAGTATCAATCTGAGAACTGCTATCTGTAGCAATTTTGATTTTGAGTGCTAAATCCAGCATGGATATTTGGTTGTTGGGATTGCCAAGATTGAAGATTTGCCCCCAAGCAGCAGAATTATCGGCTAGGCGGGTGATCGCCTCTACTGCATCCTCCACTGCCAGAAAGCAGCGGATCTGGTCGCCGCCTCGAACTGTTAAGGGTTGATTCTGCAAGGCTTGGCGAACAAAAGTCGGGATGACCATACCGGGGGTAGTTTGCCCAAAACCCACCACATTGAAGGGGCGAACTGTTGCTACTTTGACCTTGAAATTCTGATGATAGGCCAGGGCTAAATGTTCGGCTAGAGCTTTGGCAGTGGCATAGGCGTACCTAGGCTGTTCTGGGGAGCCAAGCAGTAGATTGCTGCTTTCGCTCATGGGGGGCGCGATATTGCCGTAGACCTCAGAGGAAGAGAAATTAATTAAGGAAAGCTTGAAGTCCCTAGCAAGTTGCAAGACGTTTTGAGTTCCCAGAAAAATTGTATTGATGGTGTCGAGCCGCTGCTTCCGGACTGTCGCAACGCCGACGACAGAGGCTAAGTGGAAGACAGTATCGCTTTGCCACATTCTTTGAACTGATTCCAGCCAAGTTGATTCGGTGATATTCCCTTGGTAGTATTCGCAGTCCGCTAGTTCGCTGCCTGGTTGATTGAGGTCAAAAATAGCGACTTGATGCCCCCGATCCAGCAAGTATCTAGCCAAGTGTCGTCCTATAAATCCCGATCCGCCTGTAATTAAAGCCCTCATGTTTATCCCCTTTGCCAGACCAGATATTGATGATGCCGAAATTGCCGCAGTAGTCGCCGTTTTGAAAACGGGCATTCTTACTGGTGGCGCTCAAGTTACCGCCTTTGAGCAGGCGATCGCCCGCTATCTAGGCAATGATGTTGCAGTAGCCGCAGTTAGTTCGGCGACAGCAGGCTTGCATTTAGCCTTGACCGCTTTGGGAATATCACCAGGAGATGAGGTGATTACCACGCCCCTAACCTTCACCGCCACCGCCGAGGCGATCGCTTTGACTGGAGCGCGTCCCGTTCTGGTAGACATCGATCCGGATACCCTGAACATCGACCCCGCCCAAGTGGAGGCCGCCATTACCCCGCGCACTAAGGCTATTTTGCCAGTCCATCTCACCGGATTAGCCTGTCAGATGGATGTCCTAGGGGCGATCGCTCGCCGCTGGGGTCTAAAGATTATTGAGGATGCCGCCCAAGCCTTGGGTTCTAGTTTTGGGGGTAAGTTAGTGGGTGCGATTCCTGGTAGCAATGCCACGATTTTCAGCTTCCACGCTACCAAGCCTGCCACCTGTGGCGAGGGGGGTGCAATTGTCAGCGGCGATCGGGAGTTGATTGAGCGCTGTCGAGAAATGCGGTTGCACGGCATCCACCGCCCATCCAATCGCCCTCGCTGGGACTATGATGTGGCAGGACTTGGGTATAAATACAACCTGAATGAGATGGCAGCAGCAATTGGGTTGACGCAGATCCAGAAATTAGACAAAGGGCGAGATCTCCGCCTGGCGATTGCGTCCGCCTATAATTCTGCTTTCGCTGACCTGCCAGTGTTGCTCCCGAAAAATGATATTGAGCGCAACTGGCATTTATATGTTTTGCAATTACTAGATGTTGAACGGGACTGGTTTATTGCTCAGATGGAATCGTTGGGCATTGGCTGCTCAGTGCATTACAAACCCTTGCATTGGCATTCTTTTTGGGCGAAAACTTTGGGCTATGATGCCGATTGCTTTCCTCACGCTGTCGCATATTTCCGCCGTTGCGTTAGCTTGCCAATTTACGCAGGTATGAAGAACGAAGATGTCGAAAGGGCGATCGCCGCAGTTAGGAATGTTTTGTTGAGCCGCTAGAAGTTCCGCAGTTGAGCGGTAAAGCCGCTAATTTGAATCGTCAACCCATCCCATCATTAGCCGATTCAGATGTTGCTTTTACCCGCTCAATTGCGAATATTAATTTATAAATGCACCAGATAGAATCGCTTGGATTCGAGTTGAAATTCAGATAGAAAAATTATCTGTAAAAGGTTGACTGGAGCAATGTACAGATCGAGAATAAGAGTATAGACAAGTATAGACCTCGAAACCGGAGAAAGAAAGATGAACGCAGCACAAGAAATGATTGAATTGAACGCAGAAGATGATGAAGATGATGAAGATGCGGTACGACTTGGTTTGCCTGGGGGCGATCGCGAGAAAGATTGTGAGGAGTATTGGCAATGGGTGGAGGAGCGCGGATGCTATGTCAGATGGGATCGCCGTCGCCGAGAATACGTTTACTCGACTCGCGAACAAGAAACGGCGATAAAAGATAGTTTGTGGATGGTTGAAAGATTCTGGTTGGAAGAATAGAAAGGTAGAAGGGCGAGGCGGTTACGACCGCCTCGCTTGTTGTTTGCTGTATTGATAGTTCTGCAATTGAGCGGCAATGTTGTCAATTTGGATCGCCAATATAGCTCATCATTGACTGATTTAGACGCTGCTTTTAACCTCTCAATCGTGCATCTGTAATCGATAAACGCAGCAGATAGAATTGACTTCATTTGAATGGAAACTCAGATAGAAAAATAGCCTGCAAAAGGTTGACAGCAAGACGCAATCGAAGACGATTAAGTTATAGACCAAAAACAGAACCCCGAAACCAGGAGAAAGATGATGGAACTGAATGTCACTGCCCAAAAGAAAGCTGAAGAACTCGGATTGAAGCCCAGCAACTACTTTGACTTGAAGAAGTTGGCAACGTACCTGGAAATGACCGTAGCAGTTAACGTTAAGAAAGTCGCGCTGATTGAAGCGATTAACGCCAAGGTCGAAGCGATGCAGCAAGCAGAAGCTATCGCCGCAGTTGACCCCTGGGACTTGCCTGTTGAACCCGCTCCCGTACCCGCCTCCCCCACTCAGCGCCTCTCCGCAATTGACGATCTCTGGAGCTTGCCCGCTGAACCCGTACCCGTCTCCCGCCCTCAGATCCCGTTGCTGTTGTTGCCTCCCGCGCAAGAGCCGAAAGTCTCGGTAGTGGCAGCGCTGCCCAAGTTTGGCGATGAACGGCGGTTAGCAGTTCAGCCCCAGAACGCAGATTTGAAGAAGCTCGGTTTTACCGCTCTCAAGCAGCAAGCCCTGGAATTGCTGCAACTGCCTGACGCTAAGGCCGCTGCAAGATGGGCAAAGCAGCAAGGGCTGACGAACATCGACCTCTGCTACAAAGACCACTGGGCGGCATTGGTGGAGGTTGCCCGCAGCCACCGCGCAGTAGCCGCATAGATGATCGTTAGCGCTTCAAGAATAGACCGCAAGCCGCTCCGTTTCTGGGGCGGCTTTGTTTTTGCTGAATTGATAGTTCCGCAGTTGAGCGGTAAAGCCGCCAATTTGAATCGTCAACCCATCCCATCATTGGCTGATTCAGATGTTGCTTTTAACCGCTCAATTGCGTACATGAATCGATAAATGTACCAGATAGAATTGCCTGTATTCGAGTTGCAATTTAGATAGAAAGATTAACCGTAAAAGGTTGACTGGAGCAATGCACAGATCGAGAATAAGAGTATAGACAAGTATAGACCTCGAAATCGGAGAAAGAAAGATGAAAGCTCAGTTCACTGAAGTTCAAGAAGCTGCCTACGAAGCCTTCCGCCCCCTGTTTGAAGCGGGCCAGATTACGGAGGAAGAATTGCTGCTAGCCTCTGAAGCCGTAGAATTGACAGATGAACGCACCCCGGAGCATCGGCAAGCAGTTAGTAAGGTTTGGTCGTTGATGACAGCCTAGATTGGGCGCAGAATGGACCGCCAACCGCCCCAGAAACGGGGCGGTTTTGCTGTTCGGTGAATCGATAAACGCACTGCATAGAATTGACTGGATTGAAGTTGAAATTCAGATAGAAAATTGAGATGCAAAAGGTTGACAGCAGCACGCAATCGAAGACGATTAAGGTATAGACAAAAAACAGAACCTCGGAGCCAGGAGAAAGATGATGCCAGACCAGTACACGGAGTACCAAAAAGATGCTTACGACAACGCCTTTCTGCCTCTGTACGAAAAAGGCTTGATTGACGCATCTGAATTAGTCCTAGCAACTGAAGCTGTAGAGCTAGCAGACGATTGCCGGACACCGGATCAGTGGCAGGCGATTAGAAAATGCTGGACTCGGATCGGCGAATGCTTGGATGCCTTCAGTTACCGATAAAGAACAGGCCATCGCCGCACCTCGAAGTCGGACGGCGATCGCGTTGGGCAAGTCCCGCCCTTCTCTACACGACACTCTACAAGGGACAGGAGATTACAATGTTATTGCAAAATCGCTTCAACCAGATTGACGCTCAAATTGGTTCGATCCAAGAACAGATCCGCCAGTTGCAGGACAAACTCAGCGACTTACAAGCCTATCGCCAAAACCTCCAGTCAGTAGAGCAGGCGGCTGAGAGCGCATTAAGCCAGATTGATACAGCTTTGATGATGCTCCAGCATATTGATGCTGAAGAAATTGCCACCTTTAAGTCCGCAGTGATGGCCAAGTTCGACTCTGATATTGCTTCTTTGCCCTCAGCCCGACCAGAAGTCGAACCCGAAATTGACCCCGTACAGCCTGATGAGCCTCAAGCTCCAGCAATTGAAGTTGATGTAGTACCCGGCGAAGTTGAAGCTGTACCGACTGACTCGCCCCAGACGACTGCTGACGCAGCTACCGAGCCGCCAGCAAGTGACGGCAGCGTTCTGACGGTCAACGAATTGGAAAAAGTTAAGTACCGCAAATTGCAGAAATTGGCTAAAGCCCACGATGTTAGCCCGCTGATGAAAGGAAGCGCGATCGCTCAGGCTTTGGCGGGGAAAGTGACCCAAGCCGACCTTGACGCACTGAATTGAACTCGAAAGGATGCCCCAGCGACCCCGCTGGGGTGTAAATGCTTTGCCTAAGCGCTTTGTAGTTTCGCAGTTGAGCGGTAAAGTCGCTAATTTGAATCGTCAATACAGCCCATCATTGGCTGATTTAGATGTTGCTTTTAACCGCTCAATTGTGCATCTGCAATAGATAAATGCACCAGATAGAATTGATTGAATTCGAGTTGAAATTTAGATAGAAAGATCATCTGCAAAAGGTTGACAGCACGGCGCAATCGAAGACGATCAAGGTATAGACCAAAAACGGCAATCGCTACACGCCGTAAGGAGAAAAGAACGATGAACGCACAAGAAATGTTAGTCCTCGCTATTGAAGTTGTCGCCTTCGGCTACGCTGGGCTGATCGCCACGAATTTCGGATACGGGCTTTGGCGACTCTGGAGCCGCACCAAGGCGCAAATGCCTGAACCCGATGTTGAACCCGTAACCGCACCCGCTGTTGAACCCGTAACCGCACCTGAACCCGTTGTTGAACCAGCCCCTGTTATCGAGCCTGTCGTTGAGTTCGTACCTGAACCCGCCATCGAATTCGTCCCCGATGTTGCACCCGCGCCCGCATTGGTGGAACCGCCGAAGAAGTTGAAGAAAGCCAAGAAAGCATCGTCCGCAGACTGGACGCTGGCGAAGTTGCGAACCGAATGCCAGAAGGCCGGATTGCAGCCGAAAGGTGATGCCCGGAAGAAGAAGAGTTGGCTAGATGCCTGGGAGACTGCATAGCAGAATAGACCGCAAGCCGCCCCAGAAACAGGGGCGGTTTTGCTGTTTGCTGTATTGGTAGTTCCGCAGTTGAGCGGTAAAGCCGCCAATTTGAATCGTCAACCCATCCCATCATTGACTGATTCAGATGTTGCTTTTACCCGCCCAATTGCGTACATAAATCGATAAATGTACCAGATAGAATTGCCTGTATTCGAGTTGAAATTTAGATAGAAAGATCTGCTGCAAAAGGTTGACTGGAGCAATGCACAGATCGAGAATAAGAGTATAGACAAGTATAGACCTCGAAACCGGAGAAAGAAAGATGAACGCAGCACAAGAAATG
>CAKZHE010000323.1 GCA_936920195.1 uncultured cyanobacterium | reverse complement strand
ATTCCCTATTCCCTATTCCCTATTCCCTATTCCCTATTCCCTATTCCCTATTCCCTATTCCCTATTCCCTGTTCCCTATTCCCTATTCCCTGTTCCCTGTTCCCTGTTCCCTGTTCCCTATTTCTGACAGTTCGGACAATAATGTGCCGAACGTCCAGTTAATTTCAGTTTCTCAATGGGGGTTGCACAAATTCTACAGGGTTGTCCGGCGCGGTTGTACACCCAGGCAGTGCCGCCGTAGTTGCCGTTCACGCCGTGGATATTGAGGAAGTTGCTAAAGGTGGTTCCGCCAACATCAATACTAGCTTGTAAAACTTGCGCGATCGCCTTTCGCAATTTTTCAATCTGTCCTAAATCAAGTTTGGCACAGAGGGTCGTGGGACGGATGCCGCTGAGAAATAATGCCTCGTCAGCATAAATATTACCAATACCAGCGGCGATCGCCTGATCCAATAAAGCAGTTTTAATCGGACGGCGACGATTTTGGAATTGCTGGACTAAATAATCGGTGCTAAACTGCTCAGAAAAAGGTTCTGGTCCTAATTTCGCCAACCCACCAATAATCTTTTCCGGGGCAATTTCCGGTGGAACCCACCACAGTTTACCAAAAGTCCGCTGATCGACAAAGCGCAACTCGCGATCGCCTGCAAAAAACAACCTTACTCTGGCGTGTTTCTGCAAAGCTTCTCCCGGTTGTACCCAGAGCAATTGTCCCGTCATTCGCAGGTGAACCCCCAGCCAACCACCGGGAAGATTGTGTTCGCGCCCCAGTTCTGCCAAAAGGTATTTACCGCGCCGCTGCCACTGGATGATAGTAGTACCTTTCACCCCTGCCAAAAAATCTTCAGCAGAAAGAGGGGAGGAAATGATCCGTTCTAACAGGATATCTCCCCCCGATATTTTTTGGTTGAGGGTCAATTGATTTAGACCCCGACGTACAGTTTCAACTTCAGGCAGTTCAGGCACAATTTAATTTAGAGGCTATTTGGCAGCAGCTTTCGCTTTAGCCTTGGGTGCAGCCACTTCAACAACTTCGCTCAAAGCAAAGTTGTTGGTGTTTACGTTAGAGTAGTTGACCTTCTCGAACCGGACAATCACTGGATACTTGATGCCGCTTTGATCGACAGTGGCAACAGTACCGACTTCTTGAAACCAGTAAGATTCTTTGCGGAGAATCCGAACTTTAGAGCCGCGTTGTACCATGAGTGTTTATTCCTTGCGTCATTAGATTTTAGGTTACTACTGGATTAGGACTAGCTGGTAGTTCTGGTCTTTAAGTTTTGTTAATAAATCGGGCAATTGTAGGCGAAAATAACCAAATGGCAAGGATTGTAGCTTTTTAGCTAGGGGCGAGGGGTAGGCGTGACTACCTTGAGATTTTTGGCTTTATAGAAAGTTTCTAAACTGGGGCGATCGCCTACAAATCTCCAGTGCCAAGGTTCATAACTCACCCCCTGGAGATTATGCTGAGGAAAGGACAATTCAAAACTATAACGGGCAGCATTTGCCTGCATCCACTTAAAGGCCGCTGTCTTCTCAAAATTTGGGCTTAAATTCGTCGCTGGCACATTGCCATCGCCAATATCCACCGCATAGCCTGTATGATGTTCGCTGTAACCAGGAGGAGCGCTAACTTCGGCTCGCTTGCTGGTGACTTCTCCTCGCTGCGCCTTGACATCAAAAAACAAGTGTTGCTGTTCTGCCACCGTCCGAAAACCAGAAATCGGGACAATGATTGCCCCACTATTACGCGCATCCGCCACCATTTCCTGAAATTTCTTTGCCGCCGCTGCTCGCATTCGGATTCTGCCATCAGCGGTAATTGGCTGTAATTCCGCCGCAGTTGCTTCCTGGTAAGGTAAATGTCCCAAAACATTTTCTTGGGCGCTGAGAGTGGGAGAAGGAGTGGCTGAACTTGGTAACGGGGATGGGGAAGCGGCAACCAAAGACTTGAATTGGGGGTTAGTCAGCCAGACTATAGCACCAATGATCGTCCCAGTTGCCAATAAACCGCCGATGAATAAAACTGGCTGCCAGGGATTTTGGCGACTGGGTTGGGATGTCTCCCTCAAAGCCACGGGAATATCGTCCCCAGTTGGCTTTTTAGTCCCCTGGGATGGTTTGTTCGGCAGACCAGATTTATCCAAGCAAGTCACTCCTAATAGGGAATAGGGGGGATGGGGAGATGGGGAGATGGGGTGATAGGGAGATGGGGAGATGGGGAGATGGGATAAATAGGATAACAACTTTGTATTTTACTGGTAAATTCTACTGTTGCCTGTTCCCTCTCTGAAGCAAGTTGAGACAATTTTATTCGTGCCAGAACAAATGCCTAGTATTGGAATTCATTTAGCTCAAACAGCAAGAAGCCTCACGCCTACCCGATAGGGAGGCGTTGAGATGAATTGCGCGTGAGTTGACGACAG
>CAKZHE010000322.1 GCA_936920195.1 uncultured cyanobacterium | reverse complement strand
ATACCCCGGATGTTTCAGGAAATTCTGTTTCCTAGTTACAAGCCCCATCCCCTTGTGGGTGGGGCAGTTGACTCTAGTGATTTTCTAGTGTAACTTTCAAATCTGCCCCACCCTCTTGACAGGGTTTTGGTAAAAACTACTATAATTAAGGAAACCAACCTTCGAGGAGGCAGGGTAATGGATATGACTCGCGATGGGATGAAGAAAAGAGCCAAAGGCGATAGCGCTAGCGCAGGTGCAGAGCTTCACACCTATCTTACCGAAGACCAAGAACTGACGCTTGTTTCCTCAGATTACAGTTTATTAACCGATCTTTATCAGCTGACAATGGCGGTTTGCTATGCCGGGGAAGGCTTGGCAGAAAAAACCGCTAGTTTTGAACTATTTGCGCGACGCTTGCCCACAGGCTTTGGCTACCTGATTGCGATGGGATTGGCGCAAGCCCTAGATTATTTAGAGAAATTTCGATTTAGCTCCCAGCAAATTGCGGCTTTACAAGCGACGGGAATTTTTGACTTAGCCCCAACCAGCTTTTGGCAACTTTTAGCCACAGGGCGATTTACTGGCAATGTTTGGGCAGTGCCAGAAGGCACGGCTGTCTTTGCTAACCAACCATTATTGCGAGTAGAAGCACCGCTGTGGCAAGCGCAGTTAGTGGAAACCTACTTATTAAATGTCCTAAATTATCAAACCTTGATTGCCACTCGCGCCGCCAGAATGCGCGACGTAGCTGGCGCTGAGGCAATATTACTAGAATTTGGTACTCGTCGCGCTTTCAGCCCCCAGGCATCGATTTGGGCAGCGCGAGCCGCTTTAGCCGGGGGATTAGATGCCACCTCCAATGTGCTAGCAGCGCTGAAATTAAACCGTTTACCTTCTGGCACAATGGCTCATGCCTTAGTAATGGCGCTGGCAGCGACAGAGGGGAGCGAATTAGATGCTTTTACAGCTTTTCATCGCTATTTTCCTGGCGCACCCCTATTAATTGATACTTACGATACCATTGCGGCGGCGACACAACTGGCAGCAAAAGTACAAGCCGGAGAAATGGAGTTAGCCGGAGTACGCCTAGATTCAGGAGATTTGGTGGCATTGTCCCAAAAAGTGCGATCGCTTTTACCTAATGTTCCCATCTTTGCCAGCGGCGATTTAGATGAATACGAAATTGTGCGATTGCAAACTGCTGGAGCTAACATCGACGGTTATGGTATTGGTACGCGGTTGGTGACAGGGGAGCCAGTCAGCGGAGTTTATAAGTTAGTGGAAATCAATGGCATTCCGGTAATGAAAGAAGCTCTCGGCAAGTTCACTTATCCAGGGCGCAAACAGATCTTTCGTCATCTTGAGAAAGGACAAATTCAAAAAGACTGTTTAGGGTTAATTTCTGACGATGCTAACGGCAGCCAACCTTTAATGAAACTGGTGTTTAAGGAAGGCGATCGCTTGCAACCTCCCGAACCTCTATCAGAAATTAGTCAGCGAACAGCCCAATCTGTTACCAGTTTACCATCTGAGACGCGACGTTTAGATCGTCCCATCCCATTACCAGTTGAAATTTCTCCATCGCTACAAGTGCTAACCGAACAGACAAGGAGAAGTGAGGGGGCAATTAATTGAATAATGATACATCTTTAGGGTGGGTAATGGCGATCGCCATCTCATACCATAATATCAACCTTGGAGGCTGTTACCTACCCTACTATTACTTAGACTGTTGCCCGATCTCACTTTAGGTAAATTTTATGAAGGTTTAATTAAACTTCATCCAAAGCTTTCTTTATCGGTTAGGATAGAACTTAAATAGTAGTTACTGTCTAAACATAAATGCTAAATATTCCTGGCTACCAACTTGGAGAAGTTATCAATTCAGGCATTAATACCCTGATATATCGAGGGATTAGGGAAAGAGATCGAAAACCGACAATTATTAAAACCCTGACAGCCGAATCCCCAACTATCGAACAGTTGGCACGGCTGAAGCACGAATATCAGATTGCTGCCAATTTAGAGGCAGAAGGCATAGTTAAAGTTTACAGCCTGGAAAGCTATCAAAATAGTCTGGCACTGATCTTAGAAGATTTTGGGGGTATATCTCTCCACCAAATCCTGAGTTCATTAACATCTCCCCTGGAATTGAAGAGTTTTTTGAAAATTGCTATTCAATTAGCTGAAGCTCTTGGTTTTATACATCAAAGTCAAATTATCCATAAAGATATTAAACCCGGAAATATCATCATTAATACCCAAGCCAACAAAGTAAAAATCACTGACTTTAGTATTGCTTCTCGATTAAGTAAAGAAAATTCTCAAATTACCAATCCTGGGACATTTGAAGGAACACTAGCTTATATGTCTCCAGAGCAAACGGGCAGAATGAATCGCTCGATTGATTATCATACTGATTTTTATTCTCTGGGCGTAACCTTTTATGAAATGCTCACAGGAGAAATTCCCTGCAAAGGTGAAGATCCCATCGAAATAGTTCACTGTCACATTGCCAAACAATTTCTGACTCCTCAACAGTTAAATAGCACAATTCCAGCCGCTATTTCCGAAATAGTGATGAAGTTGCTCGCCAAGAATGCGGAGGATCGCTATCAGAGTGCAAGTGGATTAAAAGTAGATTTAGAAACCTGTTTAAATCAATTAGCAGAAAAAGGAGCGATCGCCTATTTTTCTCCTGGACAATTAGATCGTTCTTCCCAACTGACAATTCCCCAAAAACTCTATGGTAGAGACAATGAAGTTACCCAATTATTAACTGCATTTGAGAGAGTTAGTCAAGGGCAAAGCGAAATCATTTTAGTTTCGGGATACTCCGGTATTGGCAAATCATCCCTGATTAACGAAGTTCATAAACCGATTGTTCGGCAACGGGGTTATTTTATCGAAGGGAAATTCGATCAATTTCAGCGCAACATTCCCTATGCCGCCTTAATTCAAGCTTTGGAAGATTTAATTCAGCAATTACTTTCCGAAAGTCCCGAAAAGTTAGTTGACTGGCGAACAGAAATTCAAGCAGCATTAGGGGAAAGCGGACAAATTATTATTGATGTGATTCCCGACTTAGAAAAAATTATTGGCAAGCAACCTCCCGTTGCCGAAATTGGCGCTGCGGAATCCCAAAACCGTTTTAATCGACTTTTTCAACAGTTCATTCAAGTCTTTGCCCAAAAATCCCATCCCCTAGT
>CAKZHE010000321.1 GCA_936920195.1 uncultured cyanobacterium | reverse complement strand
CAATAGAAAACCGCAGCAAGTCAGATAATCAGAGCTTGTGGGGATTTTCTTAATGCACCATTTTAGCTGAAACAGTCCAGTAGGGTGCGTTAGCGCAGCGTAACGCACCATCAACGCTATATGCGGAGCAACTGCGTAAGTCCTGTTACCCTTGTAGGGCTTCGGCTCCACCAACCACTTCCAGAATTTCCTGGGTAATGGCGGCTTGACGCGCCTTGTTGTAGGACAAAGTTAAAGTCCCAATCAATTCGGTGGCGTTGTCGCTGGCGCTGTTCATTGCCGTCATCCGCGCCGCTAGTTCGCTGGCAGCAGACTCTTGTAATGCTCTTAACAACTGGTTATTTAAGTAAAGTGGCAATAAAGCATCCAGAATCTGCGCCGGGTCTTGCTCAAACAACATATCGCGGGGGAAACCATGAACTTCAGTTTTCACCTTTTCTCGCGAAACTTCAAAGCTACCGCCTCTGCTGGTTAAGCGAAAAACTTCATCGTCCTGACTTTCTAAACCTTGGGGCGTTAGGGGCAACAGGGTTTGGGTGACGGGGCGAGAACTGATTAGGGAGACGAATTTGGTATAAACTAATTCCACTCTATCTACGCCTTCCGATAGGAAGAGAGAGAGCAATTCATCGGCAATCCGAGATGCTTCTGCTGCGGTGGGAACTTGTTCCAAACCGGAGTAGGTAGCATCAATGGGTTGGTTGCGACGCTGGAAGTATTGGATGGCTTTGCGGCCTACCAGGATATACTTGTAATCCCGACCTTCAGCTTTCAGTTCCTTGGCGCGTTGTTCGGCGCGGCGGATGATATTGGCATTGTAGCCCCCGCAGAGGCCGCGATCGCCTGATATCACCAACAATCCCACGGAACGAACTTCCCGCTGTTTCAGCAAGGGTAAATTGGCATCTTCAAACCGCAAACGGTTTTGCAAACCATACAATACCTGTGCCAATCTGTCAGCAAATGGGCGAGTGGCAATGACCTGTTCTTGGGCGCGGCGCACCTTGGCGGCTGCCACTAGGCGCATAGCTTCAGTAATTTTTTTGGTGTTCTTGACCGACTGAATGCGATCGCGAATGACTTTGAGATTTGCCATATTAACTTAAGCTCAAAATGAACTGGTTCCTAGGCTCCGCCTGGGAACCGATATCGAGAGGCTCTGCCTCGCTTTATCATCCGAGGCAGAGCCTC
>CAKZHE010000320.1 GCA_936920195.1 uncultured cyanobacterium | reverse complement strand
CCCTGTTCCCTGTTCCCTGTTCCCTGTTCCCTATTCCCTGTTCCCTGTTCCCTGTTCCCTATTCCCTATTCCAACTCTAATATGACCGTTTTCGAGGGAAAATTTACCCAACCTGAAGGTTTACGCTTTGCCATTGTCATTGGGCGATTTAACGATCTTGTCACCGACAAACTGCTCGGCGGATGCCAGGATTGCTTCAAACGCCACGGCGTTGATATTGAGCCGAATGGCAGCCAAATAGACTATGTGTGGGTTCCAGGCAGCTTTGAAGTCCCCCTAGTGGCTCGCCAACTGGCATTAACCTACCGCTATCATGCCATAATTTGCTTGGGGGCAGTAATTCGCGGACAAACTCCCCACTTTGATTACGTTGCCGCCGAAGTTGCGAAAGGAATTGCCGCCGCCGGATTTCAAACCGGAGTACCAGTGATTTTTGGCATCTTGACTGCTGATAATATGCAGCAAGCTTTAGAAAGGGCGGGCATCAAGAGTAACAAAGGCTGGGATTATGCCATGAATGCGTTAGAAATGGCAAGTTTAATGCAAGAACTAAAAGGAAAAGCGATCGCAACTCCCATCCCTGAATAACTAGCTCTCTCCCAGATAGAACTAGCGAAAGGAATATGAATTTAGAAATCGAAGCAGAAATTCGCGGATGTGAAGCACAACTTTATTCTGCCATGTTGAATTCAGAGGCGGCAGCGTCAGCGCAATGGTTTAATTGTGCGATCGCTGTTGATGTTGTAACTCATTACCAGATCAATCCCAGTTTTTTTGCTACTTCCTCAACAGGGATTCCACGTTCTCCAGTTTGAGTACGTTGTAGGGAGTGAAGTAGTTGCTGTTTTACTTCTGGCTTTATTTGTTTGCCTTCATCGGGATCAACTATTAGAGATTGGATTGTTTCAGCAACAGTTTCTTGAATCAGAAGCTTGAGTTCTTCGATGGTCAAATCTTTGACTTGCATAAGAGATGATGGATAGTGGGAACTAATCTTACTGTTATCATGCCCTAATTGGCTTAGGAGCAGTAATTTTTCGTTATGAGCGGAGATTTTATGAAGATGGAGCGTAATCAAGAGCTACAAGACGAAGTACGTCCTGAGTATAATTTTAGTAAGATGAAAGGCGGCGTTAGAGGAAAATATGTCGAACGCTACAGTACAGGAACGAATGTAGTGTTGCTCGATCCTGATGTTGCTCAAGCATTTCCCACAAGTGACGCGGTTAATGAAGCACTTCGGCTGCTCATGCAAATCGCCCAAAGGCAGAAGCCTAACACAGTGTTGGAGTCAACCTCTCAGACAACTTGAATCAGCAAGGTTAGAGCTTCATATTCTTCTCAAGCTAGTTTTAAACATACAAAGATTTTCGTTTAGAGAAAACCGATGTGGGATGAAAGATACAGTGCAGCAGAGTACGTCTATGGCACAAACCCCAACAATTTTTTGGAAGCCAACTTTAGCAGTATTCCCAAAGGTAAAGTTCTGAGCTTGGCAGAAGGAGAAGGGCGGAATGCCGTTTTCCTGGCGAAACAAGGTTACTCTGTAACTGCTGTAGATGCGTCTCTAGTTGGTTTGAATAAAGCCAGAAAGTTAGCCGAAGCGAATGGGGTTGTGGTTGAGTTTATTCAGGCTGATTTAGCAGATTATGATTTAGGCGAAAATCAATGGGAGGGAATTGTCTCGATATTTTGTCCCTTGCCCTCTTCAATTAGAAAACAAGTTCATCAAAAAGTTGCCGCTGGGTTAAAGTCAAACGGTGTTTTTCTGCTGGAAGCTTATACACCCAATCAGTTAAAGCATGGCACTGGTGGGGGAAATTCAGTAGATGTGATGCAATCTCAAGAAACTTTAAGCCAGGAGTTAGCTGGCTTAAAGTTTCAGCATCTCATTGAACTGGAGCGTGATATAATAGAAGGTATTTATCATACTGGAATTGGAGCAGTAGTGCAGGCGATCGCATCAAAAGAAATATAACAACCACGGTACTTTAACCATGTCTCTTAAAAATGGCGTAATGATGCAATACTTTCACTGGTATCTGCCAGCGGATGGTAGTTTGTGGAATCAGGTAGCCGAGAAAGCCGAGGAATTAGCGAAAATTGGCATTACTTCCTTGTGGTTGCCGCCTGCCTACAAGGGTACAGGTGGAGGCATGGATGTCGGTTATGGCGTTTATGACTTATTTGATCTAGGCGAGTTCGATCAAAAAGGCTCAGTCCGGACAAAATACGGGACTAAAGATGAATATATTCGGGCGATTCAAGTAGCGAAAAAGGCGGGAATTAGTATCTACGCCGATGTAGTTTTTAATCACAAAATGGGAGCAGATGAGACAGAAGAGGCAGAAGCGATCGCATTGAGTATGGACGATCGCAATCAGCCGATTCAAGATTACCAAACAATCAAAGCCTGGACTCACTTCACTTTTCCAGGACGTAAGGGGCAATATTCTTCCCTGGAATGGCATTGGTGGCATTTTGATGCCATCGATTACAATGCCTATAATCAGGGCGAAAATGCTATCTACTTGTTCAAAGGCAAGTCATTCGATCGCAATGTTGACCTAGAAAAAGGTAATTTTGATTATTTGATGGGTTGCGATCTCGATATGCAAAACTCCGAAGTTCAAGGAGAACTGAAATATTGGGGAGAATGGCATGATGATACGACTCATGTTGATGGTTTCCGATTTGATGCTGCCAAGCACGTGTCAGCCGACTTCTTTCCGGAATGGTTAGAGCATATGCGTCAATATGCCAAACGAGATCTATATGCTGTAGGAGAATACTGGTCTTACGAAGTAGACGCTTTACATCATTTCATTACCGTGACCAATGGCCAAGTCGATTTATTTGATGTGCCTTTACATCAAAACTTCCATATTGCTAGTAAATCGGGTAAGGATTACAACCTCAGCCAAATTTTTGACAATACATTAGCCAAAGAACAACCTACGCTTGCCGTCACCTTTGTTGATAACCATGACTCTCAGCCCTTACAATCACTAGAATCAATTGTTGAAGCTTGGTTTAAGCCTCTGGCTTATGCACTTATTTTGCTCCGGCAAGCAGGATATCCTTGCATTTTTTACGCTGATTATTACGGAGCAAATTATAAAGATCGGGGTAAAGATGGCAATGAGTATGAAATCTTTATAGATAGCCATCAATGGTTACTTGATCAGTTTCTCTTTGTCCGACAAACTTACGCTTATGGCGCTCAGTATGACTATTTCGATCATCCCAATACGGTTGGCTGGACGAGATTGGGAGATGATGAGCATCCTGGTGGTATGGCAGTCCTGCTCAGTAATGGTGAGGATGGCAGAAAATTGATGGAAGTGGGGCATCCCAACCGCACTTATATTGATATTACCGATCATGTGGATGAGACTATTACCACAGACGATCGAGGTTGGGCAGAATTTCGTTGTAATGGAGGTTCAGTCTCGGTGTGGGTATGGATTGAGCAAGTTGCTGGATAGGCTCTAAGTTTGCACTAAAGAAACTAGGACTTACGCAACTATTCTAGAAATAGGGGCGATCGCGGGGGGATTGCCCCTACAAAACTCTACATATAGAGGCTCTGCGTAAGTCCTAGAAATATAACAACCGTAGAATTAACCAAATTGACAATTTCAACTATGAACTACCGAGATTACATCACGATTGAACCAAATAAACGCAGTGGTAAGCCTTGCGTGCGAGGTTTGCGGATTACAGTTTATCAGAGAAATGGGTTTTAAACCCCGTCCTTCTAGGACGGCTTGATATTTCTTGATTTTTTGCCCCAATTCTAT
>CAKZHE010000319.1 GCA_936920195.1 uncultured cyanobacterium | reverse complement strand
GAGTTCAAGCTCCCACTAATTGTCTTTAATTTTGAATTTTGAATTTTGAATTTTGAATTGGAGCGAAGCGACTTGACAATTGGCGGTACTGCCTGCTCCGCTGGACTCACTAAGGGAAAACAGGCGGAAATCAGGAGAATCATGCTAGTCTGCCAAACCGGAAATTTCATGAACTTTGAGTATTTGGGCAGATTCTGGGCGCAAAGGGGTAGGCAGGCAGTGATTCTTGCCAGCCAGAAAGCGATACTTACAGAGATTTTTTATAAAGAAGATTTGCGCTTTGCCGAGGTGAGTAGGGGCAATGCCTGACGAGAAGATTGCGGCGGCAGCATATACTTAGGAGTAGGATTGGGAATTTCAGTTTGCTGGCGCTGCAACTGCCACCACCGCCAAGCGATCGCTACCCCAACTGTTCCTAGACCGAAGGTAAGTAGAGACAAGCTTTCATCTGCTCCCCCAATCACCGCATCTACCGCTCCCACAATGACGATAAAGCTAGAGATTGGCTCTTTCCGATAGGCCGACTTCACTAATTTAGACCAGACAGCATTCATCGATTTACTTGGTTTCGGTTATTCTCTAAATTTAATTCCAGCTTAACTTACGCGCATCGTAACTAGGGGTGAAATTAACCACTCTTTCTAGTTCGCGCACATTTATGGCTTACGCCCTAGGGGTTAATTGATCCGGATTTCTAGGTTGACGCGGCGATCGCTGAAACAAACCGGATTATAGGGGTATTAGTGGTTCTAGGGCAAGTGCGATATATAGCGTTTTGTAGGGGCAATCCCCCCGTGGTTGCCCCTATTTCTAGGATAGTTGCGTCAGAGGGAATCATCTCCCATCGGCAATTTAACGCAGTCCCAGCCAAGATAGTAGTCCCTGTCCGGTGAGATATTCAATCACTAGCGCCAAAGCAATCCCAATCATCGCAGCGCGTCCATTCAATCGCTCGGCATAGTCATTAAAGCCAAATTTGGGTTCTTCTAGTTTCGGGGTAACGGTAGGTTGGGGTGTGGTCATAGCAACGAAAAGTAGTCCTTTGGGAACTTCAGTTAAGATTTATTACATTTTCTCATAAATTTGGTCTGAATTCAATGATCTACCCTCCAAGCTAAAATAAAGGGGTTAATTTGCAGCGATCTCAAAGTAATGATTCCAGTCCATGAAGCCCAACAGCAATTGCCGGATTTAATTGATTCGGTGAGCCAGTCGCATCAGCCCATTACTATTGTGGGAGAGAGTAGCAATGCCATATTGTTGTCTGAAGCTGATTGGTCATCTATCCAAGAAACACTGTATCTTCTTTCCGTGA
The DNA here is from genome assembly GCA_936920195.1 of uncultured cyanobacterium. Lineage (GTDB taxonomy): Bacteria > Cyanobacteriota > Cyanobacteriia > Cyanobacteriales > FACHB-T130 > CAKZHE01. The sequence goes on along the minus strand of CAKZHE010000319.1, from coordinate 20,553 downwards.
CTGGATTGAGAGAATCCATTCGAGAAGGATTGGCAACATCAATTGCCGAATGCGATCGGGAGTTAGAATAGCGTTAACCCTCAATTGCATTAAAATCTAGTCAATAGCCGTTAATTACAATCTTTACCTATGGTAAACCCTGCTAGCCCATCTACAACTTCTCTTGAATCACTGCTTTATGAAATTGAAGCAACTCCCAGAGAGTATTGGACAGATTTACTAAACACCTTGCGTCAGTTTCGCCAAAAAATTTCGTCAACTACCTCACCTGTTATCAATGCTGAACAAGCACAGAAAAATCAAGCAGCAATCGACCTTTTGGACTCTTGGCTGAGTGATGACGAAGATACTTCTGAACATCAGCAGGCTTGGGAATTTCTGAACACTAATTTAATATCTTCAATCGGAATTATTGGCAACCCTAAATAGAAACAGTGTTTTCTGAACTTACTTGCTTTTGTTGTCTTTGCTGCAAAGATTCTGCAAAATCCCGGACTTCCGCTAATAAATCATCTGACAAATTATCTAAAACTGTAGTTAAGTGTTCCCGAACTCCCATAGTTTCGCGAGCCGGAACCGTTAAAACTAATTGATGGGGATAAACAGTTTCTACGCCTATTGTTTCCATAAACGAGTCAGATTCATCCTGACTAGCTGACACAAAATCTCCGCAATCGTTGTACTTTACCCAGTCGCCAAATAATTCAACAATATACGCCTTGCCATCTCCCAGAACTTCGACAATTGCGCCGACGGTTCCCGTTTGTGCCACCCCCCCATCAGTTAAAGAAATTTCTTCAGTTAACTTAACCCCATCAAACATCTGAAACTTAGTCATTTCTGTGTTGTCTACTCAATAACTTGATCGCGTTGATATGCCCAAATTGCTAAAAAACTAAACATACAGCCAGCCCAAATTAACCAGAGCAGATGCAATACAAGCTGGTTATCATAATCTAGTCTTGCTGACCAGAGTGCTAACTGACCGTAGTGATAAAAAGGAGAGTATATAACTAAATCTTGCACAAACTTCGGGTAAGGAAGTGGCAAACCACAAGTGAATAAAGCTAATGGAACAGATAGACCAATGATCGAGTCAACGCTTTTAGGCTTAAACAAATATCCTAATGCTAACCCTAAAATTGCAAAGGGAATTACACCTAAAATTAAGCTTAAAAACATTGTTATCCATTCTCCCAAAGTCTCCTCAATTCCCATTCTCCAAGCACCTAATGAAAACACTAACGAAAGACTAACTGTTAAAACTAGCAAAGCCATAAGTATTTTTGCTGCTAAATATATTGCCGGAGGTAGAGGAGTCACTCGCAAGAGTTTAAGCCATCCTTCAATTCTTTCAGAAGCTACTCTTTTACCAAGTCTGTCTATAGCAAATGTTAGTAGGCTCAATCCACCGAAAAATAGTAACCCTAATTTTCCAAATTGTTTGTCAGGTGGACATAAAGCAACTAAACTAGAAAAAATAAAAATTCCTAACAGATAAAGAGGATTTCGCAAAAGTTGAACTAACTCAACCCAAGTTTGCTTAAACAGTGGAGATAACAATCCTAATCTTGTGGGTCTATGCTTCTGAATTTGATTTTCTCCTGGCACTATTTTTAACTCACTATCGCTGTCATTAATAACTTTATCTTCACTAATTCTTCCATCACAAATAGTAATAGATCGAGTAGCTATATGATTAAGTTCTTCCCAATCCGATTGGTTATTAGTAACTATCAGAATTGCTATGCCCTTTTTTCTGCAACTTTTAACTTGATTCCAAAAATCTGAGCAACCGTCTCTATCCAAATTTCTTGTAGGTTCATCTAGAATTAGGAGTTCTGGATTACCAGCTAGAGCTAGGGCAAAATATAGCCGTTGTTCTTGACCGCCTGAAAGATTAGAAGCCCAAGCATCATGCTTTCCATTAAGATTGACTGTATTCAAAATCTCTTCAGTGGAAAGGGGACTAGGATAGTAACTCCGCAGCAAATCAACTAATTCTTTTACTTTGAGATTCTTAGGAACTGCTACTTTTTGTAATACGACTCCAACACGAGTTTTAGATTGAGGGTTTTGTGGAGAGTAACCAAATAGTTCAACTTTCCCACTGTCAGGCTTCAAAAGACCCAAGACAATATTGAGCAAAGTTGTCTTACCAGCACCATTAGCTCCACGTAAAACAACAAACTCTCCCTGCTTAACAATCAGGTTGATTTCATTAATAACTTTCTTCTGTTGCCAAAAACCTGTGGTAAATGATTTAGAAATGTTGTTCAGTTCAATTAAATTCATAGATTTGGCCTTGGTTTTCAAAATTAAAGTAATGTACTGGCGATCCACCAAATTACAATACCCACTCCAACTGCTACTATTAAAGGTGCCTCGATAACTGCTGTTAATACAGCAGCAACAGTTGTACCTAATCCTACTGCTGTTACTTCAGTAGCTAGGCTACCACTAGGTTTAGGTAGATAAAAAAAAGCAAGTATAGGAATTATTAGGAACAACCCAATCCCCAAACTGTTTCCTACTCCTGCTAAAACAGACTTTACAAATGTTTGGTTCCAAAAAGACGTTTTTTCTTCAGGTGATGATTTCATGACAATTTTATCCTGGATTTAGTTGTCAATTTAAGCTCAAAGGGGGGTAAAGCTCAAACGCAGTCAAGGCAAGAAAAACTTAAATCGACCTCAAAAATATTTCTGTGACTGAGTTTGAGCCTGTTTTCAGGCTAGCTTTTGTCTAAGTCCCGTAGTCATTATACTTCAATTGCCGTTCATAGTATTAACCGCTGATCTAACTATAAACCAAACTACAATACCTACACCAGTAACAACTGTTATAGGAGCGCTTGCAATTGCCAGACCACTTGTAGCTATTAACGCAGCACCTATTCCTACAAGATCAGGAGGAAGCGGCTTCGGCTCAGGCTGAGGTTGAGTTACAGACTTAGGTTGAGTTACAGACTTAGGTTGAGTTACAGGCTGAGGTTGAGTTACAGGCTGAGGTTGAGTTACAGGTTTAGGTTGAGTTACAGGCTTAGGTTGAGCCACAGGCTTAGGTTGAGGACTACAACCTTCAGATAACACAGAAACATTTAAAGGTTGAACCATTGGATTGCAAGACTGTTGAATATTCCAAGTTTGTACTACAAGTAATAATGTTCCGATCAAAAAAATTAGCAACACAATTAACTGAATAAATGATTGCTTAGATAGAGTTTTGGGGATTTTGATTAGAGACTCCAAAATGTTCCTCCATTTATTGCATTGCCATCAATGGTAAACCAATAGCGCCTAATAGGGTCTTGCCAAGCTAAAAATAGTGGGTTTGATATTTTTGCTCATATATGGGAGCGATCGCACATAACATTTTTCTACCTCCTTTTTAGTATTATACACAAGGGTATTACTCACAAGGGTAGTTGACCAAAAGAGGATGAGTTGTAAATATGAGGGATTTTTTGTCAGAATAAGCAGGGCTTCGCAATCAACTGAGGTACAAAATGGAGATTGGCGTTCCTAAAGAAACGAAGAATCTAGAATTTCGGGTGGGATTGAGTCCCAGCAGCGCTAGGGTGCTATCCGAACAGGGTCATACTGTATTTGTGGAAACGGCGGCGGGAGCAGGTGCTGGCTTTACTGATGAGGATTATGTCCAAGCGGGAGCCAAGATTGTGACGACAGCTAAAGATGCTTGGAATCGGGAATTGATTGTGAAGGTGAAGGAACCACTGCCGGGAGAATATCAGTTTTTAGAAACCAACCAGATTTTATTTACCTATCTCCATTTGGCTGCCGATCGGATTTTAACTGAAAAACTGATCGAGTCGGGAATTAGCGCGATCGCCTACGAAACCGTAGAATTAGCTGACGGTAAATTGCCCCTGCTAGCCCCCATGAGCATCATTGCCGGACGATTATCAGTACAGTTTGGGGCAAGGTTCCTAGAACGGCAGCAGGGAGGCAGAGGGGTGTTGCTGGGAGGCGTTCCTGGAGTCAAACCGGGCAGAGTAGCGATTTTGGGTGGCGGAGTTGTGGGAACTGAAGCGGCGCGGATGGCAGTCGGTTTGGGCGCACAGGTACAAATTTTGGATGTCAATGTGGAGCGATTGACCTATTTAGAAACTTTGTTTGGTTCCAGAGTGGAACTACTTTACAGCAATTCTGCCAACATTGAAACTGCTGTCCGAGAAGCTGATTTATTAGTCGGCGCAGTGTTAGTTTTAGGTCGTCGCGCTCCGATTTTAGTTCCTCGGAATTTGGTTAGTCAAATGCGTCCTGGTTCAGTCATTGTAGATGTTGCTGTCGATCAAGGTGGTTGTGTGGAAACTCTCCGAGCGACTTCCCATGCTGAACCTACTTATGTGGAAGCGGGAGTAGTCCATTACGGTGTACCAAATATGCCGGGAGCAGTACCTTGGACGGCAACTCAAGCTTTAAATAATAGCACTTTACCCTACGCAGTGAAGTTAGCAAATCAAGGGATGAAGGCTTTAGAAAAAGATTCTGCTTTAGCCAAGGGATTGAATGTCAAGAATGGGCGAATTGTCCATCCCGCCGTGCAGGAAGTCTTCCCCGATTTAGCAGCTTAAAAAATTCCAGTTTGTAGTTGGGCTTTAGCCTAGGCTATTGACTTTGGGCGTTTTTCAGCGATATTGTTCATACAATAACCGTGGCCTTCAAAAGGGGGGAACCGGAGATTTGCTCAAAGTCCCCCTTTTTTCGCTTCCCAGTGGCGCGACAGCAAAACCCAACCAACCCCTGATAAATGTTGGGTTTCACTATCGCTCAACCCAACCTACGATTCACCACTACCATTTTGCCTTCCTTTGCGTCCTTTGCGCTCCCTTTGCGCCCTTTGCGTTAAAAAAAATCATTGATAATTAGAACTTACACAACTTCCTCTCTTGATTTAAGATAGGGCTAAAGCCCAACTACGAACCTTTGCTTATGAGATTTGATCGAGGATGGCTATGCCGCGCTGATAAATTTCTCTGGCATAATCTGTCCAAGTGCCTTGTCCCCAATAGCGAAAACAACTGGTTTGCAGCAACAAGTTATAAAGTAAGGCTTGTTGATATTCAGGGGTTTTGGTAAATGCGGGGTTTTCTAAAACTAAGCGATCGCACTTTTGATGAAATGAGGTGCTAAGTTTATTCATGGGGTCTAAAACGTTTTCATAACCGCTTACCCAACTGAGATGATTTGTCCAGGAAGCCCCATCTAAATGAAATTGATGATCGGTTTGTTTTAAATGGGCGATCGCACTTTCTACGGCTTCTGAATTAATCTTTTCTAGATCGACTTGTTGCCAGATTTTATGTTGATTCACTGCCTGACAGGAAGGATAATCTTCGGGATTGACACCAGCAGCAGTAATTAGTTCCAAATACTCTGTGCCATTCATTCCCACCACCCCAGATTTGCCATTTTGACCAACTTCTCGCCAAGCTTTTAAAAACGCACTGGGAAATTCATTCATCATCACGCCGCCGTTTTCTCCATCGGCAATTTGACTGACTAGGGAAGGAATTGTCACGCCCCCTATTTGCTGTGGTTGGCGAGTTTTGGCTTCATAGTAAGGCTGCATTTGCCCAACTAACTTGGTATCAGAACCTTGGGTTTTAATTAAAGCGGTAATGCTGATAATTTCACCTTGGGAATTTCGGGCAATTAGACGGTTAGGGAGATATTTTTGATCCTGGGATAAACCAGAGCCGTCTAAATTTTCTACCGAATGTTCCTGCACCAATAACCACCGATAACCGCATTCTTTCAAAGCTTTGATATATTCATACAAAGTATCGGGATGGTTAGGCAGGTGCATTTCTGGCGGCGAAAACCCCTTAACGCGCTGCAAAGCTTCATAACCGAAAATGGCGGCGAAGTGATGTTGCCAAGCTTGAATTTGCAGTTTAATATCGAGGATAGGAGTAGAAGTCACAACCGCATGACTCCACATGGTTCCTAACCATTCTATATATGGTTGATATTGGCGATCGCAAGTAATTTTTTGCAGATGATTTAGGACATCATCTTTGCCCATTTGTCGCAATCCCCAGAGCAAATTCCCGGAATAATCTAGCATAATGCGCGGATTGCAGCCTTCGGCAACCAGTTGGGGAATAAATTCGCCCATCCGTTGATAGCACCAAGTAAAAACTCCGGCATTGTGGTTATCACCTTCCCCAGAATGCTCGAACATATATTGCAGATTGCTAATTAATCCCCCATCAGCACCTGCGGGAATAGTTGGCTGGTGCATATGTAAAGCACAGGCAAATCCGGCGGTAATTTCTGCCAAATTGAGATTAGTAGTAGGCAAAAATACTGGGCGATCGCTGTTAACCACACGGTTAATTTCCGCTTCCCAACCGCAAATATTGGGCAATTCTGAACGGATTTCTGCTAAAACTGGAGGATTGGGAGATGGGGCAGTAATTGTCATTAGGAGTTTTTTGTAATTGGTTAGGATAGCGTTTAATATTATACTATTACGCCATCTCTGCTAGTTCACCCGACTTGATAAATAAAACTTAGGGTTGCCCAAGCATTAACATCTAAGGCATAACTATCAGGAACAGCGCTAATTTCTGCGGCTGGTAGACTAGCTTGGTGGAGATCTTGCAAGACAGTGTGGGCAATATCCAGGGGATTTAATAATTCGCTGACGCGATCGCGTTTAGAATGTAAAGCTGCGGCTAATGCCGCCATAGTCTGAGTAAAAGGCGCTTGAGAACAAATTACCTGAATTTCCCCCCATCCGGCTGTTCCCTGTACCAACCATTTAAAAGCCGCTTCGGATGGCGGTACTACCACTTCCCCTCCTGGGGGAATTAACCCTTCTGAGGTGGGGGGAAGAGTTTCCGAACTTGCCGGATTGCTGGGAGGATAAAGAGCGATCGCGCTGCCATGACTATCCAACCCAAATAACATAAAATACACTGGGCGATCGCTGTAGTTTTGCAACCGATATTGAATTTGACTGCCGGATGGTAAAATGGGTAAAATGTCTGTAGAATCAGCAATATTTTTAGTTGGTTGAGCAGGCGATCTCCCACTTTCCCTTGCCATTAATATCTTGGGTTTTGGAGCCACTATTTCCAAACTAGCTTTTACTCCCAACCGAGAAGTACCTTCATTTGCCGTCAGCCGCCACAATTTTGCTGCCAGCAAAGTTTTCAATTTTGGCAGCAAGCGATTCACTGCTACCTTGATAGCTTCCCCAGTATCTCCGGCGGTATTTGGCAAGGAATTATGCGCCACAGAAAAGAGTTCATAACCCCCTTCCGGAATTTGTAAATTTGTCGCATTTAAACTGGCTACCTGCACCCTAGAAGCAACTTTGCCAAACAGATAATCCGCTGGTTGTTCGTTAGCTGTAATAATTGAACAGATAGGCGCAATAGTGGCAAAGGCGCTGGTGGCATCCACTCGTTCAATTCTTTCTAAACTGGCATCCAGAGCGATCGTTAAACCGATATTATGGGGCAGAACTCGGATTTTTTCTTGTAATAATTGTCCTATTGGCAGCGTTTCCGTACCAATTACCCGCACCTTTGCCGTCAATCCCTCCCGGCTGCGAATTTGCAGCACTGGAGTAGTTTCTCCAGCCAAGGCAAACACGCCATTGGTAGCGTATCCCAAAACTCCTGGTGCTAATCCGCCTAACCATACTTGGATAGTTTTGGTGCTTTCCTCAACTGCTGTAATTACAGCATCGGCTCGGATATTGGATGGTGGTAAATGATAAGTTGCTAAAGTACCATTACCGCTTAAACTAGGTTGTTGTTCCTGGCCTACCAACTGTTGAATTGTACCAGCTACTTGATTGATACTAACTTGCACCGTTGTTGCCGGAGTTGCCTGCCAAAGATGTTGGGTAAGTGCATAGGTAAACACCCCCGCACTAAAACCGCTACCCGTGGCTTCTAACGCCTGTTGTTCTCCCGTTGCCGCTGACAAAATTAATCCCGGCATTTGGGTAGGTAAGGGATATTTAAACTGTTCTCGCAACTGGGATTGAAAGGCTAATTCTGCCGCACTGGGAGATTCTGGCGCAAAACTGGGGCGAGAGCGGACACGCAAATTTCCAGGTAACACTAAATCGGTGCTAGCATAACCAGTATCTAACACCGTTGTTATCCGGTTTGTCGAGAGCGATCGCAATAACAAGTGCAGCGTTTCCATCAGGAGATGATTGCTGACAGCTTCTTCCTTTCCTGAAGATACCCCATCCACCGGAACTAGGGAATTTTGAACTTGGATTTTTGAGCTTTCCGTTACCCCATCCAACTCAGCTATACTCACTCGACTGCCATAGCCGCTGAAATGAAAAACCACCACATCTCCCGGTTTTGCCTGAGCCGAGAGATGCGCCAAAAAAGTATTTTCAATGTTTTCGCGGGTAGCTTGGCGATCGGTAAGGGTGACAATATCGCTAGGATGGAAACCAAAGCGGTAAATCAGCAGTTCCCTTTGCAACTCCACATCAGTCAAGCAACCGCTCAAAACAGGCAATTGCGGATACTGATTTATCCCCACCAATAAAGCTAACTTGCGATCGCTTGGTTCTGCCAAAGCTTGATAATAGCGATCTAATAGCCCCCAACCTTTATTATCCATCAACGAGAGTGCCGCTTCGCTCGCGCCTAGCGCCGCCAGCACTCCCCCAACCCCTTGCAGAAAAGTTCGCCGCTTCAATCCCATTGCTTCAATTGCCCTCTGCCATCCCTAATTTTCTCAGGACTTACCCAACGCCCCTATCAGTAGGGTGTGTTAGCGCAGCGTAACCCACCATCAACTCTATCAGGACTTACCCAATGCCTCTATCAGTAGGGTGCGTTAGCGCCAGCGTAACGCACCAATACACTGTCTAGGTCGTAGCTGCGTAAGTCCTGTCTATAATCTGGAGTGACTGCGTAAGTCCTGTTTCTGATAGCAGTCCTTTCCTTTCCTTTATCCTAAGCTGATTTGGCAATCTAATAGGTATTGAGAATTACTTGTTTAGGGAATAGGGAATAGGGAACAGGGAATTAAAGGGAACAGGGAATTAAAGGGAACAGGGAATTAAAGGGAATTGGGAATTGGGAATTGGGAACAAATAGATTGCCTCTTTTGTATTTTAATCGTCAAATCGCTACTACTGATTAACTCCCCTGTTCCCTTAAATTTCATAGGTAATAATATTCATTGCCAACGCCAATTCCCTCGCCACCTCTGGGCGGGAAAACTCTGGCGGCGGTAACTCCCCTCGCCGCAGCATTTCTCGCACCTTAGTTCCTGACAAGTGTACCCGCTCCTCTGGCGTACTAGGGCTAGTTTTCGTAGTTGCCATCTGTTGAGTACGCTTGCAGAAGAAAGCGTGTTCAAACATCATTGGCACAATTCCCAATTCCCCCGGCTGGAATTCCTCGAAAATATATTGGGCATCGTAAGTACCATAATAGTCACCCACCCCCGCATGATCGCGTCCCACAATAAAATGGGTACAACCATAATTCTTCCGAATCAAAGCATGGAAAATTGCTTCCCGCGGACCAGCATAACGCATCGCCGAAGGATTAATTGCCAAAATAACCCGGTTTTGCGGATAATATTTTTCCAGCAAAATTTCGTAACACCGCATCCGCACATCAGCGGCAATATCATCATCCTTCGTAGCTCCCACCAAGGGATGTAAAAACAGTCCATCCACAATTTCCAAAGCACATTTTTGGATATATTCGTGCGCTCTGTGGATGGGGTTGCGAGTCTGAAAACCCACAATCGTTTTCCACCCTTTTTCCTGAAACTGCTTTCGCGATTCTACCGGATCAATTTGGTAAGCAGGGAAAAGCGGATGAGATTCCCGTTGCAGCAGCCAGACTGGACCAGCTAAATTAATCGAACCTTGTTGATAGAGTACCTGCACCCCAGGGTGCTTAGTATCGTCCGTGCGGTAAACGTTGGTAGCTTCCCGCGCCTTGTTGTAGCGATATTTCTGGGTTAGTTCCAACACCCCCACAAATTGCCCTTGGGGGTTATCTAAACGCACCCAATCCCCCTCTTTCAGGTTAGCGGCTACACTATCTGGTACTGACAGAGTGATGGGAATTGACCAGGGCAAGCCATTGGCGAGCCGCATATCGGTCAAAATTGACTCATAATCGGTTTGTCCCATAAACCCAGTCAGGGGACTAAATCCCCCAATGGCAATCATTACTAAATCGGACAAAGCGCGATCGTCCAATTGCACTCTAGGTAAATCACCTGCCTGTTCGAGAAACTCTCGCCGTTCTGCCGGAGTAGCGATGCGATTGATCAAATGTCCGCCGTGAGGAGGAATGCCGTCTGGACGAGTCATAGAATTTTTTTGCTGATGCTGCAAAAATTAATCCTACCAAGGTCTGCGAGCATTAATCCAGAAGTTCCAGACTTCTACCCTATCTAGGCAGGATCTGGAACCTTTGGTTTTGAATGCGGATGAAAGGACTTGAACCTTCACTTCTCTCGAAACTAGAACCTAAATCTAGCGCGTCTGCCAATTCCGCCACATCCGCAAGGATTTCTACCATAGCAGAGGCAAGTGCTAATTGGCAAGAGCTTGGCGAAAAATTTCTATTTGAACTGGTTCCCAGTAGTAGTGGGCTGACACACCTAAAAATTCCTGGGCTTTGCCCATCAATACTAATGCACTACTTTAAGTTTGCCACCTAGGATGTGTTATACTCCGTTAACGCCCCCTCTAGTTGTTTGCTAATGAATTATTAAGCTAGAATTAATTACAAGAAAGTTTTGGTTTAAAATGTCTAAATTATCCCCAGAAACCTTGACAAGTATTTTTAACCTCTTGCGACAACTAGCAGAGGAAATAGAAAATGCTTGCTCCACTGAGTGGATGCTTTTTGAAAAATACGGGGAAAACCCAAGAACAAATAATGAATTAGAAGAATTACAAAATATTAAAGAAAGATTGAATCAATCCTATTCTCGGCTTAACATTTTAACATTAAGAATTTTGGAAGCACAGCCCATCGCCTCAAATCTTATGGTAGATTTATTAACCCAAGCGATTCACGATGGGTCAGCTAATTTAGACGCTTCCCATGCTAATATTCAGGAAATCAAAAAAGGTTGGACTTTACCATGAGCGAGCAATATCCCTACCCTGATGAAGAGACGAAAAAACGTTGTCTTGAAGGATTAAGAAAAACAAATTACCAACTAGAATTATATAATTTGTTTTTAGATGATGCGATCGCTCAAGTTGATGCCGAATTACGCCAACAGAAACGAGCAAGATTATTACAACGAGATCAGCTTACTAAGCAACAATAGTGAAATCGTTTGCCTCGTAGTCAATGGTTTGGGCAGATATTTGTAGAAATTTCCAGATTTTGCCCATCGTGACAATGCCATAAATTGAATCTATAGCATTGTTTTCCATTTGACATGGGGTTTATTTACAAATACTCAACACGCCCTACCATTTCCTCCGGCGTATAAACCTCATAAATTAGAACCAAACTTTCCACAATCTGCCCAATAGAACGAGTTCCTTGCTTGCAGTAGGCAATCCCAGGATGATTATTGATAAAACTCGCAATTATCAGGAAATCACTATCCTGAGTAAACAGCACTCGCTGTTGTTGACAAATAAAATCTAATTGCGCTTGATCGCTTTGAGTTCGTAATCCTGCTTCATTAGTTGTCGTCACATCAATATTGCGACGGCGCAATTCACGGGCAATGACTGACCTCACCTGTTCGTCTAAATGAAATCTAATCCGACTACTCACCCCGAATGGCCTTTAATCTTGCATCTATTGGAGAAGGAGGACTATTACGCCTCATTTCATCCACTAACGCCTCACTTGCGGCGGTATGGCTTTCAATTTCTTCTTGATGATCGTAATAGTAGGCCATTGCTGCATAAACTGCTGCTTTAGATAAATCATATTCAGTCGCAATAACTTCAAGAGGTTCTCCCATCGACCTATACATTTTGGCAATAGCAGCAACAGTTATTCTTGTCCCCACAATACGGGGTTTACCACCACAATAGTCAGGATCTATGGCAATATAATCTTTACTTACCTGTTGGATAGGCATTGTTTTTGACTGGGATAAGGCAAAGTTTCTACTTCTAGTATATTCTCCTAACTTGAGTGCGATCGCCTGATACAACTCCATCGGCAATGTCACTTGAGCATCAATGTCTCTTGAACCATTCATAGAAGCAAGATATGGATAGAATATCCTATTTATCCTATCGTGAATCTGAGCGCGATCGCCCCGAAGTGTTTTTGCGAACCAGTTTCTGGTTGGGTTGATCAAAGAAATCCCACTGCAACCACATCTTGATTAACCTTGCTATAATCTAGATACCTATAAATTTGACCATCTAAACTTTGATCGGCATGATTCAAGAGATTTCAATCCCGGATTCCGTCTACGAACAAGTTTCTAATCTGGCACAAGAAATGCAAATTTCCCCCTCTGATTTATTTTCCTTAGCAGTTGAGGAATATTTACACCGCCACCACCATCAAAAATTGCTGACGAGCATCAATGATGCCTATGCCGATGGGCTAGATGACAGCGAACAGGCAATGCTAGAAGGAATGCGGCGACACCAACGACTACAAATTTTTATGTTTGGGAATAAACGCTAGAAGGATGCCGAGAATTTTGTCGATGTTGGTAATATAGTAGTCATTGAGGTCAATGGCAACGGTTTGGGCAGATATTTGCAGGAATTTCCAGATTTCCCCAGTCGTAACGATCCCGTAAATTGGATCAATGTCGTTGTTTTCCAGTTGATTAAATAATTGAGCGGCAATCATTTCGGCGATACATTGTCCTAATCCAGATTTGATATCTTCATTTTTGGCCTCGACAAGGGCGATTATGGGAGCGCTGATCATTAACTGCTGTTTGGATAGGCTAATCAGATAGTCACAATAACCTGACAATCCCTGTTCGGGGCTGATGCTGAATTCTGTCCCAGAAAATAGGCTAATTGGGATGGGCGATCGCCGTCTGAGTTCTAGTAAAGTAGGAGCAATCAGAAATTCCGATCGGGCTTTTTCGGTATTAATCGCCAGGGCGAGGGGAATATTTTCGGCGAGGATACGCTTCAGGTCATCGCTGGGAGCGATCGCCCCTACATGGTCAAATAAATCAATTTTTTCTTCGATTTGCAAGTTAAAGTCTTTTTCGACTTGTCTGAGGGTGAAGTTACTATATGGCATATTGAGAATTGGGAAAAAGAGAACTACGATCAAAATCTCCAGCCAGAATTAAATATCAAGAGGATCGCCCCGTGAGCATTCAAACCCTTGTTGAAAGTCCCGCCGCTACCAAGTCAGCTTTTAGTTCCGCCACCTTTGACGAGTATGTAATGAGTACCTATGGGCGCTTTCCCTTGGCGCTGGTACGGGGGGAAGGCAGCCGCGTTTGGGATGCCGAAGGGCGCGAGTATTTGGACTTCGTGGCGGGAATTGCTACCTGTACGCTGGGACACGCCCATCCCGCTTTGGTGGAGGCAGTCACCAATCAAATTAAAACCCTGCACCATGTTTCTAATTTGTACTATATTCCCCAACAGGGGCAATTAGCTCAATGGTTAGTCGAACATTCCTGCGCTGACAAGGCATTCTTTTGCAATTCTGGGGCAGAGGCGAATGAAGGGGCAATTAAATTAGCTCGGAAGTACGCCCATACGGTGCTAGGAATTCAGGAGCCAGTTATTATTACCGCCCATGCCAGCTTCCACGGACGGACTTTAGCAACGATTACGGCAACAGGACAGCCAAAATATCAACAGAATTTTGACCCGTTGATGCCGGGATTCCAATACGTTCCCTATAATGATATCCCGGCATTAGAGGCAGCGATCGCCCAAATTGATACCGGAGAGCGGCGGGTGGCGGCTATCCTGCTGGAAGCTTTGCAGGGAGAGGGCGGAGTTCGCCCCGGAGATCTGGCTTATTTCCAACGGGTACGGGAAATCTGCACCGCCAAGGGGATTCTGCTGATTTTGGATGAAGTGCAAGTAGGAATGGCTCGCAGCGGCAAATTGTGGGGTTACGAAAATTTGGGCATTGAACCAGATATTTTCACCTCTGCCAAAGGTTTAGGCGGCGGCATTCCCATTGGGGCGATGTTATGCAAGCAATTCTGCGATGTCTTCAAACCAGGAGATCATGCCAGTACCTTTGGGGGCAATCCCTTTGTTTGTGCGGCAGCATTGGCAGTTTGTCAAACTTTGGAAAAGGAAAATATTCTGGCGAATGTCCAAGCGCGGGGCGAACAATTGCGGGCAGGATTAAAAGCGATCGCTTTGAAATATCCGGATCTAATTACCGAAGTCCGGGGGTGGGGGTTAATTAATGGTTTGGAATTAAATGCCGAAGCCGCATTAACTTCCACAGAAGTCATTAAAGCCGCAATTTCCGAAGGTTTATTAATTGTTCCCGCTGGTCCCAAAGTCTTGCGCTTTGTCCCCCCCTTAATTGTCACAGCAGAGGAAATTGCCCAAGCTTTGCTAGCCTTAGAGAGAGCGATCGCTCAAGCCATTAAATAATTCAGAACTTACGCCAACCCTGTAGATTTTTTTACTCGTTTACTCGTTACTCGTTCCCAGGCTCTGCCTGGGAATGCCTATTGAGAGGCTCTGCCTCGTATAAGCGCCAAGCGAGGCAGAGCCTAGGCTGTTGACTTTGCGAGTTTTTTCGCAATATTGTTCATGCAATAACTACGTCAGCATAATGCGTCTAAATCATTGACACAAATCTGTATTTAGTAGGGTGCGTTAGCGGCAGCGTAACGCACCGCTAACTGGTAGGCGGTGCGTTACGCTATCGCTAACGCACCCTACTAATACTTCATTTTGAATTTTGAATTTTGCCTTTTGAATTCAAAAAAGGTCACCGAATATCAAAAGTAGAGACTTTCCAATGGAAAGCCTCTACTGACTAGCCGATTTCAATCTAAGGAATAACACACATCTACTTCTGGCTGGGGAAATTGGGACTTGAACCCAAAAGAAGCACCTGCTTCCCCAAAAAAAAGCCCGACAGTCAAACAACCTAGCGTTTCTTAGGTAATTTTTTGACAGGTTCGCTATCTCTTACCTAAGTAGTTTTGTCTGGCTGTCGGAACCCATCTTTCTATCCTATTTGTTTATATTGTCAAACAAGTTGCACGATATGTCAAGAGGATTTGGACAATTTTTTTAGCTCTTTTTTAAAGGCAATGTACTGATCCATCAAGCACCTGATTCCCAAAGAAAAAGCACCGACTGCCAACACGCTCTAAGTGCATTGGGCAAGGGTTGCCATATTGTGAGGCAGTCGATACTCGTCAGGCTTTCTACTTTAGAATATATTATCTATCAAATTGGACGCTATGTCAAGATGATTTGAGGATATTTTTCGGAAATCTATGGCAAAATAAGTTATCGAAATGTCCAAGTGGCTATGAATAAACATACAATGCCTCGAAGAAATCGGCTAAAAGCACTACTAGAAAAACTCAAGGCTCAATCTGAGTGGTCGGCTTCTAAGTTGGCGGAAAAAATTGGTGTATCTAAGCAAACTTTCAGTAATTGGATGAACTGTCGAGTAGACCCAGAGGTAAGACATTTAGAAGCGATCGCCAAAGTTGCCAATTTGTCGTTAAATAGTCTTGTGGCTTATTTAGACAACAAACCAGAACTTTTAGATGAAATTGGCCTGGAGGAATTGACAGCAGGAGTTGAGAAGCTTGGTGTTATCGGTGCGATAAAAGTTGCGGAAGCAAGTATTGAGCGCATTCAGTCTTGGTTGAGTTTTGCTAAACAAACACAAGAGGCGATAATGGATCATCAAAATGTTCAGAACGAACTGATTACCATCGTTCGGGCTAAATTGGAAACCTTGGGTGAAGAAGAGTTTCTCAAAAAAACTGGATTGACCAAGGAGGAATTAGATTTGGTTTTGGAGGGCGAAAGACCAAATGCGGCAATACTCATCTTGATTGTTCGAGTGCTGCCAGAAGTCAGTTTTTCAAAACTATACGAGTTGGTCAACAGTATTTATGGCGATGACGAACCACCTCCGATGCCTTGGCTACAGTATTTATTGGAAACTAAATTACCAGAAGATCCAACGGATAATTTACCTAGTCAATAGTAAGCTATTTTGAACTGGTTCCTAGGCTCCCGCCTAGGAACCAGTAGACAATTCTAAACAGTAGGAACTTCGCCTCTACGAACTAGCTCTTGTCCAATGATGTCAAACATATAACAGTCGTCACCAGCATAATTGACGCGCTTGCTATTACCATAAAAGTTATACTCATCGCGCACGGTATAAACGTTACCAGTCTCTTCTCTGTTGGCGAAAAAGCAAGCTCTCAAAGAATGCTCTGACAAAAATCCGCTTCTAAAAAGATCAGCTAAATATTGTTCAATAGCCTCCTGGGTGAAAAGCGGATCTAGTGGCCTTCCCAGCATATTCCCCAAATCTTTATGATTGCTGCTAGCAAATAGGGTATTCGCATTCATCAGCACAAAATCCTTGACTCTCACAATTCCTACTGGAAATGGCGAGTAAAGCAATTCGGTATTCAAATCGATATCAGCGGTAGAAAGATTTAAAACAGAGCGTTGGGGTAACATACGAAGGAAATCCTTTATTAAAAGAGCTATTGGTACAGGTTCGGGAGGAAGGGAGCAAAGTTCCTCACCCCGATAGGAAGAAGTAATCTGAATGTCTCTAAACTTATGTAGCTTTCCCAATTTGGGAGCTATAGCGTAAAGCCGCCGCAAAAGCGCAATTAGATCGTCGTCAGATCCATTGTCAACTACAATTTTGAGAAGATTGCAATCAGGCTGACTAGGGATAAGCCTTGCCGAAGTAGGCAAAATCGACCTCAGATTTATTTCTGCTATGTCTATATCTCTGAAAACAGCAGCAAATTCTTGTCTCAGGGTACTCAGCAGCAACCTTTCGTCTGGCGCGTCGTCGGGGTGGGTTGGATATCGTTTGTCCCGATTACTCATGTTAGAAATCTCAGGATTGTCAAAATTTGGTAAATTCTTAATTCAAAATCATAACAGTCCTCACTTGTATAGGGTACACCTTAAGATAGATAAAAAGAGCGTTTCCATAGAAAAAGCGTACCGCATTACATCCAAGACGACTATTTGGTTGAATTATTTCACAACCTTGCCCAGATAGTCAAGATGATTTTACAACTAATTTTACATAGGAGCAAAGTCGCCTCATCGGACTAGCCTTTTCCCCAGGATCTCAAACATATAGCACTCTGCCCCACCATAATTAACGCCCTTGATGTTGGCATAAAAGTCATACTCATCGCCTATGGTGTCCCCTGTACTCCCCTCTTCTCTTTTGGCAAACAGGCAGGCTCTGAACTGATACCCTCGTAAAAACCCGCTTCTAGCCAGGTCACTTAAATATTTTTCCATCACCTCCTGACTAAAAAGTGGAGCCAATGATTTTCCGAGGATATCCCCCAGCGCTTGATGATTCTCATCGGCAAACATGGTATTGCCATTCACTAGCACCAAATCCTTGATTCTGACAATCCCCACTGGCAACGTCGCATAAAGCAACTCTTTATTTAAATCCACCTTTGCGGTAGCCAAATTTAAAGAAAGGCGTGTTGGCAACGCCGCTATGGACTCTCTGATTAAACGAGCTATTGGTACGGGTTCGGGAGGAAGCGCGTAAATTTCCTCACCCCGATACGAAGAAGCAATCTGAATGTCTCTAAATTTATGCAGTTTTCCCAATTTGGGAGATATGGCGTAAAGCTGCTGAAAAAGTGCAATTAGATCGTCGTCAGATCCAGTTTCAACCACAATTTTGAGGGTATTGCAATTAGGCTGACTGGGGATAAGCTTTGCCGAAGCGGGCAAAATTGACCGGAGACTTGTTTCTGCGATGTCTAAATCTCTGAACACAGCATTAAATTCTTGTGTTAGCGTACTAGCTAACAGTTGTTCCCCCGGTGCATCATCAGGGTTGCTTGGACTTGTGTCCCGGTTACTCATGGCACAAATATCACCGTATCCAGAAGGACTATACACCTGGATTATTTCACAAACCAACCCAAATGGTCAAGACGATTTTACTTTCACTCGTTTCTCGTTCCCAGTCTCTGACTGGGAATGACCTCCGGAGGCTCTGCCTCGCTTGGAGATCGTCGAGGCAGAGCCTCTCGTAGGCATTCCTAGGCAGAGCCTAGGAACGAGTGAAGTAGTTTGGTAATAGATATCAGGACTTACGCAGATCTTCAATATATCCGCTTTTCCCTAGGCGGCGGCTTTTAGTTTGACCTCAAGGTTCATTTTTGCTTTTTCTGCTAGAAACTGCGCTATTTGCTCCTCAATCTCTTTTCTGACAATTTGACGATATTCCAAGAAATGCTCAATTTGAGCGCACACTGAAAGATAAGGCGCAATGCCACCGGGGTTATAACGCCCCATATTCCAGAGATTGCGCCAGAATTGCCAGCGAGTTGAACGTAAGGCTCCCTGCCGCCAACAGATAATTAGCAATGCTCGCACTATTACCCAGTTAATCTCTTTCTTGCCCCCTTTACCTTTTTTGGGATAGGTGGCTGTGCCAAGAGTGCGATAGTGACGATAGACACGATCCAAGAATTTTGCAGGTTCGTATAATTCCCAAAAGGCTTCAATATACTCTTGGGCAATTTCTTCTAAAGGGCGAGTTGGCTCAAAGTTCATTAAAGTGGTTTGAGTGCCGCTGGCAGAAGACTTGGCTCGGAGTCTTCCTTCTTTTTCCAACCGATGCCAAAGGGCAGTATCTGGTAATGCTTGCAGCATACTAAATAGGGCGGTGGGAATGGAGGTTTGTTCGACAAATTTGACGATTCTTGCCCCCGCCCCAGATTTCTCCCCATCAAAGCCAATGATAAATCCTGCCATGACTCGCAAACCGGAGCGAGCGATCGCCTCTACTGCATCACTCAAGGAATCTCTCGTATTTTGGTACTTTTGCGTTAAGGTTAAACTGGCTTCATCGGGGGTTTCAATGCCCAGAAATACTGCCCCAAAGTTGCATTGCACCATCAAATCCATTAATTCCTGGTCATTTGCCAAATCCACCGAGGATTCGGTGGCAAAGGAAAAGGGATATTGATGGGCTACCATCCAGGGTTGTAATTCTTTGAGAAACAATTTCACGTTACGCTTATTGCCGATGAAATTGTCATCTACCATAAAAATACTGCGTCGCCAGCCCAATTCATAGAGTCGATCTAATTCCTTGAGCAGTTGTTCTGGAGCTTTGGTGCGGGGTTTGCGACCATAGAGAACGATGATATCGCAGAATTCGCACTGGAAAGGACATCCCCGCGAGAATTGTACCGACATTTCCGCATAGGCATCAAATTCTAGCAGATCAAATCGGGGAATAGGTGTAGTGGTGACATCTGGTCTTTCCCCCCCAGCCCGAAAAATGCCAGATGGTTGATGGCGAGCGATCGCTTCCACAAACAGAGGTAAAGTAATCTCACCTTCATCTAAAATCAAATAATCGGCATTAACTTCTAACACTTCCTGGGGTAAGGCTGTGGCGTAAGGACCTCCCACTGCTACTCGTTTGCCGCGACGTTTCGCTTCCTGAATTTGCGCTAATAAATCGGCTTTTTGGACAATCATTGCCGAGAGAATTACCAAATCTGCCCAAGTCCATTCCGCCTCCGTCACTTCCCGCAAATTGCGATCGACTAATTTATATTCCCATTCTTGGGGTAAAATTGCTGCCACTGTGACTAAACCTAGGGGCGGCAACATGGCTTGGCGACCAACTAATGCTAGGGTTTTCTCAAATGACCAAAAGCTTTTGGGGAAGGATGGATAAAGAAGCAAAACATTCATGTAGAATATCTCAGAAAAACTGAGGCTAGGATGATTCAAGACATCGAAAAATGGCAATTTTACCGCCGAAGTCGGACGGCAATATTTGTGTCAATAGAGGAAAAAGAGCAGTCAGTAGTAATAATTACTAGCCAGAGGATGGGATCAAAAACCTAACCTTAGATATAGAATTACAGCAGATTGTAGTTTAGCCCGGTATGCCAAAATAAGTAGATGGAGGATTGCCAACCTATTGTACTGTATAAACCTGAAATCCGCCCTATATCAAAAAGCAGAGTTTTGACCCTTATAGGGGTTTTTACTCGTTCCCAGGCAGAGCCTGGGAATGCCTATTGAGACGCTCTGCCTCGGATGACAAACGAGGCAGAGCCTAGGCTGTTGACTTTGCGAGTTTTTGAGCAATTTTATTCATGCAATAACAGTGTTCGATCCCCCTAACCCCCCTTAAAAAGGGGGGAACCGGAGATTTGCTCAAAGTCCCCCTTTTTAAGGGGGATTTAGGGGGATCGAAACTTAGAACGGTAGTCATAAAAGCCAATTGACAGATCAGAAACTGCATGAACAGAAACTCTATCAGGACTTACGCAGTTGCTCCGCATATAGCGTTTATGGTGCGTTACGCTGCGCTAACACACCCTACTAATAGAGGTG
>CAKZHE010000318.1 GCA_936920195.1 uncultured cyanobacterium | reverse complement strand
ATCGGTCAATTAGCTTTTATGACTACCGTTCTAAGTTTCGATCCCCCTAAATCCCCCTTAAAAAGGGGGACTTTGAGCAAAACTCCGGTTCCCCCCTTTTGAAGGGGGGTTAGGGGGGATCGGACACTGTTATTGCATGAAAAAATTGCTGAATGAAAAGCTCGCAAAGTCAACAGCCTAGGCAGAGCCTCTGGATATCGATTCCCAGGCGGGAGCCTAGGAAACCACTTGATTTCCCTAATTGCGCCTAGAGGTTAGAAAAAGCCAGAGCGCCGCCAGTTAAACCAACTTTCCCAGAAGTTGTGCCAGAAGGGTTGGTGCTGCTGTTGCCACTGGGCAGCAGCTTGCTGAAGGACTTCGGAGAAGGTGGTGGAAATGGCAGGTAAATGAGCGATCGCCTCAATTTTAATCTTTTGTTGCATCCCTAGCGCAAGTACCTGAATCAACTCTTCCGCCTCTTTGCCGACAATACTTGCTCCCAGAATTTCTCCCTGGGAGCGGACAATAATTTTACACAACCCCGTGGTTGCGCCCAAAATTTGCCCTTTGAGCGCGGATTTAAAATACTGGCGCAGAACTAAGACATCCTTACCATAATGCTTTCTGGCCTCTACCTCCGTCATCCCCACTCGCGCTAGGGGTGGCTCGGAGAAAATTGCTCTGGGAATTGCACCGTAATCAACGGAGAAAACGGGGAAAAATAGGGCATTTTTGACGGCAATGCCAGCTTCATACTCAGCCACTTGGGAAAATTGATACCCACCGAGGAAATCTCCGCAAGCGTATATTTGCGGATTAGTAGTTTGCAGCTTACTGTTGACAATGATACCTCGCTGGTGGTACTTTACTCCGACTCCATCTAAATTCAGGGATTGGATATCAGGTGTTTGTCCCGCTGCCACCAGGATTTGATCCACTTCCAGGGCGCTATCCCCTGCCAAAACCCACCTTTTCCCCTCAATCCGTTTGGCGTGGGTGACTTGACTGCGGGTAATTACTTTCACTCCATCAGCTTCGAGTTGGGCTTGAATTAACTGCGCGGCTTCCGAGTCTTCGTTAGAAAGGAGGCAATCGCCTTTGACAATTAAACTAATCTTGCCGCCTAATCTGGCCAAAGCTTGCGCCAACTCAATTCCAATTGGACTACCGCCAATAATTGCCCAACTTAAATTGGATTGTTTCAGCAGGGGTTTTTGCCAGAGATCCGCTGCTGTCAGATAACCTGTCTCTGCCAATCCTGGAATTTCTGGAATTGCGGGGCGAGCAGCGGAGGCAATCAAATAGGCACGGCTTCGCAGTTGTCGCTGATTCACATTAAAGGCGAGGTGAGGCAAGCGGCAAAATTCCCCACCGCCCATAATCACATCTACCCCCTCAGCCGCTAACACTGCCAAAGAGTTCTCTTCTGCCCAGTTATCGGCAACGGCATGGGCGTATTCCCAGATATCAGAGAATTGCCCCGCAGGTACTGGCAAGTTGCCGCTGACTGATTCCTCTCCCCTGGAGATACCCCCAGGCGGTAGCTGCTGAAACAACTGCCCTGCTTGGTTTAAGGCTTGGCTGTAGATAGAGCCAGCCCCAAGCCAAATCTTCCCGATGGGCGGCTCAACTAAAGCTACTCGCGATTGCCTCCGCACCGCTGCCATTGCCGCCCTGCGCCCCGCCGTTGTCCCGCCAATCACGACTAAATTGTACTCAAAAGTCACTATTTTAATGGTTATTTTACTAGGTTGACAATAGCCAGGTGGATACTAAGACCTAAAATCATTCCCCCTAGGGAAATCACGCTTAATACCCAAAAAGACTGCTTAGAAGTATATCCAGCGCCTTGCAAATCTAACCTGACTAAGGCTCCAGACGAAAAGAGCAGTAAAAAATGAATCACTGTCTCAATCCAAGAAAGTAAGAATACAGAAATAAAAGCAGCGGCGATCGCTGAACCAAACATGGTAGTGTCTGATTTCAGCACTCTATTGAGAAGAATTTTTAGATTAGTAAATGGGGTCGTTAAAAATAAAGCAATTGCAAAAACCAATAATGCGCCCATAATTCTGGGGAATAGAGGATAGAATGCTAAGAGCCACCCAAAAGAGCTATTAGCGGTCAACAGTAAAATTAGGGAAATCCAAGGAACATTCTTCACGGAAATTACGTCTAGCGTTTATAATTTAATCTAGTTGCTCTATTCTTCTCTTTTCACTCTATTGTCAATATAGTCTGTGATCTAATTCACAATTTGGTCGCGATCGCGATCTCACTTTTGCGCGCCCTCGCGAGGAATAATAGAACACGACTGAACTCTAGCCGAGTAATCAATAGGGAACACACGACCTGCCGACTGCTTGCCAAAGCTGTCGGTTTTTTATTTGTCCTTTGTCGGGAGTAATTGACAAAGGACAAACAACCTCAACCAAATTAGGACAGGGCTTGAACAATGTAATCAAAGTAGGGAGATGCAGCGGCAGCATCTTCCTCGCTCAACAATCCTAGGGAGGCATTTTTGAGACAACGAATTGACTCTGCCATGCCACCCACGGGAACGCCCAGGGAGTTATACATTTCTCGGACTCCAATGATGCCAATCTTTTCAATTGGTTCTTTGTCGCCAGAGAGTACGCCGTAGGTAATTAGGCGCAGATACCAGCCATAATCCCGTAGGCAAAGGGACCGTTGGCGATCGCCGTAGGCATTTCCTCCGGGGGAAATGAAGTCTGGGCGCTTTTGCCACAGTTGCTTGCTGGCTTCCTGAACAATCTTTTTCTCATTTTCTGCTAGGGTGGCAGCAACTCTGATCCGTTGTTCGCCTGTTTGCAGAAATTCTGTGATGTTTTTAAGTTCACCGCTGCTGGGATAGCGCAGTTCATCGTCCGCTTTGAGAATAACTTGGCTAACTACACTCATCTTAAAAAATCCGTAGGAGCATCGTTTTGTAGTTTACCAAAATTAGCGGGTCTAATGCCCTGTCCTTTAGGCCGGGAAGTATGTCAACGATTTATTGGGGACAATCACAAGTGAATCAGGATTTTAGTCCCGAAGGCCAAAATTTGGCTGGGGAACAGTGGCAGCAAGGGCAATTGGTGGAAATCACCATTGTCGATTTGGGGGATACGGGGGAAGGGGTTGGGAGGTTTGGGGGCAGAGTGGTATTTGTCCCCGATACAGTAACAGGCGATCGCGCTCTAGTCAGATTAATTAGAGTCAAACCCCAATATGCTTGGGGCAAGCTACATCAATTACTGGAACCTTCTCCCCATCGCCATCGCCCTAGTTGTATCGTGGCAGATAAATGCGGTGGTTGTCAGTGGCAGCATATTGATGATGGCTACCAGTTAGTGGCGAAACAAAATCAAGTTATCCAAGCCCTGGAAAGAATTGGCGGCATTAGTCAGCCTCCCGTAGCCCCGATATTAGTCCCTCCTGCTGCCCTTGGCTATCGGAATAAAGTCACTTATCCCCTAGCTATTTCTGCCACTGGACAGGTGCAAGCAGGCTATTATCGTCAAGGCAGTCACCAGTTAGTCAATTTAAACCAGTGTCCGGTTCAAGATGTCCGATTGAACCCGTTGCTGGCAGAAGTCAAGCAGGACATTCAGCGGCAGGGTTGGCAGATTTATAATGAGCAGCGGCATCAAGGGATAATTCGCCATCTTGCCCTGCGAATTGGGCGACGCACCGGGGAAATGCTATTAACTTTGGTGGCAACTAGGGAAAATTTACCCCAAATTGCCAGTCAAGCGGAGGAATGGTGGCAGCGCTATGCTTTGGCAGGGGTATGTTTAAATCTCAATCCGGCGCGAACAAATACTATTTTTGGCAAGGAAACTCGCTGTTTAGCTGGTAAACCCTATTTAGAAGAGGAATTTGGCGGCTTGCGCTTCCAACTGCGAGCGGAAACATTTTTTCAGGTGTATACAGAAGCGGCGGAAGGACTGTTGCAGGTAATTCAGTCCCAATTGAATTTACAAGGAAATGAAGTCTTGGTTGATGCCTACTGCGGGATTGGTACGTTTACTTTGCCCCTAGCTCAGATGGTAAAGCAAGTGGTGGGGATTGAAGTCCAGGCAGCGGCGATCGCCCAAGCCGAAATCAACGCGAAATTGAATGGGATTAAGAATGTAAATTTTTATGTCGGGGCGGTGGAAGACGTACTGCCCCAGATAGAAGTTACTCCAGATATTGTCCTCCTCGATCCTCCCAGACAAGGATGCGATCGCGCCGTTCTAGAACGCCTCTTACAAATCCATCCTGCTCGCATAGTTTATATCAGTTGCAAACCTGCCACTTTAGCGCGGGATTTAAAAATTTTGTGTCAGGATGGCAACTATCGGGTAGCCCTAGTTCAGCCAGCGGACTTTTTTCCCCAAACCGCCCATGTGGAATCGGTAGCATTTTGTTTCAGCATTCCCTAAGAATTCAACTTTTTATATCCCCCCAATAAAGTCAACCACGCCACTACTACCAACCAATGAATTACCACCGGAGGCCAAAGAGAACCACTCTGCCAATAAGATAGGGTGCAGGCTATGCCCAAAATGGCGGCTAAAGTCAGAAAAACTGGATTAAAAAATGCTTTCCGCCCCGCTGAATAGAAACTCAAAGCATTTAAAGGATGATAAAGAATAAATATAGCTAAACTGACACTACCCCAAAGGGCAAGATGCGCGGGGGAATAATTTTCGGAAGGATGAGGCAGCAGCAATACTCGAAAAACTATTTCTTCGGTAATGGCTGGACTCAATAGACAAATTATTAGCAATCCCCCCATCCTAATTCGAGGCAGCCCAACAATTTCAATGTGCAGAAAATTAAATTTGAACCCAATCGGGAGTGCAATCAGGGAGTAGAGAATCAATAGATTAGCAGCATACAACCAAGCCCAGCCATTGGGAATAGTAGCGATCGCTGTCAGCAAACGTTGAGTTGCATCCATAATTAATTTTTCACCCCAGTCTGGTTAATTCTGGTAAGGCGCAGGGAATTGATTATAGATATTCGACTGTTTGTCTAGCAGATCAGTTGAGAATTGCAGAAAATTGCTGAAATTCGCCTATTCCCTCCCGAAGCGTCACCCCTAGCCCTGGTAAATTGTTGGGCAACAATCGCCCATCTTTTAGTAATGCTCCAGTAAAGGGATCGTTGGCTAAATTTAAGTGACTGTCCAAATCTAAATAATCTGCTGAAGCAGAAATTTGAGCAGCAGCAGTATTAGTCAGGGAACTATCG
The DNA here is from genome assembly GCA_936920195.1 of uncultured cyanobacterium. Taxonomy (GTDB): domain Bacteria; phylum Cyanobacteriota; class Cyanobacteriia; order Cyanobacteriales; family FACHB-T130; genus CAKZHE01. The sequence continues at coordinate 17,131 of CAKZHE010000318.1, read as the reverse complement.
GAATAACAACCAAACATAATTTGTAACCCCAAGGCTTGGGCGGTATTCACCATCCGCAAGGCTTCTGTTAAACCGCCACATTTCATCAACTTGATATTAATCCCATGCACCCGATCTGCTAATTTGGGAATATCGCTACTGTGAAAGCAACTTTCATCGACAAAGATAGGGAGGGGCGATCGCGCAAATAATTTTTCTAAGTCAGCTTCTTGTCCCACGGCTAAAGGCTGTTCAATATACTTGACTTGCCCAACCTCTGCCAACCATTCTCCCATAGCGATCGCCTCAGCTAAACTCCATCCGCCATTGGCATCAACGCTGAGGAGAGCTTGGGGCGCAACTTCCCGAACTGCCAACACCATCGCTTTGTCGGCATCTGTACCTGCGGGATTGCCTAGTTTTAACTTCAGTACCCCAGCCCCAGTAATCTTTTGCCAGTCGCCTACTCTACTTTTAGCTACTTCTGGAGAACTAATTCCAATTGTGCCGGAGATTGGCACAATGCGATCGCGATCGTATCCCCACAATTTCCACAATGGCAGGTTGGCCAATTTTCCCATCCAATCATGCAATGCCAGATCGATCGCATTTCTAGTCGCGGAAGATAGCGCCGCCTCTGCCAATAATTTTGCGATCTTTTGGCGTTCAGCTGGATGAAATTTTTCTAATTCTGGTGCTACTCTGTGCAATTCTTCCCCAATCTTGGCGGTAGTTTGGCGGTGAGTGCCAATGGAAAAGGGAACAGCTTCTCCCCAGCCCTCAATGCCATCCTGGGAAATTTGCAGCCAGATGTTAGTAGTTTCGGCAGTCGTTCCCCGGCTAATAGTTAAAGGGACTTTTTTGCGAATTGTAAAACTCTGAAATTTAACCTGCATAAGTAATTATAACTCTACCTGCGGCTGCGTCTTCTCCGAGGGGTGCTTTTAGATTTGTTCGGGCGTTCGTTCCCAGATATCTCTGGTTCATTGGTATTACGTTGGACGCTATTCGGTTTAGAAGGAAAAGAAAAACTGGGAATAGTCCGCAATCTTCGCCGCTTCCGTACCTTAGTATATGGCTCTTTGGGATCTTCCGGTACTAACTCGCATTGTTCGGCTGGCAAGCGATCGCATTCTTCCCCAGCATTATTATCTGTCGGTTTTTGCCGATAATTTTCGGGAATTTTACTAATCATATCTTTGGTAAATTCGGAATTCTGGGGATCTCCTTGTTGGGTAAATAGTGCGGCGGCTTTTTCAAAATCTTGGACGGCGGCTTGATAATCTCCTAATTCATAAAAAACCGCACCTCGTTGCAAATGGGTTTTGGCGTGGTTGGGATCGCTTTTAATGGCTTGAGTCCAGTCTGCTAAAGCTTGCTCTTTATTGCCAAGTTTGTATGTAGATAAACCTCGACTGAAATAAGATTCCGTAAAATTATTATTCAGCTTAATCGCTAGATCGTACTGTTGAATTGCTTTTTGATTATCGCCTAATTCCGAGTAAGCAACTCCCATCCCATGATAAGCTTCTGGTAAAACCGGATTGAGCCGAATTGCTAAATTGAAATTTGCTAAGGCTTGCTGATAGTTTCTGCTATTAATTGCGCCAATTCCGCGATTGTTAAATTCTATAGCCTTTTGAGCAATAGTTAATCTTTTGGTAATTGCCCCAAGATTGGCGCGATAAGCCGACAACTTTTGTTGGGCAGTTACCGATACCGATGCCGTTGTGGGGATAGATTGTAAAGAGGCGATCGCTCCCTGCCATTTAGTTTGAGCTTGCGCCCAAATATCGACGGGATGGGGAGGATTTTGCACCAAGATCGAGGCTTCTTTGGCTAATGTGCTGGCAGTGCCTAAACTGGCGATCGCTTGGAGATTTTGCTCGACAATTCCTAGGAGCGATCGCAACTGAGGTAAATCCGCTTCGGCTTGTTTGTATGCAAATCCTGGTAAATTAGGAATCTTTTCTAAAGTTGCAATAGTTTGTTTGAGGGATTCCTGTTTGGCGATCAATAAATCCGGATCTGACGTTTTCCGGAATTTTTCCGTTTCGGCGATCGCTTCGGTAGAGTTTGCCAACACTAACTCCTGTGCTTTCAACCCAGCCATTGTGCCAACCGTACCTAACCCTACTACCCCTAGAGCTAATATTAACAGCTTTTTTGCCACCTCATGCCTCCCCGCCGCATTCCCTGACGGCTTCTTCCGTACTTAGTCTAGTAAAACAATAATATCATGTCTAGTTTATTAGTTAAAAATCGTAGGTTGGGTTGGAGCGACAGCGGAAACCCAACTTTTATAAGTCAGCACCTACGCCATACCTCTAGATTTAGTCAAAGCCAGCCTTGTCAATTACAGGCAAACTTACTTCAACTGTAGTTCCACAACCTTTGCCATCACTATGTAGCGTAATTTTCCCACCCATTAATGCCATCAAATTGCGGGAAATTGCTAGCCCCAAACCAGTTCCACCATACTCCCTAGTTGTGGAACCATCAACCATGACAAAAGGGCGAAAAAGCTTTTCTTGTTCGGCTGGGGCGATCCCAATACCCGTATCTTTTACCATCACAATTACCCACTTACCAGAAGAAGATAAGTTATCAGTATTGATTTCCAGATCTTCAATTCGGATGGAAACTGTAATCCCACCTTCAGGGGTAAATTTGGTGGCATTACTCAAGACATTAATCAACACCTGACGCAATTTAGAAGCATCTGCTTCGACTATAATCGGTTCTAGTAATTCTGGAACTTGCAACCGCAAACCTTTCTGTTGAATCGGTACAGCTTGGAGGGCGATCGCATCTTTGAGCAACTTGCTAAAATTTATTGGCTCTATTAACAATGACAGTTTACCAGATTCAATTTTGGCAATATCCAGCATATCTTCAATAATAGCTAGTAAGTGAATTGCTGCATCGTCAGCATTTGCCAAAAACTCTAATTCTTCTTCCCGATTGTCACAGAAGCCATCTCGAATTAATCTGATACAACTAATAATAATATTCAATGGCGTTCTCAATTCGTGGGAAGTATTTGCCAAAAACTCACTTTTTAATTGATTGGTGGTTTGGGCTTCTTTCCAAGCATTTTCGAGTTCTTCCGCCCAGGCTTTCAATCGTTCCACCATGTTTCTAATGGCTTCTGCTAGTTGATTAAATTCACGAATTTTTAAATTATCGGGAAATGGGATATTTGAGTGTAATTCCTGTTGTTGTAGGGCATAATCTCTGAGTTTTTCCACAGGCCGCGCTAGTTCCCTAGCAAGATAGGCACTGGCAAGGATACTAGCCACAATTAAACCGAGAGTGAGCGTAAATAAGACTAACCAAAGTTCTCGCAGATCGGAGAGAGCATAATCTCGACTCTGGACGGCTAAAATTATCCATTTGTGATTTCCGTCGGTGGTAATGGGACTATTAATTGCCGTGTAACCAGCTAGCAATTCCACCCCATTTTTGCCAAAAGAAAACAAATGCAGAAAATTTTGCTGTCCGGCGATCGCATTTTTAATTAAACTTTTCAGTCGGTCTTTATCTTCTTCCTCTTCAATTCTACTGCCCACCCGTTCTGCTTGGGGATGTGCCAAAATTGTGCCATCTTCGTCAATCACTACGGTGTAACCGACAAGGGAACCTGGTTTAGGTTTTTCTAACTCCAACAAAGCCGACTGTAAGCTCAAGGCATAGCGGAGTTGTCCCTGGAGGTCATAAACTGGGACAGTAAAAATTAGCGTTAGTTGGCGATTATCATTGGACTGTCCAAGACCAAAATTACCGACTAAAGGCGAATTTTTTGATGCTAGGATGACAGTAACGCGGGAAGGATCTAGCATCGCTAAATTTTGGGTTTGAGACCATCGCTCAACTTTCAAATTTCTATTTAACTGATTAATCGATTGATTGCCACAGGTACTGGCAATGATATTTCGGCTATTTAAATCCGTCAGTTGTATGCACTGCACTTGCTCAAACTGCCGCGCCAGTTCAGTTAAAAATTTCTGCTTGATCTGTACAGGAGCAGACTTGAGCGTAACTGTTTCGCTGGCAGTAATTAAGTTAGCTTGCAAAGCTTCAATCGTGCTGCGAATGCTCTCACCTTTTTTGATTGCGCTTTCAGTCAGATTTTGACGAGCAGTTTCTTGCAGGCTAGATCCGGCTTTTTTGTAGGTAAAATATACTCCCATCAGCAAAATCGGGACGCTGAGAAGCAAAATCCGAGATAGCAAGATGCGACGAAAGGAAGATTGACCAGACTTAGCCATAGTAAATTCTCTAAATTTGCAGGTATCGAACCTCTGAGCGATCGCTTGCCGATTTTGCTATCCTGACAGTTTTCGGAGGTTCATTGCCCTACCAATCAATACTATAATTCAGCAGGATAGCACCCTCCCATGATGCCAAATATTTCATTGCTCAGTCCGAGCGATCGCTAATTTATGACCTATACACCCCCAGAAGACGAGTCGGCTGATTTTTTGGAAAGTAAGATTGAAGATATCAACCTAAGTACCAAAATTGCCTATGGCGCTGGCGACCTTGGTTCAGCCATTACTGCCAACATTTTAGTATTTTATTTATCTTATTTTCTCACCAATGTGGCGGGGATGAGCGCTGGATTAGCAGGTAGCGTTCGCATGATTGGCGGTATATGGGATGCCGTTAACGATCCGGTTGTGGGAGTTTTGAGCGATCGCACTCGTTCTCGTTGGGGACGGCGCTATCCCTGGATGATCTTTGGGGCAGTACCTTTAGGGATGTTTTTTTTCTTACAGTGGTTAGTACCTAGCTTTAGTCCCGATCCCCAAACTAACCAATGGTGGTTGTTTTGTTACTACATTGTCATTAGCATTCTCTTCAACACCGCCTACACTGCCATCAATCTGCCCTACACCGCCCTCACCCCAGAACTCACCCAGGACTATCACGAACGTACCAGTCTCAATAGTTTTCGCTTCACTTTCTCCATTGGCGGCAGCATTCTATCGCTGATTTTAGCCCAAATAATCTTTTCTGTAGTTGCAAATCCCGCCCAAAAATATTTAATCTTAGGCGGGATTTGTGCCATTATTTCAGTTCTGCCTACCTACTGGTGTGTTTGGGGAACCAAGGATCGCGCCCAACGAGTCCTGGAATACCGATTGGCGGAAAATGCGGCGGCAAATATTCCCGAAGAACATTCCGAATCTTTACCTTTTTTAGAGCAATTGCGGTTGGCTTTTAGCAATCGTCCTTTCCTGTTTGTCATTGGCATTTATTTAGCTTCCTGGCTGGCGGTTCAAACCACTGCCGCCATCATTCCCTACTTTGTCACCAGTTGGATGAAACTACCGGAATCCGCTTCGGCTCAAGTAGCTTTAGCTGTTCAAGGTACTGCCCTATTAATGCTATTTGTTTGGGCAAAAGTTAGTCAGCGGTTTGGGAAAAAAGCCGTTTATTTTATGGGCATGGGTTTATGGATTATTGCCCAAGCCGGATTGCTATTTCTGCAACCAGGTCAAGTCACTTTAATGTATATTTTTGCAGTCTTAGCAGGTTTTGGTGTTTCCACTGCCTATTTAGTCCCTTGGTCAATGATTCCCGATGTGATTGAATTGGATGAATTGCAAACCGGACAGCGCCGAGAAGGAATTTTCTATGGCTTTATGGTACTCTTTCAAAAAATTGGTTTAGCCCTAGGTTTATTTGTCGTAGGATTAGTCCTAGAATCCTCTGGCTTTAAACCTACTCTGGCTGGTCAAGCAATTCCCATCCAACCGGAATCTGCCCTCCTAGCAATTCGGATTGCCATTGGACCATTTCCCACTATTTCTTTAATTGCTGGATTAGTCCTGGCCTATTTCTACCCCATCACTCGCGAATACCACGCCGAAATCATGCTAAAATTGCGAGAAAGACGGTTGCAGAATCAATCTACAAATCAGTAACTATTACTTCAGTGAGAACTGACAAAATATTTTATAGCCTGTTTCAGGAATTCCCCAGCATCTTTTTTGAGCTAATTGGCGATACTGTTGCCGATGCAGATACTTATGAATTTGCTTCAGTGGAACTTAAGGAAACTGCCTTTCGGATTGATGGAGTATTTACTTCCAAATCCAGTGCTGAGGAACAACCAGTTTATTTCGTTGAAGTTCAATTTCAAGCGGATGCTAATTTTTATCGGCGCTTTTTTGCCGAAATCTTCCTCTATTTGCGACAAAATCCCACAGTTAAACTTTGGCGGGCTGTCGTTGTTTATCCGAACCAAAATGTTGATACCAAAGATCGAGAGCCTTACAAAATCCTGCTAGACAGTCCCCAAGTCCAACGGATTTACTTGGATGAATTAGAATTAGCTAACAACACTTCTTGGGAAGTGGCGATTGTGCAGTTAATTGTGGAGCAGGAAGAAACCGCAGTTGAGCGGGGGAGAGAATTAATCCTTCAGGCACAGGCGGAAGAAGTAGCAATTCGAGAAAAAATCATCGATATAATAGAAACAATTCTGTTGTACAAGTTTACCAATCTAAGTCGAGAGGAATTGGCAGCAATGCTGAAAATAGACGATGAATTTAAGCAAAGCAGAATGTATCAATCGATTAAGGATGAAGGGAAGTTAGAAGGGAAGTTGGAAGGGAAGTTGGAAGGGAAGTTGGAAGGGAAGTTGGAAGGGAAGTTGGAAGTAGTACCTAGGCTATTGTCGTTAGGCTTGAGTATAGAACAGGTGGCAATAGCATTGGACTTGACGGTGGAGCAAGTCCAACAAAGATAGGACTTACGCAGAGCTTCTATATATAGAGTTTTGTAGGGGCAATCCCCCCGTGGTTGCCCCTATTTCTAGAATAGTTGCGTAAGTCCTAAAATAAATCAACAGTAGTTACGAAGAGTGCGATTAAGCGAAGCCCAGCGCCAAAAGCGATCGCACCTCAAAACCAATCATCTCTTTATTCCAGATTAAATTCTATGCCTTCTGCCAGCGAATCAGAATTTTGGGAACACAACTATCAAACAGGCAATACTCGTTGGGATATTGGTGGAGCGGCTCCCCCTTTCCTGAGTTTATTAAATTCCCCCGCCGCACCATCCCCAGGACGTGCCGCTGTCCTAGGTTGTGGTCGCGGTTATGAAGCTATATTGTTCGCTAAATATGGCTTTGAAGTCATCGGATTTGATTTTGCCCCATCAGCGATCGCTTTCGCCACCTCTCTTGCCACCACTGCCAACTTGCCAGCCAAATTCCTAGAACGCAATATTTTCGATCTCGGCAAGGAATTTCCTCAATATTTCGACTACATCATCGAACACACTTGTTTTTGTGCCATTTTACCCGCCCAACGTCCCGCCTATGTGCAGTTGCTTCGCTCCCTGCTCAAACCTTCTGGAGAACTGATTGGGCTATTTTTTACTCATAATCGTCCTGGTGGACCTCCTTTTGGCAGCACTCCCGAAGAAATTCGCCAGCACTTCTCCCCAGATTGGCAAATTCTTTCCCTAGAGCCAGTCACCAACTCTATCCCTCAACGTCAGGGGGAAGAGCATTTAGGACGATTTCGTCTCCAATAGAGGAATTAATCGGATCGGAATGTTACGATATATTAAAAGCAGTTAATAAATGTATGTCAGCACCCCGCACTGAAGTGACGGGGCTTCATGCCTCAAATCTTTAGTTAGCTGACCAGCCTAAGTCTTAACGGTTCGACAAGCTCACAGTAAACTGACTGCGTTATCGGCAAGCGTTCAAAAACCTACCAAGGGATGCGTAGCTAGTCCCTTGCTCTAGAACCGAAAAGTTAAACAGTTTTACGAGGGGTAAGACAGTGCTTTTTGGATAGTTACCGACCGATAACATTGGCGACAGCGAAGCGAAGGCGTTAGCCGTTAGCTAACATCACCCCAGAAATGGGAGGCTACCTCGGTAGCAAAAACGCCGCGATGCGTACAGAGCGAGTGGTTTGAGGCGGTAACTGTCCCGTCGAAAGTGCAATACAAAAGTACCCCGAACCTATTAACTCCAAGGCGGTCGCGGTATCCAATTCCGTCGGCGGTTGAAACCGCTTGAGCGTTCGACTGAGCGCTCACGCCGAAGTCTTGTCGAAGTGTCGTGTTTCCTCTCAGGTCTAAAGACACTGAGTTTCCACACTCCCATGAGTTTTTTATGAATTCCCCCGAATTAGCCCAGATTGCTACCCAGCTAGAAAGTCCCGACCTCCGGGATAGAATGCTCGCGCTGGCTTCTTTGCGTCATGTTGAACCCAACGATGCAGTTCCCCTCATCAAGAAAGTTTTAGACGATACCAGCCTGCAACTGCGCTCAATGGCAGTATTTGCCCTTGGTATCAAACCCACTGCTGAGTGTTATGGTATTTTGGTGCAAATCTTAGAAAATGACCCTGACTACGGTATTCGGGCTGATGCCGCCGGAGCCTTGGGTTATCTGGAAGATAAACGAGCCTTTGAACCCCTAGTCAGAGCCTTTTATGAAGAAACTGATTGGTTAGTCCGGTTTAGTGCGGCTGTTTCTCTGGGTAATTTAAAAGATCCCCGTGCCTACGATGTGTTACTGCAAGCCTTAGATAGTCCGGAAGTGGTTTTGCAACAAGCGGCGATCGCTGCTTTAGGAGAAATTAAAGCCGTTGATGCCGTCGAACGCCTGCTAAAATTTGCTCAAGCGGAAGATTGGCTGATTCGCCAGCGGCTCGCCGAGTCCTTGGGGCATCTCCCCAGTCCCAAAAGTGTCTCTGCCCTCAAATATCTGGAAAAAGACAGCCATCCCCAAGTCGTAGAAGCGGCTACCATTTCTCTCCAACGCCTCGAAAAAGCATCCAGCCAAAACTGATTAATCAAGAGAGTTGGAACAGACAGGGTATTATAGGCTGTAATTCAAAGTTGCTTGATAACGGACAATTATTAATGAATATTCAGGAGTTTTTCCAGCTGAGTGCTGGCAAATGGTTTTCCCAAAGGACTAGCCACCATCTCGCTTTTAAACAAGCAGAAAATGGCAAATCAGACATCAAAATTGAAGTTCTGCCGCCGGACAATCCCGAAGTAATTAAACTTTGTGAAATGTACGAAGTTGACCCAGCCTTAGCATGGGGTGGCGCTCGCGTCACTTGGGATGGGACAATGGCTTGGGATGAAACTAAACACGAAGGTTCGACGGTTTTAGTCCCGATTGCCGATCCTGAAAAGCCCAATGAAGGCAAGTTATTGCGGGATATGGGTTATGCCGAAAAAGCCCCGGTTGCCGGACGTTATATTGTCAGCGATGATGAGGCGCTAACTCTGATTACTGAATATGAAAGTATGTATTCAGAGGAGCGATTGTGGTTTGCTAGTCCCAATTTGCGACTGCGTACCAGCATTTTAAAGCGGTTTGGCGGATTTAGCATGGCCTCCTTTTGTTCGGAAATTCGGATGGGGGGGACGCAAACTCCAGCCCCAGCCGCTGATGCCACAGCTAAAGTTTAGCCCAAAATCCTTTAGAATTAATACTCCCCCGTCAAGCTAACCCTCTGGCGGGAGATTTTTACTTTGTTGCTTAATTAGGGCATGAATTTAGCTGGTATTACAATCTACGTATTCCTTCTTAATTCATATCATGTCCGGTCGATTACCCACAATAAAAGCACTTTGAATTTTATTTGGGGCAAAAAATAAATCATAGTCGTTCGACCGGACATGATACCTTTATTCAGCAATACCAAAATCTGGATAATGCTAAAACCTTTGATTATTTAAGCCTATTTTAAATATAAAACTTAAAATTAGTCAGTGGCTCTCTATCAGCCGGAATCTCTCGCATAATATCTCCGACCAGTTGAGAAAATTTAATTGTTATTGGTAACAACCCACCTAAACGTGATGAGTTCCAATTCATTTTAGTAAGAATAAGAATTTCTTTGAGTAATGTTTCTCGTGGGGTGTCATAACCAATATGGTCAGCAATCTGAATAGGTGAGGGAACGTGCATTCCATGAAATTGATTTAATTCTGCAATAAAGCCAGTTGTGTACAAATAATCTATATTTTCCACAGTAAAACGAGTATTGCGTAACGGTGGATATTTATTGGATATAAGCAGCCTTACTGTATTTTGCGGGATTAAGGAAACCAGGTCATATTGATTCACATACTTTCGCAAAGTTTGTTCAAAACCATTTTTTTCGGCAGGCCAATAGCGAGATGTTTTGTGGACAACTACACGTTTTGGTAACTGTCCCATTTCTTCTTGGTATTTAGTTAGGACTAGATCCACAAGTTTAGTTGCTTGCTCTTCAGTTAGATGGGGAGACTTTGTACCTTCTTTGTTAACATCCCAGGAAAACTCGTGTCCTCTGAGTACCAGTCCATCACCGTGTTCGTCAAAAGCCTGAACAAGACTTGTCTGCATGGTTGATAGAGTAGAACCCAAAGGACGATAGAAACTGACACCAATATAACAACTTCCAGGTTGCAGACCGATAGGTCCCCAAGGAAAACCGCCCGCCTTGAAATACAAACCAGTGAAAAAATTCCAAGCAATTTTTGATGAATGGTCTTTATCTCTCCCATCAAAGGTTTCTAGTTCCGAAAGTTGAGTAGGAATGCGGTATTTCATTGCCATAGATTTAAAGGCACGCCGCAGATCTCTGTGAGTTTCTCCCAACTGGGAGTCTTTATAATCTGCTACCCGGCATTTTTTAATTAATTTGTCGGGTAGCGTTACAACAACGTATTCGGGGGGTTGGTCTTTTCTTGATAATAGATCTAATTTACTTTCTAAAAGTTTAACAGTTGCTTCAAAGCGATCGCGATCTGATTTAATATTTAAAATATCTTCAATTTCTCCCCGATTAAGCTGCCCAACCCAAGCCCGGTCAAACACTAATTCTGAGAAAAAGCCCCGTTCTTTTTGGTATCCTGGAAAAGCCGGATGTTTTTCGTCGCCAGCAACTCCTTGGGCGCTCTTTTCTATCCACTTCTGCGCTACTTCTACTGTTTCGGCAGAACCAATAAATCCAACCCGCACAAGAGATGGGTGTCTTCTCATTGGTCTATACGACTTAGGGCCGAAATTTGAAATGCCAAACTTTGGATCAATATGTTGGTTATCATCTGCAAAGGATAGTAATGGTTCTCCTAAATACTGACAAGTTATTTTGGGAAGGTTGTGAGTATCATTCATTTTCAAACTCCTGTTCTTCGTCCAGAAAGCTATCCCATTCTTCCCCGCTATCAGTCAGTTTTATGCCCTCATTCTCCAGAAGTTCTAGTGCCGCCCAACTGAAAATGTCTTCTGGATACTCTACATTTTTGAAAGGCATCGCATATTTTTCAGGAATTCCTGGCCATTCAATTTCTGCTTGCATCATGGTAGTTGAGATTATAATTCGTTGATCTTTTGCACCAAATGGAAGAATGATTCGAGGTTGTCCGTCACTAAGAAAATCTCTCCAAAAGTTGACATCACCCAATAAGTCATAGTTAAATTGTCTGGATTTTTTATGCGTAACTCTGCTACCAATTTTCTTTGAATCGATGGGGTTTAGACCATTCTTCGTGACTCGCATTTCGGGACGAATGCTTAAACACCAATGTTGATCGCTCACCTGGTGAAACTGCAAAGAGACTGCTAGATGATACCAATAAGGTTTGGGTTCCTTGGTTTTCTTAGTGATGGGTTGCCATACCACTTTTCTAGTTGATGTAGATTGATTAAGAGGTCGATAGTTAACCTCTAAAACTTGACCTGTTTCTTTGGGATGAAAGTAGTATCGGCGGTGAATTTTATCTAATCGGAGACCCTTTCGACCTGTTAGTTTATTTAAAGAGTAGGTCAGTAAGGTAGTAAACCATTTTTTTTGTTCTGGATCTTCACACCACTCATGCACCTCATAACACTCAACTGTCTGATTGCTTACAAGCTGGCGAAACGGCCCGTTTTGGGAGTTCAAATCCTGAAAGCAGAAGAGCATTCCGCCTCGGAGAAGGAAAGGGTATATCTGGGTTTTATCAGTAGGGGAAATAATTTCTTGAGATGCTTCTTTTGCTTGTAAATCGTTGTATTGGCAAGCCACCCCGTAGATGTAACGGGGCATTGCGACAACTGGAAATAGCGTGCTATAAATTGTCTCCCGAACATAGCTAGTTTTTTCATTCCCTATCCCTGGATTTTTACTACCAAAATATTCCTCTAGTAACTGACGGATAATAGCCTGTATCGCTTCCGCATCAGAACCGTGGTAGTGGCGATCTCCAACTTGAATATCCCGTCCCTGGTGAATATTGAGGTTGTATTTTCCCAATTGCACCACATTACGATCGCCACTGACGATTAGAGTCTGTCGTAAGGCAGCAATATCGCTTTCGGTATATGTACCAGCTGCAATGCGGTCTAGAATAGCGTTCATATCATCAGGGTGAGTCATACTCAACGAGCGTCTTTGTTTGCATCCTTGGCTGGAACGTTATTCCCCATCGATACATCTCTGGCTTTTCCTATATTGGCATTGTATGACCCCTGCTGAATTACATTCTCATTGCCAGGGGTAATGGGGCTGCTGATGATAGTGCCGCCTGACGCTACACTCCTAGAACCGGAAGCTTGAACTACTTGGCTAATCATCTCAGTGGCTTCTGGTTGTAGAGCGTCCCAACCTTCTACTGGTAGACCTTTGCCACCACACAATACAGCTACTGAAAAGTCTTCAGTAGCTGTGTCGAAGAAGGGTATCTGCTCTGCCTGACATAGCTTCCGGGCGCTCTCAGGCACTGCTTTGCCTAAATAGTTCATTAAGTTGGAAAGACGCACAACTTTATCACTAGGCTGGTTGCCTCGTCCCTGCAAGGCTTCAATGAGGTGATAAGTGTAAATGCTCATGGTCTCACCGTGGCGAATCCAAGATTTTTGTTCTCCACGAGACGATGTAAAGACAGCTCGCCCTTGACCCTGTTTAAGATCGTCTAGCAAGCTTTTAGGTGGGGCAGTTTCCACAAAACTAGAGGGGAGTTTAATACCAGTTGGTTTGTTCTTAGCAGTTGCCATTCCCTCAGCATGGCAACTATCAATTATGACTAGCAGGCGCTGTGACTGTATCTGGTGAAGCACATTGGTGAAGTCAAGAGCAGATAGGGCTGAGGAAGGGATGTCAAAAGGTTCAATATCGTGTGGAATTAGGTAATAGTGGCCTGCGGATTGGTCTAACCAACCGTGACCGGAGTAATAAATTACAACTGTAGATTCTGGATTGGCAGCGGCTTGCTCCTTGAGCCAAACTAAGCCGTCTAGGATGGCAGTACGTGTTGCCGCTGCGTCATATAGCAAGCGGATGTGCTGGTCGTCATTAGGGTAAGCGCAGAAGTTGGGGTTGGTAAGGATATCTCGGAGTGCTTGAATGTCTTTGACTGTAACGGGTAGCGACCATTTCGGATAAGCAGATTGACCAACGCCGATAAGCAAGGCATAACCGTGAGAGAATGTATCAGACATCTAAGGGAAAGATATTCTAGATTGAAATTTTAGTCATTCAGACAGTTTAGCTTTTTATAGAGAGCAATGGCGACAGAAGCGAATAGAGATCCTCGGTACTAATTGCGTTAGTCAAATTTTTCATCTGCTAACTTTCAATCCAAGCTCTACTTTCAAATTGAAAAAAATGAAATTGACTTTAGTCTCTTATTTGGTTCCCGATTTCCTCTGGTTTTATCAAGCAGTCGGAGAATATTTGAGCCGCGTTCTAGAAATTGACACCCAGGTTTCCCAAGGGGAATTTGACTCGCTGGAAGACCCCATGTTCCTAGAAGATCGAGTCGATCTGGCTTTTATTTGTGGCTTACCTTTTATCCGATATTCGGAAATTAAGCCGGGACAGCTAAAAGCGATCGCTGCCCCAGTCATGGCAGCTAGTCGCTATCAGAATCGCCCCGTCTATTTTGCCGATATTATTGTCAATTCTGCCAGTAATTTCTGGCATTTAAAAGATCTCGCAGGGAAAACCTTTTGCTACAACGATCGCGGTTCCAATAGCGGTTATCATCTTCTGCGCGATCGCCTATTTCGCGCTGGATATCCCCAAGGTTTTTTTGGTAATCTGATTGAATCAGGTTTGCATCAACGCTCTATGCGCTTGGTAGCGGAAGGAATCGCTGACTGCGCTGCCATTGATAGCGTAGTTTTGGAACAAGAACTCCTCAAATTTCCCGAATTATCATCTCATTTGCGCGTCATAGAGTCAATTGGTCCCTGTCCCATCCCTCCCATTGTGGTTGCCCAGCATCTCGATGCGAAATTAATTGATGCTATTCAATCTGCTCTGTTAACACCAGATCGGGACTTGCAATTAGCGATGAAAAAAGCCCAAATTCAGCGTTATGTTGCCGTTACATCAGAAGATTATGCTGAATTAGGGTTGATGTTCAATAAGTTGGAAAAAGCTGGCTATGAAATAAGCAATTTAAACCTAATTTTTTGAGGTTTGAGTTGCTATCACAACGGGGAATCAATTCTAATTTTTAATGCTTCTACTGGAGTCAAGCCATTAAGAATAGGATGAGGACGTGCCAATGCTGAGTCATAGTGCTTCAACTCTTACAATACCTCCCTCGATCGCATCTATCCGCAATCCATACTTGTAGAGTAGTGACATTCCAATCAAAGGTTCAGTCTCTGATTCAGCAACATCAACTTCACGAAACTGCCCATCCCAGATAATTGTTACGGAATACAGATCAAACAAAGTTTCGCTACCGTCACCCAAGGTAACAATGTCGGAAGCGTTCCACGGTAAATCAAGAGCGGTAATAATTGCGGATGGCAATGTCAGAAACCCATTAAACCCTGTATCAATTACAGCATCGATAACTTGCCTTTGACCATTGGCATTCCCCACAACCAATGGAAGTGTTGCCTCACATCGCTGATTCACAACTCCCTGCATCATGTAGACTTCACCAAACTCCGCGAGCCAAAATGATAAACAGCACGATGTCCAATCCGGATGACCCAAGGTTGAGCATCAGGGTATCGCTTGAACAATTGTTCGGTTGCTGGTAAAACATGATCGGCTACTTCAAAGGCTCCAGTTTCAATGTCTATCGCTACGATTTTACCTGTATTGCCAGATTCTACTTCCTGCCGAATGCTAGATTCATAGAGTTCTTGCCCCCGCCGAGCTAATTCTTCTTTGCTGTAACGCCGTTGACGAATTGCCATAGCTTTTGTGCTGTTAATTTACGATATATACCGTTTTGTAGGGGCAATCCCCCCGTGGTTGCCCCCTATTCCTAGGATAGTTGCGTAAGTCCTGGTTATCAATTACATTTCAGTTAAGTATTGCTGATAACCTAATTGGGCTAACTTCTCTTGCTTTTCCAACACCGATTGAGTCAGATTTTGCCGATATTGTTGGACTTGCGCTAACAATGCGGGTTGATGAGTCGCCAGAATTTGCACGGCGAGCAACCCAGCATTTTTGGCATTGCCAATAGCGACGGTAGCGACGGGAATTCCGGCAGGCATTTGGACAATGGAATACAAGGAATCAACGCCTTGTAAATGACGGCTGGCAACGGGAACTCCAATCACGGGTAAAGGCGTTAAGGAGGCTACCATTCCCGGTAAATGCGCCGCGCCTCCGGCTCCGGCAATAATGACTTTGATGCCGCGCTGATGGGCTTGTTGGGCGTATTCTACCATTCGCTCCGGGGTGCGGTGGGCAGAAACGATGGCAACTTCCCAGGGAATGTTAAACTCTTGGCAAACGGCGATCGCTGCCTGCATAGTTGGTAAGTCGGAATCGCTGCCCATAATGATCCCAATTAGGGGCGCTGGGGAGGGTTGGGGCTGAGAGTTCAAGGCAGGAAGGAAATAATGACTAAATCAACCATACCAGCGATCGCACTAACTAGACAGATTGTGAATGCCAGAATCCCTGGTTATTCAGGTTTACAATCTATTTTGATTGACAGTCGGGGAATAATTCAAGCCATTGCTCCAGTGGAGTCTGTCAACTTGGAAACCCAGTTACTCACCCTGGATGTGGCAGGAGATTGGGTATCCTTGGGAGGTATCGATTTACAAATTAATGGCGGGTTGGGGTTGGCATTTCCCGATTTGAATCAGGAAAATTGTCAGCAATTACCTGCGATTGCGGAGTTTTTGTGGAACCAAGGGGTTGATGGGTTTGTGCCAACGCTCGTCACAACTTCGGTGGAAAATATCCAGCGATCGCTCTCCATTTTAGCAGCATATATCTCCCAGCAACCTGTGGGCATCGCTCAAGTTTTGGGAGTTCATTTAGAAGGACCTTTTCTCAACTTTCAAAAACGGGGCGCTCATCCGGCAGAATATTTGTTACCGCTAACTATTGAAAATCTCAAAGCGGTATTAGGCGACTTTGCCAGGATTGTCAAAATTGTCACCTTGGCTCCAGAATTAGATCCCGCAGGCATTACCATTCCTTACTTGCGAGCGATCGGTATTACTGTTAGTCTGGGACATTCCCAAGCCACGGCAGCGGAAGCAGCACAAGCCTTTAAATTCGGGGCAACTATGGTGACGCACGCTTTCAATGCTATGCCACCGTTGCACCATCGGGAACCAGGATTATTGGGAGCCGCCATCATTAATCCCCATGTCCAATCTGGTTTCATTGCTGATGGGCAGCACGTTGCCCCCACTATGTTACAAATTTTACTTCGTGCCACGGAAGTTAATAACAGTTTATTTTTAGTTAGCGATGCTCTGGCTCCCCTAGGATTGCCCGATGGAATTTATCCTTGGGATAACCGACAAATTGAAGTTAAACATGGTACGGCAAGATTATTAGATGGTACTTTATCGGGAACTACCTTACCCCTATTAGTGGGAGTCGAAAATCTAGTCCAATGGGATATCTGCAATCCAGAAAGAGCGATCGCACTGGCTACCGAAACTCCCCGGATAGCTATTAATTTACCTGGTATTGGTATTGGTCAACCTAGTAATTTATTGCGCTGGCAGTACCAAGAAAATACCCGGAAACTAACTTGGCAACGATTAAATTTGGAGGGCGGGTTCATCGGAGTTATTGGCAAAGATTAAAAGTTATCCCTAAACCCGGCCTTACAACCCACATTCCGCAGATGTTTAGAGAGATTTAATCATTAAAAATCTGTGATTGATGCCAGCCTGAAATGATTACTA
>CAKZHE010000317.1 GCA_936920195.1 uncultured cyanobacterium | reverse complement strand
CCCTCCAGCGCGCCCTCGCACGCGGCGACCCCCCACCCGGCTCAGGCCCCGCCCCCTCTGGACCCGCCCCGTGGCCCCCGGGAATGGCGCCCCGGGAATTGGGAATAGTGAATTGGGAATAGTGAATTGGGGAGAGGGAATAGTAAATGGGGAATTGGGAAAGCCTAAAAAAGAGGGGGAACTGTCTGTTCCCCCTCTTTTTGATTGATTATTTTTACTGTTGTCCTGCTCCTTGAGCTTCCGGCGTAGAGCTTGAGTTTGCTTTTTCAGTTGTCTCGCCCGGGCAGAGCCGCCTTTGCCTTTGTCATTTCTACCCTGTCGCCGAGGGGATTCCCAGCTTTTGAGTCTTTGCTGCATAGCCTTGTCCTAACTTCAAACTTCCTCTATTATATAATGCCAAAGGCAATTGCCGCCAGGGGGTTGACAAAGAAAAATTATTTTGCCATGATAGAACTTGTCGGCAGGATTGCGGGTATAGCTCAGTGGTAGAGCGTCACCTTGCCAAGGTGAATGTCGCGCGTTCGAATCGCGTTACCCGCTCTGAATCTAAAAATAATCCTAGAACTCCCTGGTTTGGGACTTCTGGTTTTCTGAAGTTTTTGTTACTATAAACAGATTGAGCAATGATTTTGCCTGTACTTCAAAATAGGTTAAGCCATATTTGTTATAAGATTGCTTGTGCCATCTCAAAAAGCGCAGAAGATCGATTTAAATGCTGAATATCCTTGCCCACTATGTCTTCGGCGGCGCGGTCGATTAGCGCTAATTTCGCTGACAGAGGCGTTTGGTTGCGATCGCTGCCAGCAGATCTTTGTGGTTGAAGATAGCGGTTATGCGATTGAGCAACTTTCCACCAGCTACCCCTATAAAAAAGCTTGGTGCTGGAGAGGGGACAAATGGATGACGGCGCACTCTACAATCAGGGAAAATTACCTGCCGCTTTCCCTGGGAATTGTAGTTTTCGCCCTATGTGTAGTTGCAGTGTTGGCTCCGCAATTAACCAAAGACCCAAAAATCATTATTGCTTTGGCCTTAGTTGTATTAGGGGTGGCATTAATGCCCGCCCTTTGGCAGTGGATAGCATACAGACGTTAAGCTAATGACAACCAATTCTTTGGATCGGGCAGCCGATCCCCTTGCTGCCGTTCGCAGTGCTTACCGAGCTTCCTTTGAATTGGCAACGACTAAGGGAGTAGACCGCAGTCGCGCCGTTCAATTGATGGCGCAAGCAATTCAGCGCAGTGCCAATGATATTCTGGAAGCGAATACTCTTGACCTAGAAGCCAGTCGAGAAATGGCGATGCCAGAGTTGATTCTGGAATGGTTAAAGTTAACACCGGAAAGAATTCAGGCGGTAGTCCAAATTCTCCAAAGGTTAAGCGAATTATCCGATCCGATTCGGAGAGTGATGAATGCCTCCTATCAATTGGATCGCGCGCAAACCTATTCGCAATTGCGGCCTTTGGGGGTAATTGCCCTAATTTATGAAGCCTTTCCAGAATTGGGCGCGATCGCCGCTGGTTTATCCATTAAAACAGGCAATAGTCTGATTTTACGCGGTGGTTCGGAGGCTAGTCATTCCAATACGGCGATCGCTCTGGTTTTGCAAGAAGCCCTTCACACCGCTGGAATGCCCGATGGCTGCTTGGAACTGATGCCTGCCGAGAGCGGTTTATCGATTCGCGACTTGGTAATGCAAGAGGAATATTTGAACCTAGTCATTCCCTACGGCAGACCAAGCCTAGTTCAACAGGTAGTGCGCCAATCCACTGCTCCGGTACTCAAATCAGCTATGGGCAATTGTTACCTCTATTGGTCGCCCACAGGCAGTTTAGATATGGCACGGTGGGTAATTTTAGACAGCCATGAAAGCGAACCAGATCCGGTGAACGCTATTGAAAAAGTCTTAATTCATCGCAATCAAAAACCCTCTTCCTTAATCATGTTATGGAACAGCCTTAAGGAAAAAGGTTTTACACTCAAAGGTAACGCCGAACTCCTAGCTGATTTTCCTGACCAACTCACTTTAGCCGAGGAAAGCGAGTGGCATCAAGCCTATCTCGACCGGATTGTGGCTTTTCGAGTGGTTGATAGCATTGAGCAGGCGATCGCTTGGATTAATCAATATAGCAGCGGTCATGCCGATTGTTTAGTCACCGAATCCTATCAAGAAAGTCGGCAATTTGCTTTAGGCATTGATAGTGCTTCCATCTATCTGAATGCTAGTCCCAGGTTTTCCCGCAATCTCAAAGGGGGAGATTCCATTTTCCTAGGAATGTCCAATCAAAAAGGCCACCGTCGGGGTCCCATTGGTTTAGACACATTTACCACTGTTAAGCACGTTGTTCAAGGACATGAAAAATTTTAACGATGACCTTTTTTGAATTCAAAATTCAAAATTCAAAGTTCAAAATGAAGAATGGAAATAATTTTGAATTGGAGCGAAGCGACTTGACTACTTTTTTAATTGCGGCATTGTACAAATTCGTCGATTTATCAGATTTTGCCGATCTGAAAGCGCCCCTGCTCGCCTGCTGCCACGACCACAAAATTAAAGGTACGATCCTCTTGGCGGCAGAAGGTATCAATGGCACGATCGCAGGCTTGCCCCAGAATATTTATGCAGTTCTGGAATTTTTGCGCCGCGACCCCCGATTGGCTGATTTAACCCATAAGGAATCTTTCGCCGATAAATTACCATTTTACCGGATGAAGGTACGTTTAAAACGGGAAATCGTCACGATGGGCATACCAGGGATTAATCCTAACCTCATGGCTGGCAAGTATGTCAAACCGGAGGATTGGAATCAACTCCTAGACGATCCAGATGTAGTGGTGATTGATGTTCGCAACGATTATGAAGTATCTATCGGCACATTTAAAGGTGCGATCAATCCCCAAACCAAAAGCTTTTCGGAGTTACCTGACTGGGTGCGGCAACAACCTGCTTTACGTCATAAACCCAAGGTAGCAATGTTCTGCACCGGGGGTATTCGCTGCGAGAAATCCACAGCTTTTTTACGAAGTGAAGGCTTTGAAGAAGTTTATCACTTGGAAGGCGGAATCTTGAAATATTTGGAAACAGTACCAGAAGCAGAAAGTCATTGGGAAGGTGAATGTTTTGTGTTTGATGAACGGGTTTCTGTTACTCATGGATTAAAACCAAGTTTTAGGAGCAGCGATTGTTCCTGATGACTTTTAAAGATTCTCCCAGAGGAAGATGTAGATAGTCATTTCTTCCCCTATCGTGAGGTAGATGGAAGACCTTGGATCTGTTGATGCGATCGCTGCTAAAAATCTGGCTGAAATAGCTTTAATGCAAGGGGTTCCAACTGTTGAACAGTTTAAACCCAAATCGCGATCGCTAACTGTCAGTCTGAATGCTTCTAAAACTCAAATTCGCACTAGCTTAAAAGCTTCAACCCTAGATGGAGTCTTCGCCGCCCTGTTTTCCAACGTTACAGGGGGCGTATTACTCACTAACTTTTTGCTGGAACTAGGCGCAAGTCCGACGGAAATCGGGATATTGGCATCAATTCCTATGGTGGCAAATCTGATGCAACCGATTGGCGCTTACTTCTCCGAACAAACCACCAGTCGTCACGATTATTGCTTTTGGGTTTATAGCATTTCGCGATCGCTCTGGGTTGTATTGGCGATCGCTATTTTCCTAATTGGTAGGAATCATACCGCGTCCGATTCCTTAATAGCGATCGCCTTGATCGTTGCTATTTGTAGTTGTTTTCTGGGAGCATTAGGCAGCGCTCCTTGGCTGAGTTGGATGGCAGCCATAGTTCCCCCTGCTTTGCGAGGGCGCTACTTTGGCTTGCGGAATAGTGCCGCCAATCTGACTAACCTGATCTCCGTACCTTTGCTAGGATTAGTAATATCTAAATGGCAAAGCGGTTCGATTCAAGGTTACAGCATCGTGCTAATTGTAGGGGTTGTATCTGGACTAATCAGCCTGTGTTTTCAGAATTTCATAATAGATGTCAATCCTCAAACCGGGCAAGGATTATCCCTTCCAGTAGTTGCCGCCAATATAGTTCCCAATCAACCAACCAGCCAATCTTTATTTCAGCCCATACTGCTCAATTTTTGGCAAGATGCCAACTTCCTCAAATTCCTAGTTTATTTCAACCTATGGACATTTTCTGTCAACCTCAGCGCCCCATTTTTTAATGTTTATATGCTCAACGATTTGGCCTTAGATATTAGCCAAGTCACGCTTTACAACAGCTTGTCAGCCGGGGCAAACCTGTTACTATTAATGTTTTGGGGCAAGCTAGCAGATCGAATTGGCAATCGTCCCATTTTAATCGGTGTGGGAATTGCTTTTTCTCTCTTTCCCCTGTTATGGCTCGCAACTGGCACTAACCAATTATCCATCTGGTTATGGCTACCGTTACTGCATCTAATTGCCGGAGGAACAGCAGCAGCAATTGACCTTTGTTCTAATAACTTACAAATAGGAATTGCCCCCCATCGTCAACAGTCCACTTACTTTGGTGTCGCCGCCGCCTTTGCAGGCATTAGCGGCGCATTGGGAACCACTGCCGGGGGATTTTTAGCCCAATTTGGCTATGGCGGCTTGCTGGGACTTTTTGCCCTCTCCAGCGTGCTGCGGCTAGGAGCATTGTTACCCTTGATTTTCGTCCATGAGCGCCAATTTTCAAAGTAAACAGGACTTACGCAGAGCCTCTATATATAGCGTTTTGTAGGGGCAATCCCCCCGTGGTTGCCCCGATGTGTACCCCGTGGTTGCCCCGATGTGTACCCCGTGGTTGCCCCGATGTGTAGGGGTAGGCACGGGGGCGCTACCCCTACAGATTTACATAAATGATTCAGACGCGCTATATAATTAACAATTGTAGCTGGATTTCAGCTATGAAATCCGAATGGAGTTGAATTTATTTATCAAGCGATCGCTTAGAAAACACTCGGCGATCGCTCTGCTAAAATATTAGAAAGATATAGTCTGACTTAAAAGAGGTCTAATGTCTGACCTACAAAACAGCGCCTTACAACTTCTCCGTACCGCACTGCAAGATCCCACAGCTACTTTTCGCGATGGACAATGGGAAGCGATCGCCCAATTATTGTATCCCAGAACGCGCCTGCTAATGGTGCAACGAACTGGATGGGGTAAAAGCTTAGTATATTTTCTGACAACTCGCCTTCTCCGCAATCAAGGCATGGGGCCAACTCTCCTCATATCCCCTCTATTAGCCTTGATGCGAAATCAAATTGCTGCTGCCGAACGAATTGGACTTCAGGCGGCAACTATTAATTCTACCAATCAGGAAGAATGGCAAATTGTTCAGGAGCAATTACTAAATAACCAAGTTGATATCCTGTTGATTTCGCCAGAACGTTTAGCCAACGAGGAATTTCGAGAACAAGTCTTATTGCCGCTGTCTGCTCGCATTGGATTCTTTGTCGTAGATGAAGCCCATTGTATTTCTGATTGGGGGCATGACTTCCGTCCTGATTTCCGACGAATAGTCCGCATCCTTCAAGCACTGCCTACCACCATTTCGGTACTAGCAACAACAGCTACCGCCAATAATCGAGTGACAAATGATATCCTAGTTCAACTTGGTTCAAACCTGAAAGTAGTTAGAGGAAAGCTAACTAGACAAAGCCTTTGCCTGCAAAATATTTCTCTCCCAAGTCAAAAAGATAAATTAGCTTGGTTAGCCGAACACCTACCCAGTTTACCAGGAAGTGGAATCATTTATACTCTGACAATTCAAGATTCAAAACAGGTTGCTGAATGGCTAAAAACGCAAGGTATTGATGCCGCACCCTACTCCGGGCAACTAGAAAACCCAGAACGGCAAGTTCTAGAGCAACGGCTACTAAACAATGAAATTAAAGCTTTGGTAGCTACTTCTGCCCTGGGAATGGGCTTTGACAAGCCCGATCTTGGCTTCGTAATTCATTATCAACGTCCAGGATCAGTTGTTCACTATTATCAACAAGTCGGTCGCGCAGGTAGAGCCGTATCTCAAGCTTATGGTATATTGCTAAGTGGCGATCGCGATCGCGAAATAACAGATTATTTTATTGAATCAGCTTTTCCTCCACAGAGTCATATTGAAGAAATTTTAACTATTCTAGCTGAAGAAAATGGATTATCAGTCTCCCAGTTGGAGGAAAGATTAAACCTTTCCAGGGGGCAAATTGAAAAGGTTTTAAAATTGCTATCTGTTGAAAGTCCTTCTCCAGTTGCCAAGCTGGATAGTCGATGGTATGTCACGCCCATTAACTATACAGTGGATTGGGATAAGATCCATCGACTGACTGAGATTAGAAGACAAGAACAAGCCAAAATGCTAGATTACATCAATACAAGCAGTTGCTTGATGGTATTTTTAGCCAGAGAACTAGATGATGATACTACAACCAACTGCGATCGCTGTGCAGTGTGTTTAGATAAACCCCTTATCCCAGAAACATTCTCTTTAGAAAAATCTCAAAAAGCTATAGGGTTTTTACTTAGAAGTAACCATATCATTGAACCCCGCAAGCGTTGGCCTTCAGGGGGTATTTATTCATGGAAAGGAAATATTCCGCCCGCTTTACAAGCTGATATTGGTCGAGCATTATCGCTTTGGGGCGATGCTGGTTGGGGAGCCTTAGTCAAACAGGGCAAATATCAGGATGGGCATTTTAATGATGCGCTTGTCAATGCAGTTGCTGAATTGATTCAACATTGGCAGCCAAATCCCTATCCTACCTGGATAACTTGCGTACCTTCGCTAATTCGACCAGAATTAGTTCCCAACTTTTCAGAACGTTTGGCTCGCCAGCTAAATATTCCTTTCCTCCCCTGCGTCAGAAAAATCAAGCCAAATCGTCCTCAAAAGGAAATGCGTAATAGTTCCCAACAAGCGCGAAACTTAGATGGAGTATTTGAAATTATGAACGGGCAAGGAATGGAGGGATCTGTTTTTTTGGTTGACGATATGGTGGATTCTCGTTGGACATTTACGGCGATCGCGGCTTTATTACGTCAGGCAGGCAGTGGTAAAGTGTTTCCATTGGCTCTAGCTTTAAACTCGCTTAGTCAAGGAGAATAGATGGCAACATTTGCACACATATTACCACCAGACACGCAAGCTATTCTACTTTTATGCGCGGGTTTTGGGCAGTCTCGTCAAACTGAGCCAATGCCTCTAAGCTTGAGCGAGTACAGTATCCTTGCCCAAAAACTCCAACAACAAAATCTACGCCCTGCTGATTTACTCTCTACAGATGGAAAAAATTGGATTTTAGATGAGATTAATGGCAACCTTAATCCCCACAGAATAGTTCATCTCTTAGAAAGAGGTGCTATGCTAGCAGTCGCAGTCGAAGGTTGGACAAGTAAGGGATTGTGGATATTAAGTCGTAGCGATGAGGCTTATCCACAGCGGCTAAAGCGCAAATTGAAACAACTATCTCCTCCCATTCTATATGGAGTAGGAAATCAAGCGTTACTATCTGTCGGAGGTTTAGCTATTGTTGGTTCCCGTGAAATTGATGATGAAGGTCTTCAATATACCCAACGAATAGCTGAAAATTTTGCCGAACAAGGTATCCAAATTGTGTCAGGTGGTGCGCGTGGGGTTGATCAAACTGCCATGTTAGCAGCCGCGGCTGTTGGCGGCACATCAGTTGGAGTTCTAGCAGATAGCCTAATTCAAGCAGCCCTATCAAAGAAGTATCGTGACGGGCTTCGGGCAGGGCAATTGGCCTTAGTTTCACCCTACGATCCTTCGGCTGGATTTAATCCTGGAAATGCCATGAATCGTAATAAGTATATTTATGCTTTAGCCGATCGTGCTTTGATTGTCAATTCTGCTTATGAGAAAGGTGGAACTTGGGCAGGAGCGAAAGAAGAATTAAAGCAAGAGAGCCAAATCCCTGTTTGGGTGAGAGTGGAAGGAAATATTTTGGCAGGGAATCATCAACTACTGAAGCTAGGCGCGATGCCTTTTCCCTCTGAGCCTTGGAATTTCAATATCATCAGCTTATTAGAAGAAGCTGAACATATCAATAAGATGGAGATTCAAGAAAATACTCCAAAGCAGTTAAGTTTGAATGAAATAATACCACCAGAATTTCCACCAATGGAGCTTGATATTCAACCAAATAAGCATACTTTACCGTTACCTAAAGATGCCTATGAAGCTGTTCTACCTTTGCTGTTACATCATTTAAATGAGCTAAAAGAAGATCAAGAAATTGCCGATCTACTAGATGTTGGGATAGGACAAGTAAGAGCTTGGTTAAAGAGATCTATACAGGAGAAGCTTGTGGAAAAGAAAAAAACTAAATATGTACTAAATCGGAATCATCAGCAATTGCCTTTGCTGAACTCCTAGAAAACATTGTTTTGGGCTATCGTTAACCTTTTGTGCGGAAATTTACGGGTTTTGGGCTGGGAGTTGAGAGCCAATTTGAAACCAAGCAGTTAGAAGAAGCCAAAAGTCAGTTGCGATCGCGGTAAGATTGTCACAATTGATTAGGGTAGGCGATGCGCTCAAATGATTGATTACGATGTGGTGATTGTTGGGGGGGGATTGGCGGGGTGTCGCGCTGCCCTGGAGATTGCTCGCCAAGACTCTAGCTTAAAGGTGGCGTTGGTTGCCAAAACCCACCCCATTCGTTCGCATTCCGTGGCAGCCCAGGGGGGGATGGCAGCTACCCTAAAAAATGCCGATCCAGAGGATACTTGGGAAGCCCACGCTTTTGATACTGTCAAGGGTTCGGATTATTTGGCAGATCAGGATGCGGTAGAAATCTTGACTCGCGAAGCCGCAGAAGTTGTCATCGATTTGGAACACATGGGGGTGTTGTTTTCCCGCGCTGCCGATGGCAGGATTGCCCAGCGCCCTTTTGGGGGACATTCCCGACAACGCACTTGCTATGCAGCAGATAAAACTGGTCATGCGATTCTACACGAATTGGTAAATAATCTCCGGCGGATGGGGGTGCAGATTTATCAGGAATGGTATGTCATCCAATTGATTTTGGAAGATGCCCAGGCGAAGGGAGTAGTCATGTATCGGCTACTGGATGGCGCAATTGAGATTGTCCGCGCCAAGGCAGTGATGTTCGCCACCGGGGGCTATGGTCGGGTTTACAATACTACTTCTAATGATTTTGCTTCTACTGGGGATGGTTTGGCGATGTCGGCATTGGCAGGCGTGCCGCTGGAAGATATGGAATTTGTCCAGTTTCACCCTACGGGTTTGTATCCAGTGGGGGTACTGATTTCTGAGGCGGTGCGGGGGGAAGGAGCCTATTTGATTAATAGCGACGGCGATCGCTTTATGATTAATTACGCTCCTAGTCGGATGGAATTAGCTCCGCGAGATATTACTTCTAGGGCGATCGCGGTGGAAATTTTGGCAGGTAGAGGCGTTCATCCTGATGGTACGGCGGGTGGTCCCTTTGTCTATCTAGATTTGCGGCACATGGGGCGGGAAAAAATTATGAGCAAGGTTCCCTTTGCCTGGGAAGAAGCTCATCGTTTGTTAGGTATTGATTCTGTAGATCAACCTATGCCTGTTCGCCCCACGGTTCACTATTCTATGGGGGGAATTCCCGTTAATACTGATGGACAGGTACGCAGCGGCGTAGATGGTTTAATTGAGGGCTTTTTTGCCGCAGGAGAGGCGGCTTGCGTCTCCGTTCACGGGGCGAATCGTTTGGGCAGCAATTCCTTGTTAGAATGCGTAGTCTATGGGCGCAGAACCGGGGCAGCGATCGCCCAATTTGTCCAAAATCGGAATTTACCAGTTATTAACGAGCAGCATTATATCTCAGCCGTAGAACAGCAAATTCAAGCTTTGTTAGATCAACCGGGAAATATTCGCATTGGAGAGTTGCGCCAAAATTTACAAGATTGCATGACTCAATATTGCGGGGTATTTCGTTCGGAAAACCTAATGCAAACTGGATTAAAGCAGTTGCAAAAGTTGCAGGAACAATACCAGCAAATTTATTTAGATGATCAAGGCAAACTTTGGAATACGGAAATACTAGAAGCCTTAGAACTTCGCAGTTTAACCATTGTGGGTCAAGTTATTCTCACATCAGCTTTAAATCGCCAAGAAAGTCGCGGCGCTCATTTTCGGGAAGATTATCCCCAACGAGATGATCGTAAATTTCTCCAACATTCTTTCGCTTCCTACTCCTCTGATGGCATCAAGTTGGAATATAAACCTGTAGCCGTGACCATGTTTGAACCTCTAGAACGAAAATATTAGCAATTAGGAATAGGGGCAACCACGGGGGGATTGCCCCTACAAAACACTATATGGTGCTTTAAGGAATTCAGGACTTATGCCATCGGCATAAGTCCTGACTCTCTTAAAACTGTACGGAAACGGAACCAATGATGGTGAATGGCGCACCGGGATAAATTCCCGTATCCGTGCCAGTGGAAGATTCAGTGTAGCTGGCATTGGAAATATTTTTGATGTTTAGGCCAAAGCGATAGTTATCGTAGCGATAAAAAATCGCTGCATTGCCAATTAAGTAGTCTCCCAGTCGATAGCTATTGGCTAAGTTACCAAAGCGATCGCTCGCATATTCTAAGCCTACCCCAAAACCCAATCCTTTGAAATCGCCCTCTTGCAACTCGTAGGTAGTCCAAAGGGTGAATTTATTTTGAGGGACTCCAAACAACCGATTACCAATAATAGTATTATCGGTGTCTTTTGTCACTTTAGCATCAATGTAGGCATAGGAAGTCAAAATTTTCCAACCGGGGAGAACTTCTCCGGCTAAATCAAGTTCAAAACCTCGGCTATTTTGTTCGCCCACGGCAGTAGAAAACAGGGGATTATTAGGATCGCTGACCGCTACATTGCTTTTAGTAATATCAAAGTAGGCGAGACTGGCAAAAACTTTCTGCTCAAACAATTCAGTCTTTACTCCCACTTCATATCCCTGACCTAATTCTGGATCGAGGACAGCACCATTGGCAGTTGTAGCAGTATTTGGTCTGAAGGATTGGGAATAGTTGGCAAACAGAGATACTTCGGGAATTGGTCGATAAAGCAACCCAAAACGGGGAGTCGTAGCATTGTTATTTTGACTCGTTTCTCCTCCAGCATTAAAATCAGTTTTGACATTGGTTGTAGTTTGGGATACGGTGTCGTAGCGCACTCCGCCAACTACAATCAAATTATCCGCTAGGTATATCTGATCTTGCAGATAAATTCCGGTACGATTAGTGGTAGTTAGGGTATCGGTAAAAGGGATTAAATCAGAACGGCTGGATTTAGGGACAAGATTGTAATTGGGGTTAAAGATATTCAAGATTGATGGGTTGAAGAAGTCCACAATATTAACTATTCTGGACTCGCTGCGATTCAAATCAATTCCTGCGGTTAGGGTATGTTTAACTGATCCAGTGGTGAAATTTCCGACGGTGTTGGTAAACAGGGAATAGGAACGATCTTGCCCATCTTGATCGGCAAAAAAGCGGAAAATATTGGCTCCAACTACCCGTATTGGTAAGGCAATAATGCCATAGTCGTAGTCGTATTCCAGATAGCGAAAACTATTGCGAATTTTCCAATTATCATCGAAGCGATGTTCTAAGGTGTAGCCAGTGCTGATGTAGTCTTTCTGAATCGTATCATCGGGATTGTTGACGATAAATTCTCTGGAAACTGGGGCAACGGTATTGCCAAATCGACTCATGCCAAAATCTGCGGGTCCGCGATCGTGAATGTATTCTACATTCATATTTAAATCCGTGCGATCGCCCAATTTCCACTTCAGGGTAGGAGCAATGGCAAAGCGTTCGGAATCTGTGGTTAAATTCCGAAAAGTTCTGTCGCTGGTATAGGCAATATTCAGGCGATATAATAAATCGCCCTCTGGGGTTAATGGTCCCGATAAATCTATCCGAGGCCGAATTAATCCGCGACTGCCTACTTGTAATTCCGCTTCATAAAAGGGAGTTGCGAGGGGTTGTTTGGAAACTAAATTGATGATGCCCCCCGGATCGATTTGTCCGTATAAAATTGAAGCAGGTCCTTTGAGAACTTCTACTTGTTCCAAGTTAGCGATTTCTGGAATTGCTTGGAAAGAACCATACAATCTGTAGCCATCTCGGAGAACGGGAACATTATTACCAACAGGACTACCAAAGCCGCGAATATTAAAGCTGGCATCGCGCCCTTGAGTATTGCCAAAATAGGTCACGCCGCTCACAGTACTGAGAGCTTCCTGCACTCCAATGGCTTGGCGATCGCGAATAACTTCTTGAGGAATAACTTGCACTGAAAAAGGCGTTTCTAAAATCGGGGTATCGGTTCCCGTACCAATAGAAGCATTGGGTTTGCGATAGGGAGTGCGGCGATTACCAGTAATGATAATTTCTTCCCCTGGATCGATGCCATCGGGGTTCAGAGTGTAAATTAATACGCCAGTTTTCAAGCTGACTTCTTGAGTTGGCAGGCCATTTTTGCCACTGACATTGACGCGAATGCTAGTTTCATTGATTTGGGTAACGCGAATATTAGCAATTTCCCCCGTGGGATTATTTACACTAAATTCTTGACCAGTTGGTAATACCAGTACGGCATTAGGAATATCGGCAATTAAGCTATTACCTTGGGAGCGAAACTTGGTAGCATCAATTTGCAGAACTTTGCCATCTAGAGTTTCCAAGACAATTTCTACTTCATTCTCCAAGGAGTTAACTTGGATATTAGTTACCGGCACTGCTTGATTCTGCGCCTGCTTGATTTGGGTTGTCCATTCTTTAACTGTGGTAGCAGGACGATTTTCTAGCAAAGATGCGTTATTAATTGCATCCACTCGCACAACATTTGGAGGAATGGTAACTTTTTCTGCCTTTACTGATTGAGCAATCAAAGCGGACATGATTCCGGCGATCGCCAGCACAAAGTTGAGGGATTTCATAGATTTCTCCTGGTTTTTTTGATGATGTTAATGGTGAATTGAGAATTTACATTTATGCAAATTCTGTTAATTAGGCGGTCAGAAATAAAAGATAATAAACGCAGGTTTGTAGTTGGGCTTTAGCCCTAATCCGGAGGGCTAAAGCCCAACTACAAACTTGCAGGAATTACGCAGACCCTCTTATAGTGTTTTGTAGGGGCAATCCCCCCGTGGTTGCCCCTATTTCTAGGAGAGTTGCGTAAGCTGACTTGTTTAAAAGCAGTGAAAAAACTGGTAAATGGACTGTTTGAGAATCGTTCCAACAGTCGCGTTGAAGTAGTTCAATGGCGATACTACTTACCAGTGCTGTCTTAGCACTGTTGAAGAGAAGGTAATTAAAGTTCATTTGCAGCGAGTGTCGAGTTAATTTCGATTAGTCCGGGGCAAGTTGGCGCTTGTCCGATGTTTAACGGGATGGCAACCGGAGAGTTGAGATAGGGGTTTTATTCAGAATTAAACATCAATTTGGGGGAGAGAGGATTTGTTGTAATTGCTGGCAGGCTTTGGCGATCGCATCAATGCTGCCGGGATTAACTAATCCGTAATAGTCAAAGACATAAACGCGATTGTTAGCAACCGCATTGAGCTTGTTCCAAAAAGGAGCCGCTTTTAATTTATCGACTGTGCCATCCCCCACATCAACCAAAATTAATATCTGGGGATTGGCGGCTAATACCTTTTCTGGGGAAAGGGTGACATATCCCCGTTGCAGGCTTTCTCCTTGCAAATTAGCCGCAATATTATTGATCTGAAATTTGCCGAGGAGATCTCCTGCCCAACTGGTTTTGTTAGGAGCCAAAATTGGCTGATAGCTAACTAAAACTAAGGTGGATTCGGGATGGGGAGATTTGACCGTGAGGAAGGATTGGTAAGATTGCAGTAAGGGCGCAGGATCGGCTTTAATTTCAGAGGCTAGAGTGCGGGTGAGGTTTTCCAGCGATCGCCAACTATCCACCTGAGTTGTTAAAGTCCGAATCCCACTGTTTTTCAGCGTTTCCAAAACTCGATCGTGAAACCCCGTGGCTCCAATTACCAAATCTGGTTTCAAAGCCACAATTTTTTCCAAGTTGGGGGGAGTTAACCCTTCGCTGACTTGGGGAATCTTTGCCAGTTCGGGATTCTGACGCAAGAGACGACTGCCGGGAATGCCTACCAATTTGCGCCGATCCAATCGGTAAATAATATCAGATGCCAGGGATGTTAGGGCTACCACTCTCGTTGGAGCTTTTGGTGCTACTTGAGCGGTGGTAGCTGGGGGCGATGAGGGCGGTGGTTGAATGGTGGTGGGTTGGCAGGCAGCTAGGAGCAGGACTATCGCCAAAGCCTTTGCCGCTATTTTCAGCAATTGCATCAGAAGTTCAAGATAAGATATTAGGTGTCGATTAATTTCGATTAGTTCGGGGCAAGTTGGCGCTTGCCCTGTTTTTTTGGACAAATGAGCTAGAAATCAATCCGGCAAAGATAGCGCCGGAGGACTATCCCGACTGCGAGGGGGCGTTTTACAGGAGGACAAGAGGCAAATTTGTAACCCCACAGGGGTATGGATAGTCATGGCTTCAACCTCAAATACTTGGCGCAAATTTTCGGGGGTGACAACTTGGGCAGGTGTTCCA
Source organism: uncultured cyanobacterium (assembly GCA_936920195.1). GTDB lineage: Bacteria > Cyanobacteriota > Cyanobacteriia > Cyanobacteriales > FACHB-T130 > CAKZHE01. The sequence continues at coordinate 7,695 of CAKZHE010000317.1, read as the reverse complement.
ATGGCAGCGATCGCGCCTTGGTGTAACATAGCAAGGCGATCGCTGTATCGGATGGCTAAATTGAGGTCGTGCAGGACGGTAATGATGGTTAATTGCCGTTGCTGATTGAGAGTTTTCAGCAAGTCCAACAGTTCTAACTGGTGCTGCAAGTCTAAAAATGTCGTTGGTTCATCCAATAACAATACTTGGGGTTCCTGAGCTAGTGTCAGAGCTAGAAATGCTCGCTGTCGCTCCCCGCCAGAAAGTTCTTCCACCGGGCGATCGCGCAAGCTGGTAAGTTGAGTTTGGGCGATCGCCATCTCCACCGCTTGCCGATCTTCCCCATCTAAATCCCATTGCCACCAAGGTTGATGGGGAGTTCGCCCCAAACCCACTAATTGCTGCACTGTCAATCCAGCGGGAATGGCTGGTTGTTGGGGCAGAATTGCCAGTTGCCGAGCTACGGATTGGGCTGATTGAGTCTGAATTGCTTTGCCATCCAGCAATACCATCCCTTGCTGGGGGAGCAGAATGCGGCTGAACAATCGCAACAAAGTGGACTTGCCAGAACCATTGGCTCCGACTAGACTGAGCCATTCCCCCGGTTGTAGCGATAAGTTGATATCTTTGATAATCGGGCGAGCGGAATAGCCCCCGGAAAGGTTTTGAGCCGCTAGGGGAGAAGGAAGATCTGGGTTCATGGTTGGCTCCTTTTACCCCGGCGGTATAGCAGCCAAATAAATAGGGGAGAACCAAATAAAGCGGTGATGGCTCCTACAGGTAATTCAATCGTTCCGAGGCGGGAAAGTAAATCGGCTAAAGTTAGTACCCAGGCTCCCGCGATCGCCGAAAAGGGTAAAATCCAACGATAATCAGCCCCTACTAGCAGCCTGACACCGTGGGGAACGACTAAACCCACAAATCCGATCAAACCTGCCATACTGACAGCGCTGGCAGCGAGCAGACTGGCGATCGCACCAATCAGCAGGCGCGATCGCGTTAAGGATGCCCCCAATCCTACCGCCATCTCATCCCCCAAGTTAAGCAAATTGAGAGGACGAGCCAGCCAACATCCCCCCAGCAATGCGGCTCCCACGTAGGGACCTGCGGCGACTACTTCTGTCCAACCCCGTCCATTTAAGCTACCAATCAACCAGTTGAGGGCGGATTGAATTCTTCCATCGTCTGAGAGCAGCAACAAGGTAGTTTGAATAGCTCCAAACATTGAACTGACGGCAACTCCTGCCAAGATCAACCGCTCCACAGCTAATCCCCCACCCAAGTAACCCAAAATGTACACTAAGGCAGCAGTTAGCAACGCTCCCAACCATGCTCCCAGGGGAATCCAGCTTTGAGCAACATTCAGGGTAATCAGGGCGATCGCCACTAATCCCGCTCCGGCAGAAATCCCTAAAATAAAAGGATCTGCCAGTCCATTTCGCAACATTCCTTGCAGCAATGCCCCAGACATCCCCAACGCTGCTCCTACCACCATTGCCGCCACAATCCGGGGCAGGCGCAATTCCCAAATAATTGTTTGGTGCATCGGTTCCCCTTGATGCCACAATGCTTGCCAGACCTCTGCCAAAGTCAAGGAAACTGCCCCCTGACATAGGGATAGGATGGCACTCAGCAGCAAGCCGCCAATCAGCAGGCAGCAGGTGAAGAGGATGCGATCGCCTACAGGTAAATGAGTATTGAGCTTAACGGGTTGAACTGTCATCAATAGGAAAATAGGGAACAGGGAATTTTCTGGTTTTCTTTGATTGCTCGATCAACTTCTAGACGCAGGAGATGCCACAGGTTTAGGAGATGGGGCGCTCTGTCTTTCCGTTCGAGGAGTCCGCGAGGCTGGAGATCTCGTCGGTTGAGAAGATGGTGTTCTTCGGATACGAGGAGTTCGAGAAGCTGGAGATCTCGCAGGTCTAGGAGTCGTGGTGGTTGGTCTTTCACGACTAGATGCGGCAGGTCTAGGAGTCGTGGTGGTTGGTCTTTCGCTACTAGGTGCGACTGGTTTAGAAGTCGTAGTAGCTGGTCTTTCGCTACTAGGTGCGACTGGTTTAGAAGTCGTAGTAGCTGGTCTTTCGCTACTAGGTGCAGCTGGTTTAGGAGGAGTTTCGCTACTGGGAACCGAAGCAGGTTTAGGAGCCGTAGTGGTTGTTCTTTCCGGTGTTTCACTCGCTGCTGTGGTAGCTGGGGCGCTTCTGCGTTCTTCCGCTTGCCGCTGTTGCCGTTGCTGCTCAGATTCTTGCCGCCGCCGCTCGGCGTTTTGGCGCTGAAAATTGGAACCCTGTTCTTCATAGGTCACTCGTACCCGCTTCCGCACTCCTCCTTGTGGAACAGTCTGGGGATCGAATCGCCACCGACTCATGGTTTCCAAGGTTTCCCGATCCAAATCTGGATTGCCGCTCGATTGCCGCAACCGCACCTCTACAGTGCCATCAGGTCGCACATTCAGATCTACCCTAGGACTGGCTTCTGTTCCCCGATATTTCGGTTGGGGGCAACTGACGCATACAGGCTGCCGAGCAGCAGGAGATGGGGCTACTGGGGGGGTAGATGGGACGGTGTTAGTGGCAGTTTGGACTGGGGGAGTTTCTGGCGTACTGCTCGGCACGCCCTCTGGTTGCCCTTGGGGTTTGCCTTCCGATGTACCTTCTGGTTTGCCATCTGGCTGACCTTCCGGCTTGCCAGTGGGAACAAATCCTGTCGGTTGATCGGCATTGCCAAAGCCATTTCCTTGCCCCTCTGGACTGGTAATGGGTCCAGCTCCCGATCCGGCGGCAATGGGGATATCCCCACTGGAGTTAGTTAAGGGGGCGACGGGATCGCTAGAGCCAGATGATGACTCTTTGGCAGGGGCATCTTGTCCTGGTTTTAGGGGTGCTTGACTTTGGGGCGCTAGGGGGGGTGGCGCAACTGTTTTGGGCGTGAAAGCAACTTCCTGGGAAATTTTGGGTTCCGGAGGTGGGACTTCCGTGACTGGTTCCCGAGCGATCGCCTTTTCTGGGGGAGTTTCTTTGGGCAATTCCTCCGCCAGTGGTTTTTCTGGAGGAGTTTCGGTCACGGTGACTTCAATCTCCTTCGGTTCCTCTAACTGGGGAATATAACTCCAAATATTTCCTACTGATAAGCTCATAGCACTGGCATGAAAAGCTAGGGAACTCAGCAGGCTACCAATTAGAAAAACTTTCAGGGCTTTTCCTTCTTTTTGTCGTTGTTGGGTGATGAGGTTTTGGGAGTCCACGATCGTTAGGTTGGGGCTAAAGGGGTTATTGGGGACGTTGGGTAGCGATCGCCAGTTTTGCGCCTTTAATTTGCCGGACTCGATCCATCACTGCTACCACGCGATCGTGGGTGACGGAACCATCGGCATTCAATACCACCACTAGGTCTTTTCCTGGTTCGCTCAACTGCCCAATAGCTAAGGACAAATCTTCCACTTTCATCAAGGTTTTGTTCAGATACAGATTCCCCTCCTTGTCTAAGGTGACGGTGGCTCGCACTACTTTTTGGGGTTGAGCCGATTGCGCCTTGGGTAGGGTGACTGTCAATCCTTCAAACCGCCCTAAAAACAGGGTGGACATGATGAAAAATGTCAGAATGGCAAAGATCACATCAATCATCGGCACGATGTTGATCTGGGGGGGGATATCCGGTTCATCGATCCCGCGTCGTCGTCGCATAGGACACCTCTAACATTTTCTTTCGGCGGCGGCGATAAAGTAGTTCTAATTGGGCAGAATATTCCTGGATCAGGGCAATTTGGTGCAGGTAAAATCCTCGAAATGTGTTGGCAAATAACAATGTGAACAGTGCCACCACTAAGCCAAATGCGGTTGATGTCAAGGCTTCGCTGATGCCGCTGGTAACGCCAACAGTTTTAGCTCCCCCAATTTCTCCCAAGTTGAGGGAGGCAAAGGACTGAATTAATCCCAATACTGTCCCTAATAATCCCAGTAGAGGGGATAGCGTGACAATGGTATCGAAGACGTTGTTAAAGCGTTTGAGGATGGGAATTTCTGCCTGGGTTGCCCCATCAATTGCCAGCGCCAGTTCATCTGGTTCGGCATCGTCCAAGGACATCGCTTCTAGGAAAATCCGGGCAAGTGGCAAGTCCACATTCCGTTCTAGCTTTTCCTGGGCTAGGGATGGATCTTGTTTGTATAGTTCCAAGGCATCCCGCACCACCTTTTTCTGGCGGCGGTTCACCTGATACCAGAAGGCAATCCGCTCCGCAATCAAAGCGATCGCCAGAATCGAAAACGCCAGCAGGGGAATCGCCACAATCCCCGCTGCCATCAGAATTTCACCAAGTTTTTGCATGAATCCTCCCCATACTTTCAGCCGATGAGTAAATAAAAACCGCACTGCTTAGAAAATTAATTCTTAAAAGCTTCTAGAAGAATATAGCCCTTAATGATAATATTTAGCAAGTAGTTGGGAGCGATCGTTCTCAAAAATTCTCTTTCTTTCGGCAAAAGCCTTTTTCTAGCTTGGTTTCAGCCTAGGCTGTTGACTTTGTGCCTTTTTAGGGGCAGGACTTACGCAGTTGCTCTGTATATAGCGTTTATGGTGCGTTACGCTGCGCTAACACACCCTACTAATAGAGGTGTTGCGTAAGTCCCAAGGGGTTTTCTGGTCTGTTTACTCGTTCCCAGGCTCTGCCTGGGAATGCCCATTGAGAGGCTCTGGATATCGGTTCCCAGGCTCGGCCTGGGAACCAGTTAGGGAATATCAGACACAGTTGTTGCACGAATAAAATTGCTCAAAAACTTTATTAATTGCTATATTTTCTTATTTTGATCGAATGAATCATTAAATCACTATACAGTAATTATAAATCCCCCTCTTCCCTAGCACTTGATTGACAGAAGTTAACTGGCAATAGAGCATAATTCAAGAGCTACGTGACGACTCCCGGCACTGATGCGTAGGCATACAGTGTGGGCTTCTCAGTGAAAGACAGCTATTGCATCGGGCATATCCTGAGCTTTAATCCCTGTGCGCCCCACAGCGATATTTCTAAACCCTTGATATTCAAGTCTTCAAACGCGATCGCATCATACTTATTCAGTAATTGTTTTGAGGTTTTATAATGAAAATCTTTTCTTTGTCTAGCTATTTTCTGGTGATGCTTAGAGAGTTTCTTCACCGCCTTGCGCCTGCGGTTACTCCCTTTCTTTTTACGAGAAACCGACTTATTCAGTAGCTTTTTTCGCGACTGGGACTAATAGTTGGGACTGAATCATCTTGCAATGTCAGGGTGACATAATACCCATCAGCATTCTTAATTATCTGAGCAGTTTTGATTTTGAACCCATCAGGAACCGGACGATGCTGAACAATCTTTACCTTTAATAATCAGTTTGTACTTGTAGGCTGTTATCATGGCATCAGTGTAGCATAAATACGGTTTCATCCCGTCACTGCAATGAGTACATTGACAGTGCGGGGCTTCCCGCTTAGGAGCTAAATTGTTTAAAATGCCAAGTTTTTTGAAAACTCCGATCGATCTGCACCAGGAGGGATAGACATGGATGCCAGTTTGATTATATCTAATATCCTCAATCCCCCGGTCTTGTTTTTCTTTTTGGGCATGATTGCGGTTTTAGTCAAGTCCGATTTGGAAATTCCCCCCCCAGTTCCCAAACTCCTCTCCCTCTATCTGCTATTCGCGATTGGATTTAAGGGAGGAGTCGAACTAATCAAAAGCGGGATTACCCAGGAAGTCATTCTCACCCTGGCTGCTGCCATGTTAATGGCGTGTTTAGTCCCCATCTACACCTTCTTTATTCTCCGGCTGAAGTTGGATGCCTATGATGCAGCCGCGATCGCCGCAACCTACGGCTCCATCAGTGCGGTAACATTTATTACAGCTAGTGCCTTTCTCAGCGAATTGGGGATTGCTTTCGATGGCTATATGGTGGCAGCGCTGGCATTGATGGAATCTCCAGCCATCATTGTAGGTTTGATCCTGGTGAATCTATTTACAGTCAATGAGGAGCGAGAGTTTGCCTGGGGAGAAGTGTTGCAAGAAGCATTTCTTAACAGTTCAGTTTTTCTTTTGATTGGTAGTCTGGTAATTGGGGTATTGAGTGGGGAACACGGTTGGAAAGTTTTGGAACCCTTTACTCAGGGGTTATTCTACGGCATTCTGACCTTCTTTTTGTTAGATATGGGACTGGTGGCAGCCAGAAGAATTAAAGATTTGCAAAAAACTGGACTTTTCCTAATTTTGTTTGCCATCCTGATTCCGATCCTGAATGCTGGAATTGGCATATTAATTGCTAGGTTTATCGGCATGGCACAAGGAAATGCGCTGTTATTTTCTGTTCTGTCTGCCAGTGCTTCTTATATTGCTGTACCAGCCGCTATGAGGCTGACAGTACCAGAAGCTAACCCTAGTTTGTACGTTTCAACTGCCTTAGCGGTAACATTTCCCTTCAATATTATTGTGGGAATTCCACTCTATTTATATGGGATTAATCTGTTGTGGAGATAAATGATATGCACGTGGTGAAAAGAATCGAAATCATCGCTAATGCCGTAGAATTGGCGAGAATTTTAGAAGCTTTAGATAAAGCCGGAGTTCACGGTCATGCAGTGATTCGCAATGTTGTGGGAAAAAGATTGCACGAAGGGAATGAAGATTTAGACATGACTATGTTGGATAATGTCTATATTATTGCCTTTTGTATGCCCGAACTGATCAAGACGGTGGTGGAAAAAGTTCGACCGATACTGAATAAGTTTGGGGGAACCTGTTATGTCTCGGATGTGATGGAAATTAGCTCGATGAAATGTGTAGCTTCGTTGTAAAACTGTTCAATCATGGCAAGCAAAATAAACATTGGCAGCTAAACAGATTATCTTAGTTACTGGTCCTGCCCGTTCTGGTAAAAGTGAATGGGCGGAAACTTTGGCAATCAATTCTGGCAAATCAGTCATTTATATTGCCACGGCTCAAATTGATCCTAATGATGGGGAATGGCAAGCCCGAATTGCCCAACACCAACAGCGTCGCCCTAATAATTGGATAGTTCAGCACGTACCGATTGATTTAGCTGCTAGTCTTGAACAATTGCCTGCCAATAGTTGTTGTTTAGTCGATTCTTTGGGAACTTGGTTAGCAAATTTACTGGATCTTGATGATCATATTTGGCAACAAACTGAGCAGGAATTCTTCGCAAGTGTGGCAGCAACACCTGGGGATGTCATTTTTGTCGCCGAGGAAGTGGGTTGGGGGGTTGTGCCTGCCTATCCTTTGGGGCGAAGTTTTCGCGATCGCTTGGGGATGTTAGTGCGTCGTCTAGGGGCGATCGCTAATCCAGTATATTTAGTTACTGGTGGTTACGTCCTCAATCTCACCGCGCTTGGTTCACCCCTACCCGCAGAAATTAGGAGTGCTTCAGATATACTGTAGGGCGAACGAGGGGAATTGAACCCCCCAATGGTGGAACCACAATCCACTGCCTTAACCACTTGGCTACGCTCGCCATCACATCGATCACTATAACAGTTGATCGGATAATAAGTCTAGCACTTTTACTAGAAAAAAGGCAAATTTTTTGATTTAGCGCACAAGTAGCGGAAAACGCAGACAAGTTAACGGGCTGAAAACTAGGCTGTTGACTTGGCGAGTTTTTGAGCAATTTTATTCATGCAATAATTGTGTCTGATATTCCCTGACTGGTTCCCAGGCAGAGCCTGGGA
>CAKZHE010000316.1 GCA_936920195.1 uncultured cyanobacterium | reverse complement strand
GGTAGCGCCCCCGTGCCTACCCCTACACATCGGGGCAACCACGGGGGGATTGCCCCTACGGGAGTGCATCGACTCATAACGACAGGTTAGGAAAATAAATTAAACCGCTGAAGCATTGTTTCCATAACTGAGGGCAAGGTAATTTCTAGTTCTTGAGGGTTTTTAAAAAGCAACATTTGATGGCTGGGTAAGTCAAAGGGGGAAATTCCCGATAAATCAGGTAATTCCATTTGCACTAGCAAAATTTGTTCGGTACGCTTGCTATGCAAAGCATAACCAGTTTCTAGACAAACGTGGGGATTGAGAATGAGTTGCAAATTTTCTTCCCCGGAAATTGAGGCGATGGGGGTACTATCGGCAATGAATAATAAACTCTTGCTGATTTTCCGCAATTGGGCTTTGCTTAATCGGAAAGGGGCATCGCTAGGACGAGGGGATAAGACTAATTTTAGGGGCAAGCGCGATCGCTGGTTCAGTTTTTCCAGACTGGTTTGTACAGCATTCCGGAGCGCTTCCCCGGAAACTTCCTGCTCAGTTTGATAGCTGAGGAAAATAGTTGGTTCCAGATTGGCGATCGCCGTCTGTTTAGTAAAATAAATTTCGTGGCTAGTGAGGTCAATATTAGAAATGGCATAGCTGCCACTACCTTGAATATAAAATTCAATGGTTTCTCCATCCAAGTAGCGCTGAAACCATCGGGAGTTCTTAATTTGTTCCCCATCTTCCAAAAAATCCGCCCGCAAACCAGTTTTTAGCAGGCTGTTTTTACTCAACCGCAAGTCGTGGGGGCGTTTCTCTAATTCCCGAATTGGCTCGTATTGCTCAATATACCAAGCTTTCAGAGCAATGATTGCCATGATCTACTTTCTCCAGCCGCTGGAAGTATTCCCTGCCTAGTGTAGTACGGAGGCAGCAACTTGTCCGCTCCTAGGGGGATTTTTTTACCACTAAGGCACTAAGACACCAAGAATATAGGAAGTTTCTTGGTTGAGGCTGGCGATTTTAGCGTGGGCTTAACAATAACGACTGATATCTTCATGGCATTGATCGGCTAAGTAGCACAATGCTCGGAAACGCAACCCAACTAATTCTTCATATAGGGGGTTGAGCTTGCACATGGGAGGAATGTGAAACAATACTTTACCAAATAACTTGACATCGCGCTCAAAGGGACACTGGGCGGGGATTAGCTGGCAGAGGAGGTGAGCCATTTCGGGGGTGGTGACTGCCACGTTATCCAACCAGTTTCTCAGGGGTTGCAGAAGGTCAAATCTACCTTGGGGAGGGCGATCGCCTACTATTTCTGTCTTACTATCAAGATTATCTTTTGGTGGGGACACCAAAACCCAACTTGCAAAAGCGATCTTCCGTGTTGTATAGTCAGATACGTTCATTTTTTCTTTTTTGTTCTAAAGAACACGCCTGCCTGTTTTTTTTACTACAGCGGCAAATCCCCTTGCACCGGATTGCTGTAGTAGATTGTCTGCGGCAAGGCGCTGGAGAGCGGACTGGGCTAGTCGGAACCAAAAAGTGTTTTTCTGGTAGTTGCCCATTTTTGGGCTACTTTTATCCTGCCCAAGATTTAGCGAGTTATGTGTGAGTGAGATCTCTGAACCTGTAGGATCTGGAACGGAAACTTCAGTAATACTACTCACGCCGCTAGGTTAGGAGTAGGTTGGAAACCTGCTGAAAGTCAGGAGTTAGATGGTAGTCCGGTACTGGCTGAACGGAGATATTTTCAGCCAAAGTAAAGAATCCCACAGAAATTGCTAAAATGCAAGCGAATCGAGAATTTTTTTGGCATCAACCTCCACAATGATAGAAACGCTGCAAACCCAACTTTATCAACTGGCTCAATTTGCTGATAGGCTGGTTGCCCAACAATTACAACACCTTAACTGGCTGAGTCTAGGCGCGATCTTTGCGGCGGGGCTACTTACCAGTTTGACTCCCTGTATGCTCTCAATGTTGCCGATTACCATTGGCTATATTGGCGGCAGTGCGAGCCAAAGTCGCTGGCAGGCAGCCATCCAATCAACTTGGTTTGCTTTGGGATTAGCCACTACCTTAGCTGGATTGGGCATTTTGGCAGGATTGCTGGGACAAGTATATGGACAGTTAGGGGCGGGTTTGCCGATAGTTGTCAGCATTTTGGCAATCTTGATGGGCTTAAATTTACTGGAAGCGTTGCCGCTACCCTTACCTGCCACGGGGGGGATGGAATGGATTTCTGAAGAATTGCCCCAGGGAGTGCGCTCTTATCTGATTGGATTAACTTTTGGTTTAGTCGCTTCCCCTTGCAGCACCCCAGTTTTAGCAACTTTGTTGGCTTGGGTAGCCACTACCAAAGATGGATTATTGGGCGGAGCGCTGCTGTTGGCCTATACTGCGGGATATGTTGCGCCTTTGATTGTGGCGGGAACTTTTACGGCGGCGATCAAAAAAATCTTGGCATTGCGCCAGTGGTCGGGTTGGATTTCCCCTGCTAGTGGGGTATTGTTAATTGGATTTGGGGTAGTGTCGCTACTGTCGCACCTGCCAGGGAAAACTTTTTAGTAAAGTGAAATTGACACTCTACCGCCCTAGAAGGGCGGAGATTCTTAAGAGATTTTCACTCTTAAAGGCTGTGCCAAACAGCCTCTAGACACTCCACTTAAAGCATCGTGCTTACTTTTCCTTAATATATTCGCCGCGCCGTTACAGTCGGCGTTAATTAAAAAACCATGCTTCGTTCGATACAGTCCGCGTTTAACCCGTTTGCCAGAGAATTTATACTCTCTCGGTTGATCGGCGTTGTAAACTGGCAATTGATCCCCATCAAGAAAACTAGCTTTAGAGGTGTAGGACTCTTCCTGTTCGAGGTAGGCAATACCATACCTCTTGCACAACGCCTTTAGCTTGAATCTCAGGCTGGTGTGGGGAATTTGAACGAAGTTCTGGTTATTCCGACTCCCGATATTAATTTCCTGTTTGATCCCGACGTTAAAACCGACAACGATTTTACCGATCCGGTTCTTGATACAGTGATTAATAATCAGGCGCGCGGCTTTATTAAGATAGTCCCGAACCTTGTGATTTCGATTCCGCACTATCCTCGCCTGACGTTCGGTTATCCCCTCGATCTTCTGCAAATCTTTAATCGATTGCAGTCGGGCGTTCTCTTTGTTGTACCAACGGTTAAGAGATTTGAGTTTTTTGCCATCCACAATCAAGGATGCCCCGTTGGTATCGACGCAAGTAGCCAGATTATCGAGTCCGAGATCGATAGCGAGCGCGGTATCGGGTTCCGTTGTCACCCTCGTTTCTTCGACCTCGGAAATAAACTCTACGTCGAAGAAGCGAGCGTTATAGCATGGGTGAATCCTAACTTCCTTGAGAGTGTCGGGGTTGATTCTCTCTGGGAAAGGTATCCAGATTTCTCCGTATTCTTTACAGAAGTCACGAGACATCGGGACTCTAAATTTTCCTTCCTTGATTTTTACCCTCGGCATAATCAGGAGGAAATAGCCATCTTTTGGGAGATAGTGAGGGAGTGTAACCTTTTGTTGAAAACTTCCCTCTTTTACGGCATTTATCAAACCGTAGAAGCTCCGAAAAGTTCTATCGACTACCTTAAGGGTTTGTTGCGCTATATCGGTGTTCAACCGCTGATAGTTCTCGTTTCCCTTACAGTAGTGATAGTTGGACTCGTAGCGAAGGTGTTTTCCAGATTGAAAGTAATACTGTCTGACCGTGTAAAGCCCTACATTGTAGAGGTTTTTACTCAGCCGACAGAGTTCTCGCAAGGCGTTAAACTCCCGTGCGCCAAGTCCGCGTATCTGGTTCTTCTGAGTCAGGTACATAGCTTCTCGCTAGAACTACGGCTATTCTAGCGAGAAGTACCCAAAATGTCAATCCGCCGTAGAACGGCGGGGTTTCCAACCCATTTTTCTGATGACTTGGTTCACAAATATTATTTCAGTTCCCCAGCGTTTTTTCCGTCAGGAGTTGCTGCCGCTCCTGGCAAACTTGAAACTGGCAATTGTGTTGTTGCTGGCGATCGCCCTCTTCAGTATTTCTGGTACGGTAATTGAACAAGGGGAAACTCCAGCCTTTTATGAATCTAATTATCCAGAGCATCCCGCCCTGTTTGGGTTTCTGACTGGGAAAGTAATTTTAATGCTGGGTTTAAACCAGGTTTATCAGACTTGGTGGTTTTTAGCCCTGTTAATTTTATTTGGCAGCAGTTTAATTGCCTGTACCTTCACGCGGCAATTACCTGCTTTGAAAGCTGCCCAAGGTTGGAAGTTTTATCAGCAACCCCGCCAGTTTGAAAAATTGGCGTTAAGTGCGGAATTAGATGCAGGTTCTTTGTCTACCCTGGCAGAACTTTTACAAAAGCGAAAATATTTGGTTTTCCAAGAAGGTAATTCTTTATATGCCCGGAAAGGAATTGTGGGGCGCATTGGTCCGATTGTCGTTCATGCCAGTATGATTCTAATTTTATTAGGATCGATTTGGGGATCGATGACCGGATTTACGGCGCAACACATGATTCCCAGTGGGGAAACTTTTCAGGTCAATAATATTATTGAAGCAGGCCCTTGGGCAGCGGCACAAGTTCCCAAGGACTTTTCTATCAAAGTGAATCGGTTCTGGATTGATTATACCCCGGATGGCAAGATTGACCAATTTTACTCCGATCTGTCAGTGTTAAATCAAGCCGAAAAAGAAATCGATCGTCAAACCATTTATGTAAATAAGCCCTTGCGCCACAACGGGGTAGTTTTCTATCAAACCGATTGGGCGATCGCCGCTGTCCGGCTACAATTTAATCATAGTCCGATTTTGGAATTGCCCATGGGAGAGGTAAAAATTCCTGGGAATGGGCGCATCTGGGGAACTTGGATACCCACCAAACCAGATTTAAGCGAGGGTGTGTCGCTGTTGGCAAAGGATTTGCAAGGGACTTTATTAATTTATGATGCCCAGGGCAAACTAATTAGTACCACTCGCCCTGGAATGCCTGCGGATGTGAATGGCGTGAAGTTAACTGTTACCGAGTTAGTGGGGAGTACCGGATTGCAAATTAAATCCGATCCCGGTATTCCTCTAGTATATGCTGGGTTTGGTTTGTTAATGTTGGGCGTGATGATGAGCTACGTTTCCCATTCCCAAATTTGGGCGTTGCAAGAAGGCGATCGCTTTTACGTTGGCGGGAGAACTAACCGAGCGCAGGTAACATTTGAAAGGGAAATAATCGAAGTGTTGGAACAGGTAGCGCCACCGAAAACAGCAGAATTGGCGATCGCTAATTAATTTCTGCTTTTTACACAATTACAGGAATAAGCAACTTGGTTGTTAATTGGGTTTATAGCATAATTCGGGTAACAACGAGGTGTATACTGCGACCCGCAAGTATTAGTCTCTACATTACCATCTTGGTCACAAGTGCAACTCGGATCGATGCCAGCAGCGAAGCTACCTTGAATTTGGAAATTTTTTGCATCGCCAACATCGGTTCTAATTACAGGTTCAGCTTGAATTGGCAGTTTAGATCTGTACATGATTGTTTCTCCTGATTTTTTGCAATAGTATTGTGCGAATCAGGTAAGTAGTGATTGGCACAATACTATTGGTCAATAGTTATTCAGTCTTTAAAACTAGAGAAGAGAAGCGGCACCTTTAACAATTCCTGGGCCGTAAGTCTTAACAGCGTCCCAAATGCTACCGAAGCTAAAACTAGGATCGACACCATTTTGGTTAGAGATAGCAGCGCCAGTGATATTCCGCTCAACAGGTGCAGCTTGAATTGGTAGTTTAGAGGATTTCATGGATTGTCTCCTTTTGTGGATTGTTGTTTGTTTGGTTTACCTGAACACGCACTACTAAAGTTCGCGGTACGTGTCCAGCTTGCAAGATAAATTTCATAGATTTTTATCCTTTCTTTGAATTGACTCTATCTTCCACTCTAAACCTAAGCCCATATTCTCCCTACTATTTTCGGTTGAGGTGGAGATGGTGGGCATGGGCATTTATGTTTCTCTGGTGCGATCTTCGTTACCTTTTTTTCTGTTGGATTATCTTTATTCGGCTCACCCTCTATTTCTGAACTTTTCGGTGTCCAACTACTCAAATCACGCATCTTCATTTTTATTCCTCCTTTTTTAATTTGCTTATAGTACAAAGTAAAAATCAATTAAGCTTTTGTTTTACACACAAACAAGCATTTTCTGCTTATTTTAGACCAATATATGCTAGACAAATAGCCATTGAGCTTTCAGAGAATATATGGCATCCAGAAGAGTTAGGTGTCAATAAAAACTTAGCAGGAGCATTGTAGTTTGCTCCACTTAATAAATCATAGGCAAAACCCAATCGTTCTTCTTGATTTAATGGGGTAAAATTTAATACACTCCACGGTTGTTCATTATTTTGAAATGCACCTACTGTAGTTCTTTTCACTGGTGCGGCTTGGTTTGGCAGTTTTGATAATGTCATGAAAATCTCTCCTATTTAGGATCGCGATGGTTTTTGGTGTTTATTGGTCTGTACTAGAAACAGACCAATAATAAAGCAATGAACAATTCAACTGTACAGACGGAGAAGGTTAAATATATTGCTAGCGTAACTGCTGGCTTCAATCCGATTGGTATTTGACATTGCTACTGAAGTAGAAGGGCGTTGAACAGGTGCAGCTTGGTTTGGCAGTTTAGATTGATTTGATGGTTTCATGAAAATATCTCCTAGTTAATCAATTGAAAATCATTACCGACAGTCATACAAAAACCTAAACCGGGTAGCCAGGTTCATCCCACTGTCTTGGGATGCCTAAAGTTACTGGCATAATGTCACTCACATCAATCGTGTATCTCAGGACTCGATTAGCTCGCCGCTCGTTTTCTGGATCAAAAAATTTGAGTTTAACATCCCAGCAATCTGAATCTTTTCGACAGAAAGGACTACGGACTACATTAATATCATTAAGCTGCATCACAACATTTTTGCCGACCAATATCTTAGACAAAATATCTGCATATTGAAAGACATTTGTGGACGCAAAGTTCAATGCTCTTTCTTGGGATGTTTGCCCTAAATTACGCAAATCGTAATATACTCTGGATAGGAAATTTCTCAGCGAACTTTCAATTTTTCCTCGTTCTGTTTCAGTTGCAATCTGGGCTAATACTGCCTGAATCAAGCTATTAATCTTCCAACCGTACATTCCTCGAATGTTGATTGGTTCAACAACAGGAACAATTTGACCAGAAAATAACTGTATAGTTCTACCAGTTATCAGTGCTGGAATGGAAACCCGCTCAATATAGTCATTGTTTGTTTCAATTAATACCTGTTCCTGGAGAAATTCTGCCAGCCGCTGATAAACTGTAGAAGCATAGGCACCTTGAGGCAGAATGGCATAAATTGGCGTGAGTTCTAGGTTTAACGTCCAAATTAGTGATTCAGCTTCTGATGGATTTTTTTCTAGATACTTTGCCATTTGTCTGGCATCGTAAGGATTAGCTGGAATAGGGAAAACTCCATCAGGAAGTGTGTTACGATCTTCTACTGGCTCATAATTATCTGAACGAACCAAAGGCATTAGCTGCTTAAAGCTGTCTCGACGAGCTTCTGTAGCAAAGTCGTAGCCAACTACTCCTAGGGCATAAATCAAAGAAAAAGAAGCTGGTGCATTGCTAGGCGCGATCGCCGCTGGAGCAACGTTACCTGTTTGACAACCACAGTCCCCAGAAGCTACTACTTGGGTAGAAGCGCTATTCATGGCATTTCCCTCATGCTGTATTGGTGTTGATGTAATTTGCGATGCTGTCACTTCCGCTGGCAGCACGCTAGGATCTAGAAGCTGATTTGCAGCTATTTCTAACGGAAAGTTCGAGGCTTCACTAGGTTGATTAGCTATTTCTGCTACCGAGTCGCTAGACTCATTAGACGGCAAAATAGCTGCTGGAAGAGATTTTTTAGGCACTTGATTATTTCCTCCTTTCGTAATTAAGGTATAAGCCCCAGGAATATTGATCTTCCCTGCCAAAAATCGACGACAATCTTCCAACTCTTTTGGATTACAAGAAAGAGCGCTTTTGAGAATAACATCGCGGATAATATGTGGATTGGGCTGGTTTCCCTGCTGTAGCTGAATGCTCAGTAATAGAGCAATGATGCCTGATACTATAGGAGCGGCAAAGCTAGTGCCATTCTTAGTAGTAATCCCCCCACCAGGTTCCGCGCCTAAGATGTTTTCACCGGGGGCAAGAATACCTTGGGTTTGGTAGATATCGCCCCAGTTACTAAAGTCGAAAGGCAATTCCTCCGCGTTCATCGCTCCAACAGCTAAAACTGCTGGAAGTGCAGCTGGTACGTGCAGACATCGGCAAGCATCATTACCCGCTGCCGCCACGATGAGAACGCCTTCGTCATTACAAAACTTAACTGCCTTGGCTAGAATGGGATCGGCTTCGCCAGATTGACTTAGTTGACCGCCACTGATGTTAATGACATTGGCTCCCCCTTCGACGGCTTGGTTAATGGCTCGTGCCAGATCTAACTGGGAAAGGGAACCTCGGCGGCGATCGTCTGAAAATACAGGCACAATCAATCCGCGACAGCCAGGAGCAATACCCCGCACAGAACTATGGTGTTGACCAAAGATGGTGCTAGTAATGTGGGTTCCGTGACCAGACATTAACCCACTACTAGCAACATCTGATACTAGCGTTGGCAGACGAGTGAGGTTGGCTCCTTCAAAGCAGGGATGGGACTGATCGACTGGTCCGTCAAGGACGGCAACGCAGATGCGAGGATCTCCTTGAGACTTTGCCCAGAGCGATGTCAGACCGGGCAATGCGGAAATGTCAGTAAAACCAGCTTTTGTCGCCGCCATCCGGGGAACCTCAAACGTCATTTGCTTTTCTCTTGCTCTATACTTAAGACTCCCAGAGAGGGGTTTTTTTGAATTTTTTGAGTTAGACCCTCAGATGCTGCCGGATCTTTTCCTGTGTCGAGCAAGCATTGCTTGTAGTAATGCCAACCACTAGGATTATTTGGGTGTTGCTCTGTAAACTGGGCTAACACCCCTAACCCTTTGTCGTAGTTACCTCGAAAAATGTAGTAATATGCCAGCAATTTGTGGGCTTCGACGGCATCAGGAGCTTGTTGCAGAACAGCACTAATTAGCCTTTTAGTTTGCTTCCCTTCTGCACCAAAGACTAATCTCTGCTGACAGCGACGATCTGCCTGTCGGATCATTACCCCAATATCCTTGGGTGCTAGGGCAATTAACTTTTGCAACTGCTCCTCTGCTGCCTGCCAGTTTTTCAGGGCTATCAGGGCATCATAGCTGTGCATCAACGCCACAAGATCGTCGGGTTGGAGCAACAAAATTTGCTCAAAAGCTTGCAAAGCAGCAACTACATTCTGTTTTTGCATCTCCACCTGTCCTAATGCCAGCCAGTGAGATGGGTTCTCTGGTTCTAAGGCGGCTGCCGACTCAAAAGCGATAATTGCTTTTTGGCTTTCTCCTTGGCAGACAGCCATCAATCCATATATATGTTGTCGAGTTGCTTCCTGGTAGGATAAGGTTAAAGCACTCTGATATACCTCAATTGCCTCTGCCGTTTTTCCGATTAACTGCCAGATTGCCCCCAATTTCAGTCGCACGGCAAGCAATTGAGGTTGTCGTTCAATTACTTGCTGATACTGTTCTATTGCTTGGTGCCAGCTACCCAAGCTGTAAAGCAAATCGGCTAATTCTAAGCGTTTCTTCCAGCCTTGGGGATACTTCTGGACGTACTTAGTTAAGGTGTTGAGCTTCTGGTCTTGTCTAGCTGGCTTTTCGTCTAAGACCAAGTTAACAGTCATCTCTACTCCAGAGGAGTGGAAAAGCTGTACCAAGTGTGTGACAGCGTTGCTAGACATGTGGCAGTAAGTTGATAATTAATGCTTTCTGAATGATGTTTTTTAGGGACAGTCATTAATGTCACTGTCTCTGTTGAAATCGGACATATTCCCGTATTTCTCTGGGATCTTTCCCCTATGGCGAATTTAGTTACAGCTAAAGTTGGAATAACTGGTAAACCCATTTCGCTGCCATTTTCCCCAATAAAATATTCTCTTAACTCCCGTTGCAGAATGACCCGCGCTTGGGAGATACGCTTGCCGACATTCTGATAAGAAATAGCTTGCTTTTGGGCAATCTCTTGATAAGAGAGATCCTGATAAAAATGCAGGATAAAAGTCTCTCGTAGCTTTGTTGGCAAGTGATTAATAGCGCTCTGGATTACTGTCTTTTTTTCGCCAATTTCTAATTGACTGGCTGGGGTATCGGACTGAAAAATTTTTCCTTGTTCTTCTTGATGGGCGATCGCATCTATATTTTCAACTCTATGGGCGGTGCGATCGCGTTCTTGATGGATATCTACGCAGAGATTGTGAGTTAGTTGAGTCAGCCAAGCCTTGTAGTTGCTAATTTCCCCTTGGTGCTTTTGGGTCTTTTTCCAAGCTTTAAGCATGGCTCTGCTGAGTGCATCTTCTGCATCAGCATAATTACCGCCCATCCACTTAATGCAGCAACGATAAAGATGATCTCGATTTTGGCTCCATTGCTGCCAAAAATCTCCTTCTATATCTGCACGCCGATTTTGCAGATATAATGCCCTTGATTGCATACCTGATGCCTCTTCTGATTTTGTAATGGACTTAAATAGTCCCAGTTTAATTCATAGAAAAAGTGACTTTTCTCGGCCTAAGCCAACAAATTATTTGCCAGCAAAATTACTGCTGGAAGATCAAAGACAGCCCGATCTATTACCCGCAAATATGTAGTTATGCAAAGTAGTAATTAGATCCGATCTGAGAACACACTGGAAAATATTATCTTTTCTTTGGGAACACATCAGTCATAATATCCACTCTCTTGGAAAAATGTCAAGACAAATCCCTACAGCAAAAATAATCGAAAACAAAAAATAACTTATAAATTTTGTAATTTTTATATTTTTTTTTAAAAATAAAAATCCTAACTCAAAAAAATATTTCTGTGTTCCAGTCACATTATTTTAAATTATAGATGTTCTGATTTTAATTCAAAAATTAATATAAAATGGGCAATAGCATAGGACAGCGATCGCCGATTAATAAAACAAAAGCTCTTCATTTCTAATATTCTAGTGTGAATAAATGTCAAGATTTATATAGTGGGAGTTCGTGAAGCCATCTCCGTCAGGACTATATGGCATTTGCACTAAATCTAGAGGCATTGCCTAAGTTCTGAAAGTCTTATAATACCTAATATCGCTCAGGAATCTACGAATTTATCATGGTGCAACTACAAACCCCCCAAGCAGCAACTTCTGCTGCCCCTGCTCAAACCATTATGCAGATGCTAGTCTCTGGCTGGCTATCCAAAGCGATTTGCGTCGCCGCCCAACTGGGTATTGCCGATCTGCTCAAAAAGGGAGGGCAACACTACGAAGTCCTAGCTACCTATGCTAATGCAGATCCGCGATCGCTCTATCGCTTGCTTCGCGCCCTCTCTAGTTTTGGCATCTTTGCCGAAACTGAAGCTGGTTGTTTTCAGTTAACCCCCTTGGCTGATTGCCTGCGTGCCGATGCCCCCAACTCCTTATATCATCTAGCGCTGATGATGGGTTCCCCTTGGTATCAACAAGCTTGGGATTTACTGCTTCAGAATATTCAAACTGGGGAAACTGCCTTTGAAAAAGCTGCGGGAATGCCAGTTTTGGAATATTTCGATCGCCATCCCACAGATTTGCGAATTTTCCAAGGGGCAATGGCAAATTTAAACAGCCGTTTGACATCCCAACTCTTTGCCGAATATGATTTTTCGGAGTTTAGACAAATTGTGGATGTGGGTGGCGGTCATGGGGTGTTATTAACTACCATTTTAAGAGCATACCCCGAAGCTAAAGGGATTCTTTTTGACCTGCCAATAGTCATTGCCCATAACCCCACGATCATTGCCAGCAAAGGATGGCAAGAACGTTATAAATCCGTAGGCGGGGACTTTTTTGAAGCAGTTCCCAGTGGGGCTGATGCCTATATCCTCAAAAATATTCTGCACGACTTTAATGATAGTCAGGCTCTGACTATTTTGAAAAATTGTCGTCAAGCGATTGCCCCTAATGGGAAACTCCTGATTATGGAAGCAATTGTGGCTCCTGAAAATGAATTCGATCCTACCAAAATGCTAGATTTACAAATGCTAGTCATGGTAGGCGGTGGCGAACGGACAGCGGCTGAATACGAAAGCCTTTTGCAAGGGGCTGATTTTGAGTTAACTAAGATCTTCCCCACCAGTTTCGGATTCAAAATCATTGAAGCCATTCCGGTTTGAAATCAATTGATGTAGGGGCGGGTTTTACTCGTTTTACTCGTTCCCAGGCTCTGCCTGGGAATGCCCATTGAGAGGCTCTGCCTCGCTTTGTCATCCGAGGCAGAGCCTCTCGATATCGGTTCCCAGGCAGAGCCTGGGAACCAGTTCAACTCGCTGAGTCAACATCCTAGGCTCTGCGGAAGTCCTGTTCTCTTCATGCTTTAAAAGTGAGAATTGGTTGCAATCGCGCCACTACTCGCACCATCCCAGCAGCAACTTGGCTATCAATTACAGGAGTGATGGGTTTGTAGGCGGCAGGAGCTTCTTCAATCCGCCGTTCTGCCCGTAAAGTAATACAATCCACTCCTGTTAATCCTAATTCAGCGGCGGTGGCTTGAGCGCCTTGACGAGTCATATCAAAGCGCGATCGCCATCTTCCGGCACCGTGGGACGCAGAACTGCAAAAATTAGGATGGCCTTCTCCTACCAACAGGTAGGAAAAAGCGCCCATTGAACCGGGAATGATGACTGGTTGACCAAAATATGCCGGACAAGCGCCTTTGCGAGTTACCCAATTTTCCCCGGCTGGCAGAACAATATTATGGGGTAAGTCGTAGATTAGTGGGGCTTCTAAATCTCCATAAACTTGTCGCAACCGCAACCGCAATAATTCTGCCAACAATAACCGATTGAGAAAGCCATAATTTGCTGCCGTTGCCTGAGCTTGCAAATAATCTTGGACTAAATCGGGATTAGCTTGAGTTGAGAGGGGAAATAGCCGGGATGTAGGGTATTTAATCCCTTGAGGCCAAGCTTGTTGAGCGCGATCGCGCCACATTCCCCCAATATATTTTCCCATATAGCGAGAACCAGAATGAACCATGAAGGCAATTTGACCTGCGGCAATTCCCCAAGCACGGGCTAAGGCACGGTCTACAATTGATTCTACCCATTGCACCTCAACAAAATGATTCCCGCCGCCAATGGTTCCCAGTCCGCCATCCCGAATTAGCTCCCCAGTAATTAATTCTGCTGGCGACCAACGGATATGCCCATTCATGGAACCATTGAGGAAAATGCGATCGCACTCTGTTGCCAATTGGTCGAGATCTGACTTGACTATGCTGCCTGTAGGATGGCCTAGGATGGCATCCAACCAACCCATTATGCCATCCTGAAACAGCGATCGCATTGCCCCATTAGTCATGGTGACATCGCGAGTGCCGAAGAAATAATCGCCTTTCAACAAGTCTACAAATTGCTGGCGCTGGGCTAAAAATTTCTCCACCGACAGGTTGGCAACGTGCAGGCGCATTCCGCAATTAATATCAGAACCGACAGCAGCGGGAATCACTTGCTGGCTAGTTTCGACTATCGAACCAATTGCCACTCCTGCATCGCCGGGATGAAAATCGGGAGTAGCGCAAATTTGGCAAACATGACCACCAGCCGGATGTTTAACAGCAGCTAAATTAGCCAGTTGTTTTAGCGCCTTGGCTTCTACTGGAAAACCTTCCGGTAAAAGCACTTCAGCCTTTGGTGCATCTGGTTGATTTGCCCAACGTACTGTATAGGTATGGCGATCGTATTGTACGTCAAGACCTTGACGCGCCAAAGCCCTCAGCAGGCGTTGTAAATTTTTAATTCGCATATTGCTCAGAGTTGGAGTACCGCTAAGTTTTGGTTCAGCAGCTGCGGTAATAATCTGAGTTAGGAGGCGTTTTTTCCGCTTTCGGCAGACTACAAAGGCTCTGGCGGCAATTCCGAAAACCAGCAGGACTTACGCAACACCTCTATTAGTAGGGTGTGTTAGCGCAGCATAACGCACCATAAACACTATATGCGGAGCAACTGCGTAAGTCCTGGAAATTTTTCTAGCTAGGAAGAACGGGGTTTTTCGCGAAGCGGTAAGCCATATAAAAACAAATGCAGATGTCGCTCCTACTTGTCCAAAATAGACTCGATAACCGGGACTGTAGTCTATTCTTAATTCAAAGATTCCTTCTCCTAGGGAGCGATAATCTCCCCAATTCCCCAGACTTACTCGGTTAAGTCTTTTATTGATGATATTTTTAATTTTGTTATCTCGGAGCGCATAAAACCAATCATCATAAGGGACTCTTCCTTCTGGCGTGACATAACGCAAAATTTCATTGGGCTGTACTTCCATAGATTTGATTCTAACATTTCTCTCCTAATTTTATCAGATTTCTCAATTTGGTAAACTCTCAATTTTTTACCCGATCGCGCTTTTCTTTCATCTCTCCAGAAAACGCGATCTGTTGTATTGTTTTAAGTTTTATCTTGTAACCTTCGCACCTCTTTCTGGACACTCATTCCAATTTCTAAAGCCTCATTGAGTAACCGTCCATATTCACTCGCCCGGTTACTTACATCTAACGCCATCAACGCGGTTAAATTATTGTCAAGATTCGTAAATAATTGAGAATTTCGCCCAATTAATGCCTCATTTTCTCTCATAATTCTCTCCGTTTTTAAAGCACAAACTAAACTCTCTCTTGTCACGAGTAAAGCTTCCATCACCGCCTCACGGTTAATTAAATTTACTGGCGAATTCCCCGCGTCTCTTAGCCGATCGATAATATCGACAGCTTTGATTACCTCATTGTATTTATCAACTTTATCCCCTAAATTAGCTAAAGTTACTAAAGGCTTAGATATCACCCAAATATAGATATTACCTCCCATTGTTATTGCCAAACTAATCAGAAAAGGAATTAGCAAAACTTGAAAAAATCTTACCCCATCATTCCCAGAAACCATACTCTTTTGTGTTATGATTAAAACGATAGGAATGACGAGAATTAAAGTCAAGCTAAATCCTATTAACTCTGTCAACAAAAGAGAGAGCAAATTTTTACTAAATTGCTTGTGACGATGCAGCCGATATAAATTTACCATCCACAGATTAGAGATCGCGGAGCCGCTATATGATTCTAATTCCGTTTCTGTAAAGGCTAATTTCTTCAATTCATCTGCCATACACAAATTTACCTAAATCTCTAATATCTGCCATTTTGAAAAAGATGAGCAATCCCTTCGAGAATGTTTAAATAAAAGTTACTACCCCGATTACGGAAAACAGAAAAAGGCTGATCGGGATCTCCAAAAAAAGGTCGAAGTGTCCATCCTAATTGACAACCAACAAATCCATAAAGCACTAACCAAAATCGTAAAATTTGGTTGCGAATTTTTAAGCCGTTGGTATCTTCTTCTGACAAAAAGTTCATCCCTTGATATAAAAAGGACACTCCTAAAAAACCAGTTAAGGCAAAAATCGCGACATTTAATAACTTAAAAAAATTGTAATCGTAGGTACTAATCAGAAAAAATAAGGAAACTGGTGCAAAGGCAAAAAGAAGAACCGAAATGAACGTTACTGCTGTAATTAGTAAGGTTAAATATTGCTCAAAGGAGCGTTTTGAGCCAAACATGACGTTAAAAAAGTATAAAGTGGGAAAACAGATGATCACGGTAATTAAATAAAATGCCGGTAATTTAATCGCGGACATAATTGCCTGCTTCCAAGTAGATGAGGCTCCGATAATTGCACCGTAAATCGCGAAAAATGCTGAACTTGAAATCAACAACCCTAAGATTTTACTTTTCAGTTTTATCCCTTGGCGGATTTCTTCTAAAAATAGCACACGATCGCGTAGTAATTGCATCACAATAGCAAAATATTTCATACCGTCTCCTGTTTCCTAGCAATTTTACTCTAAATCCCTTAACTTCTGGTATAGCTTATCTTCTGTTAAAATGTCAACTCATCCTCAAACACCAAACAGAATCTTGGGTCAGATTAATGTATCCTAATCGACAAAGATATGGGAAAATCTCAAGATTTTCCCCTCACCGTGTTGCTTCTGCTCTCGCCGATGCTCTCCCGTTTTTTTCTCAATGCTATCCCAATTGAGTAAGTTCACTTTTGAGAAGTTAAATAGTTGGGTTGCAAGCTACTGTACTGACTCTAAATACTGAGTATCCACCAAAAAAGCCCCTCGTTGGAAACGGACGCTCCAATATCCCCCTGGACGACGATCGACAATTGTTCCCTCTTCTCCCAATTCTACTAAATCTGGGGGTCGTAACATGGGCATTGGTTCGGCTGTTTTTAGGTAAGGGGGTTTAGCGATTAAACAGACTTTTTCACCAATGATAAATTCTTTATTCATCACAACCTCGATCTTGTCAGCTAATTGCAGACTAGCATTGAACGAGCAAAAAAACAGGACAAGTAGCAACTTGCCCTGATGTTATGGTAAATAAATCGGTATCTGTCAACTTGAAATTTAATTGCTCTAAGCAGGATCGGAAACGGTTAGATCTCCAGCAACTACACCAGGGAAGGTTTTGTTGATATTGCGATCTACTTCGCGATAGCCAACGCTACCATCATCTTTGCGGAAGTAAACTCCACCTTCAGATTGAGGATCTCCAACTAATTGAACGCGATTGTCTAAGTCGTTGTAGATATCCCAGCGCTCATAGGGAGCGGGAGCCCATCGCGCCCAACGTCCATCGGTGGTAATTGCCCACAGCCGTCCATTTTTACCTACGGCGATTTGTTTGGCAGTAATACCGGGGAAGGTTTTATTGATATTTTGATCGACATTACGATAGCCCACGCTACCATCTGAATTGAGGAAGTAAACTGCACTTCTAGTTGTAGGATCGGCAACTAATTGCACGCGATTGTCTAAGTCCTTGTAGATATCCCAACGCAGATAGGGAGCCGGAGCCCAGCGAGCCCAAGAAGGATTTCTTTGTTGAATTACCCAGGAGCTTGAAGTATCTGCGTTAGCGAATGCGGGAGTAGTTGAGAGCAGGCCAACGGCAGAGAAAATCGCTAATACTAACATTAGCGTATGGATTACTCGCTTGAGCAGGCTAGAAAATTTGGTCATGTTGATTAACCTTTAATGTCTAGGATTGAGAAAGATGGGATTAGTTTTGAGTCTACACAATCGGCATCAGAAAAGCTTGTAAATCCAGATATCAAGAGAATGGCGATCGCGTTCTCTGTATCTGAGATATCAGCTTTTTCTGAATTGGATTAGGTGGATTGTGTTCTAATTTAACGAACAAAAATGGAGGTGTAAAGAGATTTTGTATTTGGATATACAGAAAAGTGAAATTATTTTTCTTGGTGCTGGAATATACCAAAATCTCTTAAATTTTAGACTAGATTTATTTTAATGAGCTAATCCTAACAGGATCTAATAGTTACTTTAAATACAATAGAACGGTGCGTGACTTTGCGCTTTAGCGCTAGCCATGCCGATAGCACAACGGCTCGACTGAGCGCTCGCCGAACGTCGTGGCGACAACCATAGGCTATACGCAGCATTCTAGTGGGTAGGTTCTGATGGTGCGCCAGAGGGGATTTTGCCAAATTTAATCAAATTTCTAGGCTCTGACGCAGCCTGCGATCGCCTTGCCAAAACCATTTTAGGCGATCGCCTGACCCCATCGAAAATTTTTAAATGAATTTTCCTCAAAAATATTCACTAATTCGTAAGTATATGGTCTACAATAGGAAGTAAGGCCAGACTAGCTAAATCTAGTCCCCGTGTATTCCACTACTTATAAGCAGATTGGGGCGCATAGTCGCTAGGTTTGCTATGGGTAATTACTGATATTAGAGGAGAATGGAGACTATGAAACTTAGAGCGCTTACAACTGCCATCTTGCTCACTGCTACCCTAGGTTGGGCAATGCCAGCGAGAACCGAAACTCTGAACCCAGTCCAACAATTATTGGAAACTAGAGAAGGCTCTGGTTTTAATCTGGGAGAAGTCAACTTGAGTGGTGCTGACTTAAGCAATGTCGATCTCAAAGGTGCTAATCTGAGCGGTGCTAATCTCAGTGGCGCAAATCTCAGTGGCGCAAATCTCAGCGGCGCAAATCTCAGCGGTGCTAATCTCAGCGGCGCGAATCTGAATGGGGCAAATTTACTGGTGGCAAACCTAGCCAAAGCCAACCTAAATGGCGCAACTTTGCTGAAGACCAATTTGCAGTCCGCCAATCTTCAAGGCGCTCAATTAATCAGTGCTAATTTAAGAGATGCTGATTTATTGAAAGCCAATCTGAGTGGCGCTAACCTCAGAAGTGCCGATCTCTTTAATACCAATTTCACTTCTGCTAATCTGTCGGGAGCCAACTTATTAGGCACTAGAGGGACAATCTCCAATGCCATTGGATTTTTCCGCTAATTTGACTGTTCTTGCCAAACACCAGCTAAGATACTTTTGACAGCGATCGCTATCCGTTGAATGTCTTCATCTAACAGTGGAGGCCAGTTAATTCCAGCTAGGCGACCAGCAGCAAAGCTTTGTCGGCTTTCATAGGCTAATTGATAGAGTGCATAGGCCAATTCTCGGTCGAGGCTGGTTTCTCCTTGCAAACTTTCAAACAGCATTTTCAGCGCTAGTAAAATATTCGTGACTTCCCCTGGAATCGGAGGTTGAAAATTTTTCAACCTGATTAGAAAGGCATCAGGATTTTGGTCTGATGCGGTTCCCTGGTCAATTAAAAGAATGCGGGCAGTTTTGTAGTCCATTATTCTGAGTTAAAAAATTTGGCAGGTGGGGAGATGGGGAGGTGCGGAGATAGGGCGATGCGAGACTGTCATAACTTACGCAACGCCTCTCCTACTGGACAAATATCCCAATTTAATCCAAATCGTTACTTGCCAAAATTATTTCCTGGCGGCAAATTTGCCAAACCTGAAACTCCTGTTCGCCTACGGCTGCCAACATTAAGGCAAGGTGTTCGGGACGTAGAATACTGCCATCTTGGGAGCAACTACCAGTATAATTTAGTAAAACTGTACCTGCTTCTGGTAGAATTTGGTTAATTTCTAATCCAAACAAGCGATCGCGCCAATTCACCAAACACTTTTTGCCCGATTTCGTTTCATGTGACCACTCAATTGTGGTTCGGTGTTTAATTTCGGCTACCCAGGTTTGCCATTGTGCTAGGGTAGGATGAGGAGAAGTAGCGATCGCCACTTGATAAACCGCTTTCTCCATCACCTTCGCCACGGCAGGCGCTTTTAAATCCACCTCAACCACTCGATAAATCGGAATTCCGGCGGGCATTTGCGCCGCAAAGCGAGTTTGGAATTCCCCTGGCTCTACCCATTGGGTTAACTCAAAATCAATGATTTCTCCGGTACTGGTTGCACCTAAAGGTAGGGCGCTAGCGATCGCCATTCGGGGACTAGGATGAAAACCATTACTAAATGATACAGGCAAGGCCGCCCGTCGAATCGCTCGATCGAATAATCGGACTAAATCCAAATGGCTGACTAAAGCCATATCGCCCAACTTGCCAAACCACAAGCGCAACCGTTGAACTTTGCTAAAATTCGGTTGAAAATGACCGACAAATTCCGGAATTGGTGGCGGCTCCACCACGATATTGTGTCCAAAATCAGTCCCGCAAACCCCACAATGGGAACAACCATCAAAGGAGCAATCTGGCACGGCAGCGGCGGCTAGGGCGCGATTTAAGTCCTCTTGCAGCCATTTTTTGTCAATTCCGGTATCCAGAATATCCCAGGGTAAAGCAGCGTCGCTAATCTGGGCAGAATTTATCCCGGCATTTTGCTCTTCAAAACTATCCTTTTCCCGGAGATGCCATTCCCCATTCTCCACTTGTCGATATTTCCAGGTTAATCCAGCTTCGGCGATCGCATTTCCCCAAGCTCCAAAAGCTCTTTCCACATTATCAAACCAGGAATCCATCCCCGCGCCCAATTCCCAGGCACGGCGAATTACCTTCCCTAAACGTCTATCTCCCCTCCCCACAAAATCTTCCATTGCCGAAATTCGCACATCGGTAAAGTTAACTTTTACCCCTTTTAAACGGCGAAATTCGGTTCGCAACAAAGCTTGTTTGCGAATAAATTCCGCAGTGGAAACGGAATGCCATTGAAAAGGCGTATGGGGTTTGGGCGTAAAGTTAGAAATAGTCAAGTTGAAATTTAGTTGCCTTCTCCCCGGTTGGCGGCATTCTCGTTGCAACCAATGTACCGTTTCCACAATGCCCAAAACATCGGCATCGGTTTCTCCCGGCAACCCAATCATAAAATAGAGTTTAATCTTTTCCCAACCTTGCTCGTAGGCGGTTTTGACTCCCCGCAGCAGTTCTTCGTTAGTTAAACCCTTATTAATAATATCCCGCATTCGCTGGGTTCCCGCTTCCGGTGCAAAGGTTAAACCCCCTTGTCGATTGCCCCCCAGGATATTAGCAATGTTTTCATCAAAACGATCTACCCGTTGGCTGGGTAAAGACAAGGTGATATTTTCATCTTTGAGGAGATTCTTAATTTCCATCCCCACCGCAGGCAAAGCGAGATAGTCAGAACAACTCAAGGAAAGCAGAGAAAATTCACTATAACCAGTTTTTCTCATCCCTTGCGCGATCGCGTCCACTACTTTCTCAGGTTCTACGTCTCTGGCAGGTCTTGTCAACATCCCCGGTTGGCAAAAGCGACATCCCCGCGTACAACCTCGGCGAATTTCGACGGTTAAGCGATCGTGGACTGTTTCGATATATGGCACTAACCCGATAGAATAGGCTGGCATGGGTGGGGCAGTGCGGCGGAGAATTCTTTGGGGAACATCTGGACGGAGGGGATGAACTGACCCATCCTCTGCCATAAGATAAAATTGGGGAACGTAAACCCCTGGAATCTGGGCTAAATCCAGTAATAATTCAGTTCGACTCAATCCGGCAATTTTGCCTTCTTCTAAAATTAGCCCAATTTCCGGCAGCAGTTCTTCCCCATCGCCCAAGGCAAAGAAGTCAAAAAAGTCTGCGTAGGGTTCAGGATTAGAAGTGGCAGTTTGCCCCCCAGCAAAGATCAGGGGAAAATGATTGGGGCTACTTTGCCTTTCTTGCCAAGTTAGGGGAATCTGCGCCAAATCCAACATCTCTAAGATATTGGTAGCGCCCAATTCGTAACTGAGACTGAAACCTAAAATATCAAATTCCTGGAGATAGCGTTGGGATTCCACCGCAAATAGGGGCGTGTTGGTGGCTCTCAATTTGGCAGCTAAATCGGCGGCGGGGAGGTAGGCGCGATCGCACAGTTGTCTGGGTTGGGCATTTAAAATACTGTAGAGAATGATATGCCCTAAATTTGATGCCCCGACTTCATAGATTTCTGGGTAAGTTAGCGCCCAACGGGTTGTCGCCTCTTCCCAAGACTTCCGGATTGCCCCCAACTCGTTGCCCAAATACCGGGCGGGTTTGAGAATATCGGTAGTAATTAATTCTTTGACTGCGATCGCCATCCCTTTGCCCTTTGATTGCTTTTAGCTTCTCAGAGCCAATCTTATCAAGGAGATTGACGACTTTATTATAGCTGCCCCTGATGTTCGTCTAGAATCTTTTTAGGCGATCGCCGCTTCAAAAGCCTTGTGGCTCACAAAGATCTCAAATACTCTGTCCAATCCTGTCAATTCAAACACAATTGCAATGGCAGGAGAAACCCCACACAGGTGCAACCGCTTATTTTCCCTTTGGGCAAGAGTCAGCCCTGAGACTAATGCCACTAAACCCGCACTATCCAAGGAATCTACCTGTGCCATATCTACCAGCAGCCCAGAATTCTGAGCAGACAATAAAGCTGCTGTTAACTGGCGTTGAAACTCGCCTGCATTCGACGCATTGATGTCACCTTGGGGGCGAATGGTGGCGACAGATGCTTTTGCCAGAGTGCTTGCCATAACTAAATCCCGTTTCCGCTGAATAAGTAAAAAACCAGGCCGATTTCTAGAGAATAAACTTTTATTACAGGGCTTGTAAACAGCGATCGCACTGGTTTGCGAAATCTTTAATTGCTTGTGTCGTTTGTTTAAAGATTTTGTATGAAATTGGCTAAAATGTCTCGTAGATTACTAAAAAGCTCAGATTTTATGCTTATTACTCAAATATTTTTTAGCGATCGCTATTTTCACATCCACCTAGCATATCTTTTTTCTCTATACCGAGTCAAGAGTTTAATTGATTTTTATTTTAAAATCATGGCTACCAAACCACTATATCCTATCAATATCATCCATTTTCTGCCCTCTGAGGAACATCATCAGGCACTGGATGAAATTGCCCAAAATATAATTTTAATTACTAGCCAATTCACTCCGCTCATTCTCGATTGAACAGTGATTTAGATCACTTCAAGTTTGAGGATTGGATCACTCCCTTGACCAGCGATTCAGTGAAGAATTCTCTAGTAAGGAGTTCTATAATATAGACATGAAAACTAGCTACGTTATTCGTCAGCTTGTCGAAAAAGCTTTGTATATTCGGAAATTAACCCCTGATATCGAGAATGAGATCAATTATGAACTCACTCGCTTGGGTTATATCTCTGATGTTGATTATGAAGCTTTAGAGTTACTGATGGCAGAAATGGATGCTGGAAGGATTCAACTGGTATCAAGTTTATAGCCAGCCTCCACTCAAAATGTTTTTTTCTAGTTTGCTTGTTTGAGGGTGCATTTAAAACTAAGTCAATTGCTTATAAATATCTCTCCATAGAACTATAGTTGAAGAATTGAACCGATTTTTTATTGATCGTGCGTAAAACCCCGTCCCCTTGTGGGCGGGGATGTAAGCGCGGTTAAACTAGGGGGTTCGAC
>CAKZHE010000315.1 GCA_936920195.1 uncultured cyanobacterium | reverse complement strand
CTGCATCAATGCCCGAAATGTGGGTTGTCAATGGACAGGGATGAGAATGCCGCTATCAACATTTTAAATCGGGCAATAGCGCTAGCGCGCACCCCCGGCTTCAGCGAGGTGGGACTCATCTGGCCTGCGCGTGGAGGCTTAGGGGATACCCAGCCTGTGAAGCGCGAAGACTTCGGCGCGAGCGCTCAGTCGAGCGCTTTTCTAGGGTTTGACGGTTTTCAACTGTCTCTATTCTAGATTAGAAGCTCCCGTTATACCGCCAGGTTAACGGGAGAGAACGTCACAGGATATTGTACCACCAGGGGGGCTATGGGTTGGTCGCCAAGGAGTAGCTGATTTGTTTACCGCCCTCGGGGGATCTTTGGAGTTTCTGGTGTTTGAACCGCGTGACTTTGTGGCTCAGGGGGACAAAGTAGTAGTTTTAGGATATTACGAAGCGCGGGTAAAATCGACTGGGAAGACCTATAGTAGTGAGTGGGTGATGGCCTGGACGATCGATAATGGTCAAGTAGTGAAATTCCGTGAATATGCGGATACAGCCGCAGAATTGGCGGCTTTTAAGCCTTAATTTAGGTAGTAGGCGATCGCTTTAGTATTTTGAGTAAAAAAACTATCAACAAAAGTTTGTAGTTGGGCTTTAGCCCTCCGGATTAGGGCTAAAGCCCAACTACGAACTTTGTTTTATTTGGTATTTTTTAAAAGTATGACAGGTATGTTACTTTCGCTAGTTAAAGATCCCGAACGCTTGGAAAGTCGGCTAAAGGAAATTCCGGCGGAACCAGGGGTGTATTTGATGCGCGATCGCAGCGATCGCATCCTGTATATTGGTAAGTCAAAGAAACTGCGATCGCGGGTGCGTTCCTATTTCCGCGAGCAACACAATCTCAATGCCAGAATTGCCATGATGGTGCAACAAGTGGCAGAAATTGAGTTTATTGTGACGGATACGGAAGCGGAAGCATTAGCGCTGGAAGCTAATTTAGTTAAACAGCATCAACCTTATTTTAACGTCTTGTTGAAAGACGACAAAAAATATCCTTATATCTGTATTACTTGGTCTGATGATTATCCCCGGATCTTCATCACGCGCAAGCGGGAAATGCGAAATAGCAAGGATAAATATTATGGTCCCTACGTGGATTCCCATCTATTGCGGGAAACTCTCAATATTGTTAAACGAATTTTTCCTTTGCGCCAACGTCCCCAACCCCTGTTTAAAGATCGTCCCTGTTTAAATTTTGATATTGGGCGCTGTCCGGGAGTTTGTCAACTGTTAATTTCTCCGGCAGAATATCGTCAAACTATGCAAAAAGTGGCGATGGTATTTCAAGGGAGAACGGCGGAATTAATGGAGATTTTGACCGAGCAAATGAATGGGGCGGTAGCAGGGTTAAACTTTGAACAAGCTGCCATAATTCGCGATCGCATTACCGGATTGAAATCCTTAACCGCTGAACAAAAGGTTTCCCTCCCCGATGATACCGTATCTAGGGATGCGATCGCTTTAGCTGCCAATTCCGAAAGGGCTTGCGTGCAGCTTTTCCAAATTCGTGCCGGGAGGTTGGTAGGCAGATTGGGGTTTGTGGCTGAAATTCCGGCGGGAAATTTAGATGAGAATGGCGGGGGTGCAATTTTACAACGGGTATTAGAAGAACATTATTACATTGCAGAAGCGGTAGAAATTCCTGCCGAAATCTTGGTACAGCACGAATTACCAGAAGGGGAAATTTTAGCCGAATTTTTGAGCCAGCGCAAAGGCCGAAAAGTGACGATTTTTACGCCCCAGCGCCAAGTCAAAGCCGAATTAATTGAAATGGTGGAAAAGAATGCCAACTATGAATTGGCAAGAATGCAACAATTTAGCGATCGCAATTCCCAAGCTTTGCAAGATTTAGCCGATATTCTAGATTTACCAGAGTTGCCGCGCCGCATCGAAGGTTACGATATTTCCCACATTCAAGGCTCAAATGCCGTTGGTTCCCAAGTAGTATTTATTGATGGTTTACCAGCCAAACAATATTATCGTCATTATAAAATTAAAAATCCCCGCGTCACCTCCGGTCATTCCGATGACTTTGCCAGTTTAGCTGAAGTTCTCAGCCGTCGCTTTCGTAAATATGTTGAAGATCCCGAATTAGAGCGCACAAGTAATCCCGATTGGCCCGATTTATTGATGATTGATGGCGGGAAAGGACAACTATCTGCCGTGGTGACAGTATTGCAAGAAATGAATTTATTGACCGATTTACGAGTAGTTAGTTTAGCCAAACAACGGGAAGAGATCTTTTTGCCGGGAGAATCTTTACCCCTAGTCACCGAATCGGAACAACCTGGAGTACAATTATTACGTCGCCTGCGGGATGAAGCTCACCGTTTTGCCGTGACTTTCCACCGTCAACAACGGAGTGAAAATTTACAGCGATCGCGTTTAGATGAAATTTCGGGATTAGGATTCCAGCGGCAAAAGCAACTTTTAGGACATTTCCGTTCCATTGATGGCATTCGCATGGCTACGATTGAACAGCTAGCTGCCTCACCGGGAATTGGCAAACAATTAGCTCAACAAATTTATGAGTATTTTCATCCCCAAAACTAATCAAGTTTGCTCCATTTATTTACTTGGTGTCTTAGTGTCTTTGTGGTTAAACTCAACAGTTTTGCACCACCAAGGCACTAAGTCACAAAGAACTGATAAAGTCCATCATTAATTTTAACTAAGCGGTTGTATCAGTCATCGTAAGGTTGAGGATCGAGAACTTCCATATCCCCAGGGGATACTTCCCTAACTCCCCCAGTGGGATAGAAGTCTTGGGAATTAAGGATTTCCACAATTATTTTAGTTCCTTTACTGCCCAATGTATAACCACCAAAAACTGCATATTCGCCCGTACTTTTGATTCTCAAAATCAACTTGTAAGGTTTTCCTGAAGATCTCACAGCTTTATATTCTTTACCTAACATTAATTTCTCCTGATTCAAAATATTTTCTAGCATCATTGCTGCTTGGCGATCGCCTTTTGGTAAAAACTTTGGCAACCAATATAAAGCTTTATCTACTGCATCGGGTTGTTCTGATAATTTGCTTGATAATATGGCTATGACGCGCCGGAAGCCAATATGGGGAACTAAATACTTGAGCCAAATTTCTATTTCACTGGCATTGGCTTTTTCTAGACCTCTTTCCAGGAGCAGATTAAAGTATTTTCTGTTCTTTAGAAGATTAACTAATTTTAGGCCAACAACAACATTTCGATCTAGAATGGCATTGATCTCATTGAATCGATCTTCTTCAGGAAAGTTTCTTAGCCTTTGTTGTAAAGCTGTTTGATCTTGAAAATTAATATCAGTAGTGGTAAACTGGCTAGTCATAGTTTCTGTATTAGATAAATTTTGTTAATGCAATATCTATAGTATTGGACTGATTAGACCTTGGAATTGACCAGCCTCAAAAAGCTCCACAGGTAAGCCAGCATTACTCATATACTCAGAGTCAGGTCGATAATGCCCAGTATTAGTAGGGTGCGTTAGCGATAGCGTAACGCACCGCCTACCAGTTAACGGTGCGTTACGCTGCCGCTAACACACCCTACTGGACTGTTTCCGCTAAAATGGTGCATTAAGAAAATCCCCACAAGCTCTGATTATCTGACTTGCTGCGGTTTTCGATTGCATCAAATTAGCTGAAACAGTCCACTACTGGACTGACAATAGCAGATTGATTAGAAAAACCAACCATAACTATGTAAACCCTTGCCGAGCAGATTCACTCCCAGATAGCAGACCCATACTACAACAAAACCTGCTGCTGCTAAAATTGCGGGACGACGACCTTGCCAACCCTTTGTAATGCGAGCATGGAGATATGCGGCAAAGACTAACCAAGTAATTAGCGCCCAGGTTTCCTTGGGGTCCCAACTCCAATAGGTTCCCCAAGCCTCGTTTGCCCATACCCCACCAGCAATAATGCCGATAGTGAGCAGGGGAAACCCTAAACCAATAATCCGATAGCTGATATTATCTAACGTTTGAGCCAAACTCAACCGCTGGGGAGATAGAGTTTCTGTGGGAGCAATAGTAGCAGCTAATGGTTGAGCAACATCAAGAACAGCAGTTTTGGCACTACCATTATTCTCGACCAAATTCATCGTTGCTGATTGTGCCACTTCAGTCGCCAAAGTTTCCTTGTCACCACGACGCAACTGAAACGAGTTATTTGCCAAATCTCCCTGACGACGATAGGCTCCATTGCCAATCGAACTACCACTAAGTTCAATTTTCTGTCCGCGAGTCACAATCAGAAAAGCCACCGCCAACAGAGAACCTACCATTAAAGTCGAATAGGAGATCATCATCACGCTGACGTGCATCATCAACCAATTGGACTTCAAGGCTGGCACTAAAGGAGCCGATAACTGCATCTCCGCTGGCAAAGTCAGCGCGGCAAACGCTGTAATTCCCATTGCTACCGGAGCCGTCACCGCTCCAACCAACCGACTGCGACTCATATTTTCGGCAAAGAGATGGATGGCGGTGATTCCCCAAGCCAGAAAAAACAGAGATTCGTAAAGATTGCTGAGGGGAAAATAGCCAGCCGATAACCATCTTGCTCCCAATAGTGTAGCCATACAGAGATTAGCGATCGCCATTCCTGCCGTTCCCAAAGCTGGTAAATAGGGGATACCACTAAAAGCTGCCCCCACCCAATACACCAACATCGTACCGAACAGCACCGCAAAAGAAAAATTATCCAGCCAACTCTGGAGCGCAACCAGATTCATAAAATTACAATGACAAAGTTTAAATCCCAATTGTATCCTAACCCCAACTTTGCGTCCTTTGCGCTCCCCTTTGCGTCCTTTGCGTTAAAAAAACCCCCTAGGGGACACCAGTTTTCTTGGGAACCGCAGTCTTTTTCGGAGAAGGAACAAAGATCGGACTAGACTTAGAACTAGGCAAAGGCGGCACATTACTAGCTTTTTTCATCAATACCAAAATATCAAATCGACTGCTGCGATCGCTACTAATTGCCGCTGTCACCCCCAAACCCCGTATCCCCTGAGCAAATTTCCGTAAATCCGGTGAAAGTTGCGGCAGAGCGAGATTCCCCGCATTAATAGTTTTGTCAAAGTCAATGAAAAAATAGCCATTGTTTGCCGAAAGCTCCCCACCTACCGTTTGTTGAAAGAGCTTATTTTCAGTTATCGGTACTTTAGGTTTGGGAACAATTGCCCCAGTTACAGGCGCACCCAAAAGCAGAAAAGCCACATTGCCATCTAACCAACCATGAGTGGCACTCAGTCCATTCAACGGTGAAGTCCATGTTACCACCGGGCGATCGCCTAATTGAGTCTCTTGGACTTGGAATTGATACTCCTTCGCCATCACCACATCTAACTGCTTCAGAGAAGTTTCAGCGGCACGGCGATCGCTTGTCTGTACCATAAACAACAGTGCCGCACCCAACCCAGAGGGAGTTTCCGGGGAAGTGGGAATTAATGAGATCGAAAATTCTCCTGCCATCCAGGGCAACAAATCCTGTTCTAAATCTAACCCCGTCTTCGATTTCAATCCCGCCTTCCACATCTCCGGACTAATCGGACTCAAGGGGTTAGCCTGCGCGCCTTGAGTATAATCTTGCCACAACCGCTGTAAATTTCCCCCAGCGATCGCCACTAAAGTTTCCTCTGGCAAGCGACTCGCCATCGTTTTAGCATTATTTTCCACCACCAACTTTTGCTGGCTATTGGGTTTAAACCAAGAAATCCCCTTAAACTTCATTCCCTCGGTTTCTAACTTAACTGCTACTGCTACCCCCTGCTTTTGTTGCAATTGCGCCAGACTGGTGGGAGAGAGAGGGCGAGTCGAAGTTGTAGCGGCGATCGCCGATGCTGCTGGCACATTAAGATACAATCTGGCAAAGGGCTGGGAAACTTGAATTTGTCCCCATGCTTCCCGATATCCCGGCACTGTCGTCAAAGCTGGAGCGCCTTTATAGGTATCAATTATCCGCTCCGTCGCTTTTGGCTCATTGGTGACAACCAAAAAGTTTCCTACCACCGCCACCGAAAGACGATTGACACTAGATTCCGGAGTTTCGCGAATTTGGATACCTTGATAATTGCGTTCAACTAACTTTGGCGATTTCTCCCCATTGGCTTTAATGAATATTTGCTGTAACTCAGCAGGTTTGGCAATTGGGAGCAAAACCGCCACGGCTGAAGACTGTTCAGATGATAAGTAAGCAATGGTAACTTCTTTACCCAACCAAGGCTGAATATCTCGCTCATACTCGTAACCATTCGCCGTTAAAAAAGAGTCGCGCCAAGTAGCTAGCTGGTTATTCACAGCGGCTTGAGTCTCCGGCGTACCAAATTCTCTGGCTTGTTGCCATTGGTTGCCATCCGTGGCAATTGAAACAGTCGCCGCCGCATCTTGCGGTACTAACTGCACTCCGGCTGGAGTATCCCCCGGTAATAGATTCCGCTGGAGCAGCACCCAAGCCGTTGCTCCCCCAGCTATCACCAGTATCGCTGCTCCCCAAGGCCAAAACCGGGATTTTCTTCTTCTCTTACTACGCATGAACTCAGCCAGTTATTCCATTTGCTACTCTAACAGCGGAAGGCGGTTCTCTGCTGCCCGCTCTGGCAAGCAACATTCAACTCTGGGCGCGAGTAACCCGGATAACTGGTTATGTTGTAGAGTTTTTTTAACGCAAAGGATGCAAAGGGGAGCGCAAAGAACGCAAAGTTGGGATGGTTGGCTTTGTTTGCTTCGGATATTTCGTTGGTTTCGGAAAATTGCTAAAATGACGGATAGTATATTGATTTCAATAATATGGCACTTTCGATAGAGCAAAATGCTGGAGCGATCGCCCCTACACCAGAAGAAGTCAGTTTAGCTCATTCCAGTTGCCAGATCTTGGCTGGTTATAATATCCATTCGGAAATCCCCCTCACCATCAATATCTCCATAGATGGCAAGGATGCTAATGCCATTACTATCCCTGCTGCTGCCTACAGCTTACTCCTAGAGATTTTGTCTCAGATGGCACAAGGTAATGCTGTTAAAATCATTCCCATCAAACCGGAACTAACTACCCAAGAAGCTGCTAGCATCCTGAATGTCTCTCGTCCTGATCTAGTTGGTTTGCTGGAAGGGGGAAAAATTCCTTACCGTCAAGTTGGTATCCGGCGACGAATACTCACCCAAAACGTAATTGACTACAAAAATCACCTTGACGCAGCTAGAAGGCAAGCGTTAGAAGAACTGACTGCCCAAGCTCAAGAATTAAAGATGGGTTACTAGCCAGCAACATGAAACCTACTAACTCAGATTATTGAATGGGAAATTTTATTGCAGTTTATGATGCTTGTGTCTTATACCCAGCACCACTGAGAGATTTTCTTATGTGGCTGGCGCTGGCAGGTACTGATTTGTTTGCGCCGCGCTGGACGGAGGAAATCCACGCAGAGTGGACAAGAAATGTTCTTTTAAACCGTCCTGACTTGACACGGGAACAGCTAACCAGAACTAAAAACTTGATGAATGCCTATGTCCCAAATTGCGTAGTCACAGATTATGAGTCGTTAATTCCTAGTATAGAACTTCCAGACCCAGGCGATCGCCATGTCCTAGCAGCGGCAATTGTCTCTCAAGCTAGCGTTATTGTTACTTTTAACCTTAGTGACTTTCCCGCTCAAAAGCTTGCAATATATGGTATTCAAGCTATCCATCCAGATGAGTTTGTGCTAGAATTGATTGACATGAATCCGCAAACAATCTGTGTGGCAGCCCAAAATCACCGTCAGAGTCTCAAAAATCCCCCAAAGACACCTGAAGAGTACCTAGAAACGCTCTTTCAGCAAGGACTAACGCAAACAGCATCTGCGATGTGGGAATTTGTGGGAATTTCGTGAAAGAATCTAGGATGATCGAAAACAGGACTTACCTGAATCTTGAATCTAAACACTATATGTAAAACGAATGGTAATTTGCCCTACTAGATTTAAGCTTTGACATAATTTCAATTTATTGTAACATTTGGAGAAGTCCCGATCGCCATTAGGAATGAAAAACCAATAACTTGATTATAATCGTAGGTTGGGTTGCGCGATAGCAAAACCCAACAGATAGCTGATAAATGTTGGGTTTTCAGTATCGTTTCAACCCAACCTACGTCTATTGCCAGTGCTGCAATTAGTCATTCTATTTATTTTTCATTCCTTGCCGATGTTTTTGAACCATACAATGACAAATTTAAGCACTGAGATGTTATCCCTAATTACTTCCATCCCCTTCCTAGCAACTGTTGAAGCCGAAAATGCTCCGATTGTTTTGAGCGGAGTTCTGCTCAGTTTAGTGGTCATTTATCTTGCCAGTAAACTTGGGGCAGAAGTGGCAAAAAACTTTGATTTTCCCCCAGTTTTAGGCGAACTGGTAGCCGGGGTGATTGTCGGAGTATCTGCCCTGCATCTGATTATTTTTCCTGAAGGTGGATTGACATCTGCCGATTCAGTGATAATGACCATTTTACAATGGATTAATCATCTTTCTCCTACCAACCTCGCTAGTGTCTTTGCCTCCCAAAGTGAAGTCATTTCAGTCTTGGCAGAATTGGGGGTAATTGTTCTATTGTTTGAAATTGGACTGGAATCCGATTTGCGACAACTTAAGGAAGTTGGCTATCAAGCAGTAGTAGTTGCTTGTGTGGGAGTGGTAGTTCCCTTTGCTGCGGGTACTGTTGGTTTGATGATGTTATTTCATACTCCCGCCATTCCCGCTATTTTTGCTGGAGCCGCATTGACAGCTACCAGTATCGGCATTACTTCTAAGGTGTTGTCGGAATTAGGCAGACTAACATCCAAAGAAGGTCAAATCATTGTAGGAGCAGCAGTAATTGATGATGTCTTGGGAATTATTGTCCTGGCGGTTGTTGCCAGTTTAGCTAAAACTGGGGAAATTGATGTTAGCAATGTCATCTATTTGATTGTGAGTGCCACAGTTTTTTTGATCGGTTCTATTCTATTGGCTGGAATTTTTAACAAAACTTTTGCCGCCGTGGTAGATACCCTCAAAACTCGCGGTAACATTGTCATCCCAGCATTTATTTTTGCCTTCTTCATGGCATTTCTAGGCAATGCCATTCATTTAGAAGCAATTTTAGGAGCCTTTGCCGCTGGTTTGGTTTTAGATGAAAGTGATGCCCGGAATGAATTGGATGAGTTGGTAAAACCGATTGCCGATTTGTTAGTTCCCATCTTTTTTGTGACGGTAGGAGCGCGAGCCGATCTCAGTGTTTTAAATCCTGCTATCCCAGAGAATCGCGCCGGACTGTTGATTGCCATATTTCTAGTTTTGGTAGCTATTCTTGGTAAATTAGTCACAGGTTGGGCGGTATTTGGTCAACCGGAAATTAATCGCATTGCCATTGGAATAGGGATGATTCCTAGAGGTGAAGTGGGATTAGTCTTTGCGGGAATTGGTTCGGCAAGTGGAGTTCTAGATAAGCCTTTGGAAGTATCAATTATTATCATGGTGATTCTAACTACTTTTCTGGCTCCACCATTTTTGCGAATTGCTTTTGGGAATCCCATAGAAACCCCAACTACGGGAGAAAATAACCCCGAACCTGCTTTAGTAGAAAAATCTCAGCCTATACCATAATTGCCATGAAATCTGTAGGAGCGATCGCCCTCTTAACTGATTTTGGCTGGAGCGATGTCTATGTGGGGGTAATGAAGGGTGCGATCGCCCAAATTAATCCCCATTTAACCATAATTGACATCACTCACCACATCCCGGCGCAAAATATCAGCGCAGGCAGATTTTGTTTGCTGAATGCCTATCCCTATTTTCCCCAGGGAACCGTATTTGTCGCCGTAGTCGATCCGGGAGTAGGGGGAAGTAGGAAAGCGATCGCCATTCAATTAGAAGATGGTTTTTTAGTCGGACCAGATAATGGTATCTTCAGCGGGGTTCTCAGTCAATCTCCGGCAATGTTGGCAGTGGAATTAACTAATCGTCAATATTGGCGGACTGCCGAACCCAGCCATACTTTCCACGGCAGAGATATCTTCGCTCCCGTTGCCGCTCATCTCGCTAGTGGCGTACCTTTAATAGCATTAGGAGAAACTATTAATCCTGCCACTTTGATAAATTTGCCTATTCCTCCTTTAACATTCACTGATGGAATTGTCGGTTGCATTCAATATATAGATGGTTACGGCAATTTGATCGCAAATATTCCCGCTAGTGTTGTTGCAGGTAAAAGTTGGCAAGTGGAAATTAAGGGAAAAATTATTGACAGCGGCGAATTTTATGGGGCTACTCTGTTAGGAGAGGCTATTGCCCTGATTGGCAGTCATGGTTGGGTAGAAATAGCGGTTAATGGGGGTAGCGCCCAATCCCAGTTAAAATTGAATTGCGGCGATCGCGTAAAACTACTTTTAGATATTTAATTTGGTGAAATAACCATGAAATTACCCCAACCTATAATTCCCATTAAATATTCCCCCCAGCTTTCCTTGCCGCCCAAGGAAACGCTGCCCACCATGTACGATTTACCCAGTGAAGATCCGGAGGAGCCTGGTTTGCCTGACGAGTTTCATGTTTTACAACCCCAATTGCTTCTATTCACTTTTCGTCCAGCCAAATATTACCCCCAAGAGGTATTTAGCTGCACCGATATGAATGTATATTATGATGTGCAGCATCACAATTGGTATAAGCGTCCCGATTGGTTTGGAGTTGTGGGCGTACCGAGACTTTATGCTCAGACAGATTTGCGTTTAAGTTACGTGATTTGGCAAGAGGAAATTAGTCCATTTGTCGTAGTTGAATTAGCTTCTCCCGGCACAGAAAAGGAAGATTTGGGCGAAACTGAACGGGATGGAGAGGAACCCCCAACCAAATGGCAAGTTTACGAGCAGATTCTCCAAATTCCCTATTATGTGGTCTTTAACCGCTACAACAATAGATTAAGAGCTTTTTGTTTAGAATCTGGTCATTATCAAGAATTAAAGCTCAGAGAAAAGCGAATTTGGATGCCAGAGCTAGAGTTAAGTTTAGGATTCTGGCAAGGCGAATATCAAGGCATTAATCGGTCGTGGTTGCGCTGGTATAATGCTGAGGGCAATTTGATTTTAACTGATGCGGAAGCGGCGCAACAAGAAGCGAGGGCGGCACAACAAGAAGCTAGAACGGCACAACAAGAAGCTAGAACGGCACAGCAAGAAGCTAGAACAGCACAACAAGAAATAGAAAAGGAGCGACAAAAAACCGCAGAAGCAGAGCAGCGAGCAGAGTCTTTAGCGCAACGACTTAGGGAGTTAGGTATTGAACCATAAAAAGAGCAAATAATATCGTGTCCGATTTGCCTGCCCCCTTTGAACTGGTTCCTAGGCTCTGCCTGGGAACCGAATCCCGAGGCTCTGCCTCGCTTTGTCATCCGAGGCAGAGCCTCTCAATAGGCATTCCCAGGCAGAGCCTGGGAACGAGTAAAACGAGTAAAAAAAGAGCAAATAAAATCGGAATTGTTGGAAACCTACCAACAAGAAAAGAAGGGACAATTCGTGAATTGTCCCTTCTTTCTTAGGAAAGTTTGTTCCACCGGAGACGTTCCACCGGAGACGTTCCACCGGAACGTCTCTACTGGGATAACCCAACATTCGGACATGATATTATTGATTTTTCAGTCCTAAGTAAGTTTTGATTTTGAAAGTGGCTATTCTCAAATTCCTAAACGTTGATAAATTTCGTCTAAATGCTGCAAGTGCTTTTGGGGATTGAAACAATCAGCAATCTCTTCGGCAGATAGCTTTTCAGTAACTTGAGCATCTTGGGAAATTAAAGCGCGGAAATCCCCAGTTGGTTTATTCCAAGCAGCATGGGCGCAAGATTGGACAATTCGATAGGCTTCTTCCCGATTGATGCCCTTTTCTACCAGCGCTAATAAGACTCGCTGACTGAAAACTACTCCCCCATAACAATTAAGATTCCGCTGCATATTGTCGGGATAAACCAAGAGGTTTTTAATCAACTCGGTGAGATCCACTAACATGAAGTGAGTTAAAATGCAGACATCGGGCAAAATTACCCGTTCTACCGAACTATGAGAAATATCTCGTTCGTGCCAAAGAGCGACATTTTCTAAAGCCGCGATCGCATGACTTCTCAAAATTCGCGCCATCCCCGATAATCTTTCTGAGCGGATGGGATTGCGTTTGTGTGGCATTGCCGAAGAACCTTTTT
Source organism: uncultured cyanobacterium (assembly GCA_936920195.1). GTDB lineage: Bacteria > Cyanobacteriota > Cyanobacteriia > Cyanobacteriales > FACHB-T130 > CAKZHE01. The sequence goes on along the minus strand of CAKZHE010000315.1, from coordinate 10,589 downwards.
GTCCCTTGGAGAAAAATTCTTCTACTTCCAACACATCAGTGCGTTGTAAGTTGCGGATTTCCACGGCAAACCGTTCCATGGAAGCCCCTAACAAGGCTAAACATTGGACAAATTCAGCATGGCGATCGCGGGAAATAACCTGAGTTGAAGCAGTATCTGGTTTCAGTCCCAGATTAGCACAGGCGATCGCTTCAATCCGAGGTTCGATATTGGCGTAGGTTCCCACCGCGCCGGAAATCTTGCCCACGGAAATTTGCTGATGCAAACGGACTAAGCGATCGCGATGTCGAAAAATCTCTGCCAGCCATCCTGCCAGTTTAAACCCAAACGTGATTGGTTCGGCATGGATACCATGCGATCGCCCCGCCATCACGGTATAGCGATGTTGTTGCGCTTGATACCTAATGGCTTGACTCAGGCACTCCACTTGGTTTAATAATAGGTCTAGACTCGCCACCAACTGTAACGCTAGGGCTGTATCCAGCACATCAGAGCTAGTCAATCCCAAATGAATATAACGTCCGGCATCGCCCACATACTCATTGACATTAGTCAAAAAGGCGATCATATCGTGTTTGACTTCCGCCTCAATTTCTAGCACCCGCTGGGGGTCAAATTTGGCTTTGGCTTTAATCTCTGCAACCGCCTCCGCAGGTATGTACCCCAACTCCGCCTGTGCCTCGCAAACCGCAATTTCCACTTGCAACCAGGTTTGCAGCTTATAGGTTTCCGTCCACAACCCCCCCATTTCGGGCAATGTATAGCGCTCGATCAAAATCCGCCCCAGAATTCAACTTTCTAATTCTACCTTCTAGGGTCTACAACTAACATAACGGCGAGCGATCGCCCTGAAAATCAATCATCTCCAATATTTGATTGCTGGCAAATCATTGGTAGACTTGTTTAATTTCAATCAAATTATTTGCCGTCCTTTTATTTCCTCTCAATTCCTGAGTGGTTCGCTCCTAAATCTTAACTCCAGCAAATTTTAGCGGTGTTTGCCGCATCTGGGTAAAGGGCTGATAAGCTAATAGACGTTGTAATTCATCCCACTGAAAAATTTTGTGGGTGTGCCATCCATGCCTTTCTATTCTGGGCTAAAGCGACTTTTTCTCGGTCAATCCCTCCCTACTAGCGCCCATAGCGAAGAACGATTGAGTAATGCGGCGGCATTGGCAGTTCTTTCTTCCGATGCCCTGTCATCAGTTGCCTACGCCACAGAAGAAATCCTGCTGGTATTGGTGGCAGCAGGTAGTACAGCACTGGCGCAGTCTCTACCAATTGCGATCGCGATTGTACTGCTACTCATCGTCGTAATTTTGTCCTACAGACAAACCATTAGTGCCTATCCTAATGGTGGTGGTTCCTACATTGTCGCCCGCGAGAACCTCGGTCTTTATCCCGGTTTAGTCGCTGGCGGTTCATTGATGATTGACTATATCCTTACCGTGACGGTAAGTGTTTCAGCGGGTACTGCTGCCCTCACCTCGGCGATTCCGGCATTACGTCCGTTTACAGTGGGACTGTGTTTAGTTTTTGTGTTTTTATTGATGGTGGCTAATTTGAGGGGAGTGCGGGAATCAGGAAAATTATTTATGATTCCTACCTATGCTTTTATTGTCAGTATTTTTATTATCATTGCCATTGGTTTGTATCAACAAATCACAGGTCATATTCCCGAAAATTATCCAGAAATACCAGTCAAAGAAGAGTTGAGTTTGTTTTTTATTCTTAGGGGATTTTCCGCTGGTTGTACAGCCTTGACAGGAGTAGAAGCCATATCGGATGGGGTGTTAGCTTTTAAGCCGCCGGAGTGGAAAAACGCTCGCCTGACATTGCTCTATTTGGGTTTGATTCTGGGAGCAATGTTTTTAGGCATAACTTACTTAACCTCGGCCTATCATATTGTTCCCGAAGAGGGACAAACAATTGTGTCTTTGTTGGGTCGGCAGATTTTAGGAGATGGCAGTTGGTTCTACTATTTTGTCCAAGTGGCAACATTGTTAATCTTGCTTTTAGCCGCTAATACCAGCTATGCAGATTTTCCCCGACTTTGTTATTTTCTGGCTCGCGATGGCTTTTTACCGCGACAATTAGCCTTATTAGGCGATCGCTTAGTCTATTCCAACGGAATTATTTTTCTGAGTCTCTGCGCGGCATTTTTAATTGTTGTCTTTCGAGGACAAGTAAACGCAGTGATTCCTCTCTATGCCGTGGGCGTATTCACCTCATTTACGTTATCCCAAGCGGGGATGGTACGCCACTGGTTGCATGAAAAAGCCGATGGTTGGCAACCTAGCGCAGTAATGAATGGGTTGGGAGCGATCGCTACCTTCGTAGTTTTAGTGGTAATTGTATTAACTAAGTTTGCGGGGGGAGCTTGGTTAGTCGTGGTCGCAATTCCCTTAGTGGTCAGTTTATTCATCCTGATTCGTCGGCACTATTTATATGTAGCCGAACGGCTCAGTCTCCAAGGAGTCGCACCGCGCAGTTATATTCCCAGACCGAAAATAGAAGTTGCCACTCACCCCGCCGTAGTGGTAGTTGGGCAACTGAATCGGGGAACAGTAGAAGCCCTAGATTATGCCCGCAGTATTGCCGATGAAATTGTCGCCGTTCATGTGGATATTGGCTATACAGACCGAGAAAAACTGCAACAAAAATGGCAAAATCTAGAAGCGGATATTCCTTTGGTAATTGTAGATTCGCCCTACCGCTCCTTAGTTTATCCAATTGTAGAGTTTATTAGCGAGTTTGAGGAGAAACACCCCGGCGTGTTCTCAACCGTGATTATTCCAGCTTTTGTCACCAAAAATTGGTGGGAGAGCATTCTGCACAATCAAACAACTTTGTTTCTCAAGGCATCATTGCGAGCCAAAAAGAGTCGAGTGGTCACAACGGTAAGATATTATCTATAATGTTTAGCTAAATTCGGAGAACTGAAAACAATGGGAAAAGGCAGACTAGAAGCATTCAGCGACGCGGTGATTGCCATCATTCTGACAATTATGGTGCTAGAAATGAAAACCCCCCACGGGGCAGATGTAGAGGCGCTGCGTCCCCTCTTTCCAGTATTTTTAAGCTATGTGTTGAGCTTTGTTTATCTGGGCATTTATTGGAACAACCACCATCATTTATTCCAAGCAGCTCGGCAAGTTAATGGTCATACCCTTTTGGCTAATATGCACTTATTGTTTTGGCTATCCCTCATCCCCTTTGTGACTGGATGGATGGGCGAAAACCACTTTGAGAAGATGCCAGTGGTTTTTTATGGGATAGTGCTATTGTTTGCGGCGATCGCCTATTTTATCCTAACTCAATCCCTACTAGCCCACCACGGGAGAGATTCGACCTTGGCGATCGCGATCAAGCAAGGTTTTAAGGAAAAAGTATCTTTAGCAGTATATGCTGCCGCCATTCCCCTTGCCTTTGTCAATTCCTGGCTTGCCTGTGCCTTGTATGGCTTAGTGGCGGCAATGTGGCTGATTCCTGATCGACGAATTGAGAAAACTTTGAACCAATAAAAAAAAGGCGATCGCAACATCAAACTTAAATCCAGTTTAATCATGTACACTCTTCAAAAAATCAACACTCAAATCCCCATTGATTACGATCAAATAGTGGCGTTTTGCCAAAAATTTAAGATCGCCGAACTTGCTCTATTTGGCTCCGTGTTGAGAGACGACTTTCAGCCCGATAAAAGTGATGTTGATGTATTAGTAGCATTTCATCCAGATGCTCATTGGACACTGTTTGATTGGGTAGATATGGAAGAAGAAATTAAAAACATTTTTAGGAGAGATGTCGATCTAGTTAGTCGTCGAGGAATCGAAAGAAGTCGTAATGATCTACGTCGTCAAGCAATTCTTAACTCTAGCCAAATTATTTATGCAGCCTCGTGAGAAAAACTATTTAATGGATATGCTGAATGCGGCAAAGTTAGCTCAAGACTTTGTGGCTGATGTCAATTGGGAAGCTTTTGAAATTGATTTGATGCGTCAGGCGGCAGTTACTCGTCAAATTGAGATCATTGGAGAAGCAGCTCGTAGAATTTCTACTGAAACTCACGCGGCAATTCCTAATATTCCTTGGCATAAAATTATTGGGATGCGAAACCGTCTGATTCATGAATATGAGGATCTAGATATCGAAACCATCTGGAATACTATCCAGATAGCTTTACCTCAACTAATTATTGTACTAGAAAAAACCATTGAAACTATCGAATCATAAAAATTTAATTTGATAGTCAGCAGCAATATCAACAAATCCAACAAAATCAATTCAAAAAATGTGAAAGTAATTGATAAACTAATCGGAATAAAGCTGTCACAGCAACTGTAGCAGCGCTGACGACAATAGCTGCTAGAACAACTGTTGGAAATTGACTTTTTACTAAAAAGAAAGCGATTCCCAAGGCGATAATTGCCAAAACTGGTAGATCTTTACCTTCAATAATTCGACGGTATTGCAAAAAAATCAAACCACACAAAATTGTCGCCCATATCCCTAAAGTAATCGGAATAGATGACATGAAAGTTCCCAAAACTACTAGGAATAAACCACCCATAAACCCAGTAAATGCCGCACTGCCCAAAATTTCTAGGAGAGAAAATTGTCGGGTAAGTACAGGCGAGGGGGGAGGAGGAAGAACTACAGGTGGAGTTACTTGTTGAGATTGGATAGTGGGAGTTGGGTGTGGCGGTGGTTTGGTGGCAAAGGCAGCTAGCAACTCATCCACCGATTGAAAGCGTTGATTGGGGGCAGAGAGTAACATTTTATCGAAAATGCTGGCGAGGCGATCGCTCACTTGGGCATACTTCCGCCACTGCCATTCATTTTGATAGGAATCAAACAACTCTGTCGGTGGCTTCCCGGTGAGCAATTCCAGACAAGTGACTGCTAGGGCATAAAGATCTGTTGAAGGATAAATTTGTCCCCCAGTCATTTGTTCTGGCGGGGCAAAACCCATAGAATAAATCCCTGTGGAACTGCCTCCTGGTGTTCCTTTGGTAATTTGCTTTACCGCGCCAAAATCTAGCAGGTAAATTAAACCATTGCGATCGCGCATAATATTAGAAGGTTTAATATCCCGATGGATAGAACCCTTGTCATGGACAAACTTTAGCACAGGCAAAATTGCCCGCAACACTTCTAAAATATCTGCTTGGGTAAACTTACCCTTTTCGGCTAATTCCTGTTCTAGAGTTTTGCCATCAATAAATTCCTGTACCAAGTAAAAAAACTTGTCTTCCTTTCCCCCTTGCAAACTTGGCACAGTCATTTCAAAAAAAGCATATAAATCGGGAATTTGGGCGTGGGTTCCCAAATCTTCTAAAACTTCTCCTTCTCTCTCAAATAAACTTTGTGCCAATTCCATCTGCTTAGGCGATAAATCCCCCGAAGGGAGAAATTGCTTAACTACACATTTGCGCTTAGTGGGAGTATAGCGATCGCGAGCCAAAAAAGCTGCCCCAAAACCCCCCCTACCTAATAAACTTAACGGCAAATATCGCGCCACCAACATCAACGGCATCCCACAAGAAATGCAATACTTCTGCTGCACCGTCTTGAAGTTGGTGGGATCGTCAAGATCTGGGAAAATATTTAGGGGTTTAGGACAACCGGGACGAGTGCAGAGAATTTCCATAAAACTAAGTTATTCCACGAACGTGACGACTCCCGGCACTGATGCTACGCATACAGTGCGGGCTTCTCAGTGACCCCTGCTATTGCAATCTCCTAGCCCCAAAGGGGCGGCTTCGCCAACGGAGACGCTACGCGAACGGGCATATCCTGAGCTTTAATCACTGTGCGTCCCACAGCGATGTTTTTAATATTAATTGCTGCATTCACGTCCCTGTCTAGTTCCAACCCGCAGGAAGGACAACTATGCCATCTGTCTGCAATAGTTTTAGGGACGTGAGTGCCACAACTTGAGCAGTTCTGGCTAGTACCGTTTGGATTTACAGCTATCGCCATCAACCCAGCATTTACAGCTTTGGTTTGGAGAATAGACAGAAATTCACCCCATCCGGCATCTAGGATAGATTTACTCATTCTGGTTTTAGCTAGACCCTTGATATTCAAGTCTTCAAAGCCAACCACATCATACTTGTCAAGCAATTGCTTGGCAGTCTTGTAGTGAAAATCTTTCCTTTGTCTAGCTGTTTTCTGATGGTGTTTAGAAAGTTTGTTGACAGCTTTACGCCTACGGCTAGAGCCTTTCTTTTTGCGAGAAACTGACTTATTGAGTAGCTTTTTACGCTTCTCTGATTTCCTGGCAAATTGAGGAATAGGCACTGATTCACCATCACTGGTAATCAAGAAATCCTTCAGCCCCATGTCAATCCCTACAGACTTGTCAAGATTAACATCGGGACTAATAGTGGGTACTGAATTATCTTGCAATGTCAGGATGAGATAATACCCATCAGCGTTTTTAATTACCTGAGCAGTTTTGATTTTGAACCCATCAGGAACCGGACGGTGGAGAACAATCTTTACCTTGCCAATTTTGGGTAGGGTAATGCGGTTATTTTGGATGCAGTCCTGTTTCATCTGGGGATAGGTAAAACTGCGATATCTCCCCCGTCCCTTGAATCTAGGCTTGCCAGAACGCTTACCAGATTTATCTGCACTGAGATAGCGGTCAAAGGACTTTTTAACTCTGACTATGCAATCCTGTAATACCTGAGAGTGAATCTTTCCATACTCAGGAAACAGTTTCTTGGTGTTAAGTAAATCTCTTTTCTGCCAATAATAATCCGGTTGTTCAACTATCTCAGCAATACTGCATGACACCAGAGAACAGGAATTAACAGGGCATCGAGTAGATTCGTACCAGTTAATCCTTTCTGCCAACCTATAGTTATACTGCATCCGCAACAAATTAAGCCACCCATCAATTTGATGGGCTTGGGATTTGTTGGGGCGCAATTTATACTTGTAAGCTGTTATCATAAAGTCAGTGTAGCATAGGAAAAATGTGCTTTGGAATGAATCTTATTTCATTGCTTCCTGCGGCGGTGTTACCATTTCTGTTCTCAAGAAATATATTGAGAATCAAGATAGACCGGAATGGTTATTTATTTATGGGGTATCGTTCGCGTAGCGTCGCCGCAGGCGATACCCCATAAATAAATGCGCCTCTCATCCCGTCACTCACCCTGTCGGGTAGAGTGCGGGGCTTCCCGGCTAGGAGCTAAATTCTAAATTCAAGCTTCGTGGTTGGCAATTTCCTGAGCTAATCGGGCAGCTTTTAAGCTATTAATATCCAAGGCACTGGGCAGTACCACATCTTTCCCCCAATCTGGACGAGCAAATTGGGGTAGAATTTCTCGACTAAAGGCTTCAGCAGCTTTCGAGCGATAGCGATTGGGGTTCACTACCACCGAGAGCATCCGTTTCACCACCATATCTTCAACTTGGGCGCGGTGCAGAACTCCCATTTGTAATTCTTTTTCAATGGCAGAAGTAGACACAAAAGAAGCGCCTAAACCTGATTGCACAGCATTTTTAATCGCTTCAATCGAGTTGAGTTCCATTTCGATTCGCAATCGCCTAGTATCAATCCCGCTGCGAGTCAGCACTTGATCGATCACTTTGCGGATAGTAGATTGGGAATCCAAAGCAATAAATTGCAACTTATAAAGATCGTCTTTTTGGATAGTTTCCATTTTCGCGAAGGGATGGGAAACTGGCAGCAACAGAGCTAGCTCATCTTCGGCATAGGGAATAATTTCTAAAGCTTCTTGCAGTTCCGCTGGCACTTCCCCACCAATGATTGCCAAATCAACTTGCCCATTGGCGACGCTCCAAGCCGTGCGGCGGGTAGAATGGACGTGCAATTGGACGGAAACATCGGGATAACTCTGCCGAAACAACCCAATCATCCGGGGGAGCAGATAAGTTCCGGTAGTTTGGGAAGCACCGACAATTAAGGTTCCCCCCTGAAGGTTTTGCAAATCCTCAATGGCACGGCAGGTTTCTTGACAAAGGGTGAGAATCTTTTCGCCGTAACTCAGCAGCAAATAACCTGCTTCTGTCAGTTGCGCTCGCCGTCCGCCGCGATCGAAAAGTGGTACATCTAGTTGACGCTCTAAATTTTGTACCTGTAAGCTGACCGCAGGTTGGGAAACATACAGACTATCGGCAGCACGTTTAAAACTTCCCTCAGCAGCGATCGCTTTGAGAATCCGCAGTTGATCTAGAGTAAAAGGCAGGTCAGACATAGTTTTTAATTCAATACCAGTTCCGCTGTTTAGGTGGCTTGCTCCGTCAACTTGGCTTGAGGGATGGTGAAATATAGCGATCTTGTTTAGCTTGATACCTTGTTTTCAGGCGCTATTCCCAGATATTATCGATATTCCGACACTAGCACACCACTGCGCTCAACTTTCCTCACAATCTAGTGTGGAGCATTGGTTGTCATTCCATGCAGTTAATTTAATTTAATTAAACATTGCTAAATTTTGCCAATAGCCTTATGGATAGCCATTTAATTGTACTGGGTTTACTTCTGGTCTTTGCGATCGCCCACAGCGGACTAGCCGCCCTCAGACCTTGGGGGGAGGAAAGGATGGGGGCGAGATTGTACCGGGTGTTGTTTGCTCTCGTCAGCATTCCCCTGGCTGTGGTGCTAATTATCTATTTCTTCAATCATCGTTACGACGGCTGGCAACTCTGGCAAGTCCAAACCGTGCCGGGGATTCCCATCCTAGTTTGGGTACTATCTGCCATTTCCTTTCTGTTTCTCTATCCCGCCACCTTCAACCTGCTGGAAATTGCCGCCATCCAGAAGCCCCAGGTACATCTCTACGAAACCGGAATTGTCCGGATTACCAGACATCCCCAGTTTATCGGACAGATTATTTGGTGCATCGCCCACACCCTCTGGATTGGTTCTAGTTTTACCCTGGTGACATCCATAGGCTTGATTTTGCACCATCTATTTGCAGTTTGGCATGGCGATCGCCGTTGGCGAAACCGTTATGGAGAGGCATTTACGGCGGTGGAAGCCCGAACTTCTGTCATCCCCTTCCTAGCAATATGGCAAGGAAGACAAACCCTTCAATGGCAAGAATTTCTCCGTCCCGCCTATCTAGGGGTAGTTCTTTTCATCTTCCTACTGTGGTACTCTCATCCGCTGTTAATGCAAGCTACCAGTCAAGTTAATTGGTAGGGAGCAAAGGCTGGGATCGTGGCAGCGCAAGGCTGGGATCGTTTCAGCCCCAAATTTAGAGCGCGATCGCCCAAAATATCCCACTGCCAAAAAAGATCTTCCCAAAGATCGCGATCTCCCGATCCCAAATCGATGTAGCATGATCCCAAGAAATAGTAAAACAACATTAAATTTTTGAGGAAGCATGGCACTGTCTGTAAGCGAACGGACATTTACACGCGAAGTTTTAGAATCTTCTGTCCCCGTATTAGTGCATTTTTCAGCCCCTTGGTGCGGTCTGTGTCGCGCCATCGAACCTTTATTAACCAGGTTTCAAGTCGAATGGGGCGGTCAAGTTAAATTAGTGGGGATCAATGCCGACCAGAACTTTAAATTAGCCAACACCTATCGTCTGCGGACTTTACCAACCCTACTCTTGTTTGAGAATGGCAAGGTTATCCAGCGCATCGAAGGCTTCCAAGGCCGCGACCAACTGCGACTGACACTAGAGAAAATCATAGTTAGTTGTTTGCCCAAATCTGCCTAGAAGGGAATAGGGAATAGGGAATAGGGAATAGGGAACAGGGAACAGGGAATAAAAGAAGTTATTGCTAATTCTCTACTCCCCCCCCCCCCCCCCCCCCCCAACCCCCAAGCCCCCCAAGCCCCGCGATCCCCCCGAACGCCAGCGCAGGCGCTGCGGCGCTGCTGCATCGCCGGTGGCGCCCGCCGGCATCAGCCGCTGCAGCGCGGCCAGGCCGCTGGCTTCGGTGAAGCTGCCGGGCAGCACCAGCGCCGGCGCGGCGACCAGCGGCGGCGGGCTTTCGGCGTAGACCCGGGCCTCGGACACGGCGCCAAGATCGTTGGCTTTGGGTCGCGTCGCTTCCCAAGGCGGCCAGACCACCCACAGCCAAAAGGCACAGACGACCAGCGCCAGGACACCCAGCCCCCACAGCAAACGACGCAGCGCCCTCAAATCCGGCCTCACAAGCGGTGGAACTTCGCCATGGCTCAAGGCTTCAAGCGGTGAAGTGTTCCCGCCTGGAGTTTTCATGACCGGTCTGGTTTCCCGTTTCGCCCTCGTCGCCGTGCTCGCCCTGAGCGCCTGTGACGACAAGCCAGCCACGTCCGTCCCCGCCAGCACCGTCCAGAAAGCGCCCGCCCCCACGGTCGCCGCTCCGCCCGCCTCGGCCGCCTCCTCGCCGATGGGACAGGCGATCAACACCGCCGCCTTCGATCCGGCCGCCACGGATCCGCTAGCCCGACGCGACGTCCTGATCCGCGTCCAGGCCCTGCTGGATCGCGCCCACTTCTCGCCCGGCGTCATCGACGGCCGCGACGGGGGCAATCTGAAGCTGGCGATCCAGGCCTTCCAGAAAGCCCACGACATGACCGCCGACGGAGAGGTCAGCCAGGCGCTTCTCGA
>CAKZHE010000314.1 GCA_936920195.1 uncultured cyanobacterium | reverse complement strand
CACCCATAAACCCAACTCCCCATCACCCCACCTCCCCATCTCCCCATCTCCCTACCTCCCCATCTCCCCATCTCCCCATCTCCCCATACCATCTTGCTCTGTCTAGCTTGAAAATGCTAACATTTAGCTGCTTCAGCAAAGCCCTGCGGACGCGCCCTACCTAGAAACTATTATGCGAAACGCTCCACCTTCCAGCCACCAAACTGCATCTGCATCCAATGGCTACTGCCCCTCAGTGCCAATATCTGTTTATCGAGAATTGACTGCCGAGTTGCAAGCGGCACAAGCTCTGCTAGACACTCTCAATGCTCAAAATCAACAGTTAATTCAGCAAAATCAACAGTTGCGGCAAGAAGTTCAGAATATCGCTCAATCAGCGGCTCGCGCTCAACAATTGACAGGAGTTTTTCAGCCAGTTTCAGCCACTGAAGTAGCTCCCAGTTTCTCGCCAGAACCAGCTAGCGCCCCGCTGCCAGCTAATTCTCGCCGCCAGAAACCAGCGCCAGAAGTTATTTCTGCCTATCCCAGCTTAGAAACAACGAATCCAGTTTTTTCGGAGAACTTACTGGCAGAAGTAGAAGTTAGACGCGATCGCCGTCCCAGTTCCCCCGCTAGTGCTAGAGAAGTAAATGGCAAGTGGCTGGCTTTAGCCATCTTTATGATTGTTTTAACCGCCTTTGGGACTGGTTTTTTGATCGTGCGCCCCATCTTGAAACGCTAAACCCCCATTTACCACCGTTGAGTACAATTGCTGGGTGCTAACCGAGCTTTTTTGGCATTGCTGGCAGTAGGGGCGATGGCGGCTGGCGCAAAAAAGTCTTAAAAGTTACAAAACTGTTCTAGGGGCGGTGCTACAAAGTTTCATATCGCTTGTAGGGAGGGGAAGAAAGGCAACTCAGCGGCGGTAGCTGTCTTGATGTTAAAATCTTCCACAGACACAATGACCTTGATATCCCTTTAAAAAAATCCTACCCACTTCTAGTGGCTGGAGTGTCAAGTTGGTCTAAATTCAGGCCAAGAGCAGAATAAGTGAGGAGTGAAAAGCTTGAAAAAGGTTGAAGCAATTATTAGGCCCTTTAAGCTAGACGAGGTAAAAATTGCCTTAGTCAATGCAGGGATTGTCGGGATGACTGTTTCTGAAGTCCGAGGGTTTGGACGGCAGAAAGGTCAAACAGAACGCTATCGCGGTTCTGAATACACAGTTGAGTTTTTGCAAAAACTCAAAGTCGAAATCGTGGTTGAAGACGATCAAGTTGATTTAGTAATCGAGAAAATTATCGCCTCTGCCAGAACTGGCGAAATTGGCGATGGCAAGATTTTCATTACTCCTGTGGAACAAGTAATCCGGATTCGGACGGGAGAAAAAAATCTCGAAGCTGTCTAAAACAGGTTTTGAGTTTTGAGTTTAAGGCTCAAAACTCAAAATCTTTTGTAGTTGGGGAACTAATGATTGCAAAGCTCGACCGCGATGACTGAGCGATCGCTTTAATTCTGAGGACATTTCGGCAAAGGTGAGTTTTTGGGCGGGAACATAAAAGATGGGATCGTAGCCAAAACCTTGATTGCCCCTAGGTGCGTGTAGAATTTCTCCTTCACATTTACCTTCAGTTTGTAGGACAATTGTACCATCGGGACGAGCGACGGCGATCGCGCAGACAAATTGCGCCTGCCGATTCAATTCATTACCCAATTCAAATAATAGTCTTTCAATTCGTTCTCCATCAGTTTTACCATAACGGGCGGAATAGACTCCAGGAGCGCCATCTAGGGCTTCTACCTCCAAACCAGAATCATCGGCGATCGCCCATTTCCCCGTCGCTAGAGCCACTTCCGAAGCCTTCAGGCAAGCATTTTCGCCAAAGGTTGCGCCAGTTTCTTCCACATCCAAATCTTCTGGTTTCAAGATTAATTCCCCATCCCAACCAGTCAAATATTCTTGGATTTCTCGCAGTTTGCCGGGATTGCCTGTGGCTAATACTAAAGTTTTCATTTCAATTTCGGGATTGTCAACTAATATCAAGTCCTTGTAATTAACCATGGTTGATGTAGGGGCGGGTTTGGGGACAAGCTTT
>CAKZHE010000313.1 GCA_936920195.1 uncultured cyanobacterium | reverse complement strand
GATTTAATCCCGGCTGATGTGGCAAAGGCGATCGCGCTGGCGGCTAAGTCTACGGGTCAAACCCCAGAAGTAGTGGTGGCGAAGGTGCTGGCTGATGCCTTTAACCCTAGTTCTAGTAGCTTTAGCATCATCAATCTGTACCGATTGCTAGCCCGGAACGAACACCGCCAGTCTTTGAATGCTGAGTTGTCCCAGATTGAGCAGATGAAGACCCAAAAACAAATGGAACTGGATATTCTCAACCGCGAAGCCGAGAGCCGCCAGTCCCAGATGTAGTTTGAGGGCGATCGCCTTGTTGGAAAGGGCGATCGCCTTCCTTTGGAGTCAAAAATAAAATGCCCCTAGGGTAGTGTTCCACCACCGCCCCAGGGGACTTCCCCAACCGTTCCATTACAACGATGAGGCTTTACCATGCTAGCTCAAAATCCCAGTTCCTTGCCCGTAGTCAGTCGCCACCAGCCACAACAACCAGAGTTTCTGGCGCAAATGCCCAAGCCTCAATTTGAAATTGGGATACGGGTCATCAATTGCTGGTTTTGCGATGACCAGCAAGACCCGGAGAACTTTGGCAAGAATTTCATGGATCAAGGTTGGATAACTGGCATCAGATATGCCGAAGATATTTGCGCCAATGGTGTCATTGAGAAGCATTGGGTCTACTTGGTTTACTTTGATAGCTTGGACAATTCCTACAGCGAGCCACGAAAGGCGGTTGAATTGCACGAAATGGATGAAGAGACTCTATTTGGCTACAGTGAATAATTCGTGAAATAGAGGCGATCGCCTGAGTGCGATCGCCTTTTAATGACTCCTACATTCTCATCCCTTTTTCCCATTCTTTCAGGAACCAGCAACTAAAAACACCGAGAAAAACCAGCGCGATCGCTGCCAAAACCAAGCCCCATAAAATCCAAGCTGGAACGTACATATCAATCCCCATTCCTACCAAACATTTCACCATTATGGCACAACTAAATCGTCTCGCAAAACTCAAAATCGTCAACTATCGATATTCTCTTCTGCTGGCCTTAGAAATTCTTGGTCAGCTTACCAAGCAGCCTAAAAAGTATTGGATGGATCGCATATTAGAAAGTGGTTTCGGTATATGCCAAACCCTTACCCCTGAACAGTTAGAAGATGAGATAAACAATATTTGTGAGAAATAGCTATGCCAATGGATCTATCCCGATACCCGAAAAATTGGAAGGCGATCGCCCTAGCAGTTAAAGAAGCTGCTAGCTGGACTTGTAGAGAATGTGGAACGGACTGCTTTAAGCCTGGTGAATGGTGCGGCGATCGCTCTCTAAAAGCACAGTTCACCCTAACCGTTCACCATGCCGACTACAACCCAGAGAATAATCACCGTGACAATTTAATTCCCCTCTGCTCGCGCTGCCATCTGAAAAAGCACCGGGGTGGGAAACGCAATATCTCTCCCGGTCAACTATCCCTTTTTAATTAGGTGGTAACTGGAGCCTCTTTCTTTTTAAAAGCACCCTATGAAATTCCTTCTTGAGTCCTACCACAAAAGCCAGCCGCACTGACTTGTTGCTAGCAACCATAATAATTAGCCAGATTCCCCATAAACCTATTAGAGCGATAATTTGCAGCATATTAAACCGGGTCACTGTAGACAGATTTGGCAGTTAAAACAATCGAGCCATTCAGCGAAATTACAGCGTCTACTGGCAATACTACCGTCATATTGACCACATCATTAAGACTATTCCGGCTATAAGTCATAAAGATACTTCTGTTTGAGGGATTAGTGGTACTATCACGCTGAAGGCCGACTAAATATTCTGCCAATTCAAAGAATTGTCCTTCTGCGGTGGTGGATTTCAACCCGCCTGGTGGTAAACTCGCCATAATTTATTGTTTAATTTCACATTTATATCCTAGCAGATTTCAATAAAACAAGCTACAATTTATTATAGAAATTCAATTCGAGGGCTTTAATATGCCTAGCAGTAATGGCGAATATCAATATGTTGAAATTGAAAATATAACTGTAACCTTAAACGAGGGGAATGGGGACCAGATAACAGCCCTTTTCGAGAATAATCCCAGCAACTATGAGCAATTCTACCGGGACGCGGGATACCACGTTTCAGTAGTGCGATATATTCGAGATTTGAGCGCAAATTGTACCATCAGGAGTATTCCGGCTCCTAATCTGCCAACATTAGACCCATTGGCATCACAAGAAGAGATTGCGCGAGCATATCGATTTTATGAGTGGCAAAGTGCTAGAATCCAAATGGATTTAATGGTTACAAAGTCCACCACTATTGATTGGAAAAGGAGGGGTGCTGCCAGTTTGCTCAATCGCCAAGATTTACCTTATGTTGAACTGGATTTGGTGGGATATTTCTCAAGAGGTGAAACAATCGAGCTTGGTCCAAATACTTTGCTAGGAGTACGAATACTCGATGTTGATTATGGGCTGCTAAAAGGTGTAGATGAAGTTAACATCTTCGGCTCAATTATTAAAGAAATTAAAGTAGTAGATCTGCTAGCCAATATGGAACAAGTGGGCAAAATAATGTTAATTCCGTATTCTCAGCCCGATCCGGGATGGGTAATTTGCAACGGGCAGAATTTAGATCGTAGCCTTTACGCAATGTTGTTCGCCCGGATTGGAGTAGTGTTCGGTGCTGGGAATGGTACTACTACCTTTACTGTGCCAAATTTGTCTAACTCTCTTCCTGTTGGTGTTGGAACTAGGGCGTTAGGGAATGCCATTAATCAATTCACAATTCCAACTGGAACCGGATCTGTAGGAGTTATGCCCCGTTCGGTCGCATTAAATTATCAAATTTTCACTGGAGTTTATGTTTGATCGAAGGCCAACTCGACCAGTCCGACCACAGCGCCGGGGGAAACGGAACGAAGAGGGGTTTAAGCCGCCTACACCCTACTACAATTCCCCCCCGCCTGAATTGGAACGTTTATATGAGGGAGGAAATATCTACATTTCTCCCGACAAACCCGTTGATCCGAGAGACTGCGATCGCTGGCCTAATTCCCCTTGGTGCGGAGGGAATCCTCTTGATATGAGGGGATTTGGATTTGATTTTGAAATCTACGGGGATGAATGTCACTATTGCATGAGAATTTGGCCTACTTTCGGGTTTATCAGAATGGCATCATTTGATGCTTGCTGGGTGAATCCAAGCTGCGTAATTCCAGAATATGATGAAGGCTATAATGACGAAGATCTTTTAGACGAGAGAGATTTTCCCAAACCTTGTTTTCCTAAACCTCCCGGCATTTTTGATGATAGTCAGATTGCCGTTTTTATGAATTATAATATGCGTAGTGTAAGACTTGATCCGAGATATGATCCTGTGATCATCACCATAGATTCACAAATAGCAAGAATCTTGCCTGATTCCCCTTTAAGCGCTCTGGTATCAGCCAAGGCATTCGATAGCAGGACTGGCGCTATTTCCAATGAATTCGTAATAGGCTTTTTCCCAAATAATCCACCATATAGATATTATTCAGGCAGAATACTTGTTACATGGCCTGGAGGTGCGGGTCATGTTGATATCACTGAACCAATCATGGGTACAGATGGGCGCGCCAAACACCCATCGTCATCAGCTTCTATTTGGGTCGGAAGATGGAGGGCTTGCTATGAATTGGCTAAACTTTATTCAGGGAGTCGATCCACTCCACCAAACACTAATCCCAATTGGGGATTAATAGGGGGAGGGTCACAGCAAAGTTGGGCTTACTCTGTGGCTGCAATGTACGACGACAAAGGGAACGATTTATATGGCGGTGCAGTACCCTGTCCAGTGCCTGAGCCTAAGAAGCCCAAAAAGCGAAGGCCGCCGCCTAAACCACCTAAACCACCAAAGGATTGTGATTGTATGAGTTGTTGCGATGCCTTAACAGATATGATGCGCCGGATGATGATTCAACAACGTCAGCAGCAAAATCAACCTCCCGATCTATCTCCGATTCTTAAAATATTAAATGAAATAGCTAATACCATTGAAACTAAAAAATATCCACTATCCATTCAATCGTTTGGGGAAGATGGAGAGCTTTTGGTTGACAAAGATGGTAATCCCCAACAAACTCAAGTGCTAGGATTGACAAGTCTTGTTGAGGAATTGAACAATCAACGAGCGCTTAAGCTGCTCAAACAAATAGCTAATATTATAGAAGTTGAAAGCTACCCATTATCAATTGAATCGTTTGGGGAGGATGGAGAGCCTTTGGTTGATAAAGATGG
>CAKZHE010000312.1 GCA_936920195.1 uncultured cyanobacterium | reverse complement strand
ATTTAGACACACTTGCTCACATAGTTATTGCATGAAAAATATTGCTCAAAAACTCGCAAAGTCAACAGCCTAGCTTGTATCCCATTAATTTTGGTCAGTGGATAATTCAGAGGAACAACGGCAAAACTGTCAAGATATTTCGCGCACGCGGGAACATCTCTCTAACGAGCGCACTTATTTAGCATGGATGCGAACGGCGATCGCACTCATGGGTTTTGCTGTTGTTATTGTCCGCCTGCGCTCTTGGCAGCAGCCCCAAGCATCTCCTTTTAGCAACACTTGGAAATTGGGCTTGTTCTTTGCCATAATTAGCTTAATTACCATCTTATTGACTACTCTCCATTACTTTGCCATCCGCAAAGCTATTGAAGAAGACCGTTCCGAATTAGCCGATCGGTGGGCGATTTTATTTTCTTTAGCCGTGATACTTTTAGGGACTGGAGTATTTTACTTTCTCTTTGTTATTCCAGCCCTATACATTTAGTCAAAATGATTCAAAATTTAAAGGGCGATCGCACCTTCTTATTTTTCCACAGCGATCGCTCTCTTGCCCCAGAAGTCTCTTCAATAAATTTTGTAGGAAATTGCACTGAAATGTTGGCAAATTTAGAAAGTGTGGTTATTTTTGCACTGGAGAAATAGCACTTAATAATATGCCTAAGATTTTCTGAACATCTCTCAGATAATATTCGACCATATCGATATAAACAATCTTGCCCTCCAATTTCAAAAATCTCCAATTGGTTCCTGATGTGACAACTCCATAAATTGTTGGAATTTCATTTTCTTCTCGTTCGTTAAACAACTGAGCAGCTAACATCTCTGCTACGCATTGCCCCAAGCCAGCTTTAATATCTTCTTTCTTGGCTTCTACGAGAGTAATCACGGGAGCGCTGATAAACAGTCGTTCGGGGGATAAGCTAATTAAAAAATCGCATATTCCATTCAATCCCTGTTCGGGAGAGACATTAAATTCCGAACCAGAGAATAACCCGATTTGATAATTTAACTGCCGTCTGACTTCAAGTAAAATCGGGGCAATAATCAGTTCAGAACGAGCTTTTTCTGTGTTAATATCTACTGCTAATGCGGCATTCTCTTTCAACATGACTTTGAGAATTTCGCTTGCTTCTACTTCTGGTATAGTGGCAAATAAATCTAAGTTCTCATTTAGAGTTAAGTCAAATTGCTTGACAATTTCCTTGAGTTTGAAATCGCTATAAGCCATTGCAACGCACCTATTTATAATTTGACTTAGCCTCTATCAATTGCTGGAAATTCCATTTTCAGCGAGAATCGCTATAAAAATACCTAAAATTTTCTCTAGATTAGTGATATAGTATTCCACCACATCTACTGAAACAGTTTTACCCGCTAATTTTACAAATCTCCAAGCAGTTCCAGATGTAACCACACCATAAATATTTGTCACCTGATTTCCTTCTTGTTCATTAAATAACTGGGCGGCGATCATTTCTGCCACGCACTGACCTAATCCCCCAATTATGTCTTCTTTTTTAGCTTCTACAATAGCTACTACCGGAGCATTTATCACCAGTTGAGAGTCAGAAATTCCTAGCAAAAAATCGCAGGCTCCATTCAGTCCCCGTTCGGGATCTACATTAAAGTCTCTGCCAGAAAACAAACTAATGCGATCGCCAACTCGTCGCCGCACCTCTAGTAAAATTGGCGCAATAATCATTTCTGAGCGAGCTTTCTCTGTATTAATCTCCCCCGCCACAGGCAGATTGTATTTTAGGGTAAATTCTAAATATTCGGTAGGCTGGACTGGGGAAACCTCAGCAAATAAGTCATTCTTGTCTTTAAGAATTAAGCTAAATTGCTTGATCAGTTCCTTGAGCTTGAAATCGCTATAAGCCATTTTCAATTTTCTCCTTCGGTAAATTCTGGATAGCGTTACCTACCTTAGCTTCAAACGCCGCGATTTCCCAAGTAAAAATTAAGCTTGGCGAGTACGTTGCCATAGCTTAAGAATCTCCATGTTTTGGGGAATACATTAATAGGGCTTACCCATATTCAGTTTTCAACTGTTTCAGGGATTGTGCCAATCTGCATCAATGATGAATGTCTAAACTCAAAATGTAACGACCCATAGGGACTTTTTCTGCCCAAAGTTCATATTCTATTCGTAACCTTGTCGGTAAAGGATGACCTTCGAGAATAAAACTGCGGGTGAAATTACGCAACCGCAAAGAACTATTCCCTTGTAAGGATTCGTGATGCAACCAATAGCGACTAATGCCATAAACCCCTTTTTCCCACAGATGCCGATAGCTTAAATTCCCATTGCCCTGCATAGTCATAATTGCTCGGTAGGGAGAAAGTTCTAACCATAGCAGGCGGGCATTACTTGCCCCTGGGTTGTGAGATGTGCCAGGTAGGGGGGGTTCTGAGGGGTTTTGTTCTAGGACTGCGGGTTCGGTAAGCAGGAGGTGAAACCGATTGGTATCTTTTTGATAGAGGGTGGCGGCAGTTTCAATGGTAGACCAAATAGGCAAATCGGTAGAGATTAGCGATAAACATACTGGTCGGCGATGATGAGTTAGCATGAGGAGCAAAATAAGGACTATAGATTAGCATAGCTTTTCTGTCTGTCTTAGGGCAGACAGCGATCGCCAAAATATATGTTAATTTAACGATTCTTAGCTGGTTGATGAAGAATCCTTAATTTAAGAGGATTGATATCAGTTATCAAACCGAGATTTTGGCAAACATCAATTTATTAGCTGACGGAGCAAAAAAAATCCTCCTGCTCCTAAAATAGCACTGACAGGCAAGGTAATTAACCAAGCTAAACCAATGGATTGGAGGGTGCTGAAGCGAACAGAATGCCAATCCTGAACTAATCCAATGCCGACAACTGCTCCGACGAGGGCGTGGGAGGTGGATACGGGCAATCCTAAGCGGGAAGCGAGTAAAACTGTGGTGGCGGTGGCGAGTTCGGCACAGAAGCCGCTACTGGGTTGGAGGACAATGATATTTTCGCCAATGGTGGCAATGACTTTGCTGCCCCAAACTGCTAACCCGCCGACGATGCCAATTCCCCCTAATCCCAATATCCACAGGGGAATGCTTAAACCTTGCAGGGGAACTGCGCCAGTATTCAAAATATACACAATGGTGGCGAGGGGGGCGATCGCATTGCCAACATCATTGGAGCCGTGGGCAAAGGCAACGAAGCAGGCGCTTAAAACTTGGAAGCGCCCCATTTGTTGTTCTAGTAATAGGGGTTGGGGGGTAGTTTCGGCACTGAGGGCTAGTTGTCGCCAACTAAACCAGGTGAGGGCAAAGGTGGCGATCGCTCCACTAACTATACTCAAGTTGCGGTCGGAAATGTTAATCCCCCAGTTATCACCCATCCAAGCGCTAGCTGGTTGGGTGAGGGAGGGCAAAACAACGATGCCAAAAACCCCTAACAAAATGGCACTCAACCAAGGAATCCATTCTTGCAATTGCCCTAGGGGATAGGGATGGTCAAGAATCCATGATTTAATTGCCGAATAAAATAGGGCGGCGATCGCGCTGCTGACCAAAGGTGTTATAATCCACCCCAAGGTAATGAAACCTAGGGATGACCAATCTACCGCCTTTACTCCTGCTGCTAGCCAACTAAATCCAGCGATCGCCCCCACAGCGGCATGGGAAGAAGATACTGGTAAGCCGAAACTGGTGGCAATTTGCATCCAAACTCCCACGGCAATTAATACGGCTACCATCCCCGTCAGTAATAAGTGGGGGGAATCAACAAATAAATTTGGGTTAGCAACTCCGGTGGCGAGGGTTGCCGATACTGCCCCGCCAAAAACCACCGATCCGGTAAATTCCAGAATCCCAGCTACAATTAAAGCTTGTCTCAGCGTAATGGCTTTGGAACCAACGGAAGTCCCCATAGAATTAGCAACATCGTTAGCGCCTAGGTTCCAACCCACGTAAAAAGCCAGCAGCGCAACTAAAAATATCATTGCAACTAACAGAGCGCAACTTGGCTAGTTTAGCTTAAGGGAGAGGTTTAATCACTCGTTCCTAGGCTGTTGACTTTGTAAGTTTTTGAGCGATTTTATTCATACAATAACTATGTCATCATACTTACTCGTTCCCAGGCTCTGCCTGGGAATGCCCATTGAGAGGCTCTGCCTCGCTTGGCACTCATACGAGGCAGAGCCTAGGCTGTTGACTTTGTGCCTTTTTGAGTGATATTATTCATACAATAAATACGTCGCTTTTTCGG
>CAKZHE010000311.1 GCA_936920195.1 uncultured cyanobacterium | reverse complement strand
TAGACTCTTTATTCCTATTCCTATTCCCTATTCCCTCTCTTCCCTCTCTTCCCTATTCCCTCTCTTCCCTATTCCCTATTCCCTCTCTTCCCTATTCCCTCTCTTCCCTATTCCCTCTCTTCCCTATTCCCTCTCTTCCCTATTCCCTCTCTTCCCTGTTCCCTGTTCCCTGTTCCCTATTAATCTCTTTTTAATCCCTTTGCCAATCACCTTGGGAATTGTATATACTTGCCAGAAGAAAAGATTCCATAAATAACCGTACTGGGGATAGGATTTCATTAAGAGGATTTCCGCACTTAAATATAGTCTCGGTTCCTTTAAAGCTGGGTTTTTATAACTAAACCTAATTTGCTCCGGTTGCGGCATAGCATGACCGATTATAGCATCTTTTTGAAAGAATTTAGCTTGAATGAACAAACCCAACAATCGATCTAAACTCCAAGCTGGAATCCAAGT
This sequence comes from uncultured cyanobacterium, assembly GCA_936920195.1. Taxonomy (GTDB): domain Bacteria; phylum Cyanobacteriota; class Cyanobacteriia; order Cyanobacteriales; family FACHB-T130; genus CAKZHE01. Next base: position 5,072 of record CAKZHE010000311.1, on the reverse strand, counting down.
TAAAGCCCCAGCCACTTTCATCGCCTGAGAAAGTTCTGCCAAGGCTGGTTGTACCAAATCATTTCTCCAGACTTTATTATTGAAGTTCTCGAAATGAATCCCTGCCATATCGCTGCGGCGATGCCAGGGGAAAACTGCATGACGAATATCAAAACTTTTATTTAAAGGAGCAATTGGTACTTCCAATAATCCTTGATGTTTTCCCTGTTGAAACGGAAAAGGATTTTCAGGCGTTTGGCAATCGATAGTTAATTCTGCCAGATTGCCAATTGGTTGCCAAGATTGTTTAATTCCAGCTTCATCTAGAAAGTCAATATTTTTAATTTTTAGTCTCAACACCCAACTTTTAGGGAATCTTTGAAAATAGCAGTAAGTACATTCTAAAATACCGGGATGAACAAAGTCGTCATCATCCAAAGCTAAAACAAATTGACTTTGAACATTCAGCAATCCCACAAATCTTTGCATTACTTCCCCTTGATAGGGACTAATCAAGACTTTTACCCTGGAATCCTCAATGATTCTGATTGGCACTTGGGGCGGATAAACTAAAATAAATTGGATGCTGCCACTAACGGCTAATAATTGTTCTAGCCAATAGTCAGAAAAATCACCTTTGGTAGCAGTAACAATTGAGAGTAGTGGTTTTTCTTTCATTTGTTATATAGATGTAGTCCCGTCCATTCCAAAACCATTGAGCGTAAATGATTTGGTGCTTTACCTGCCAAGATAATGTTATCATATTTGGACGGACGGCGATCGCTTGCCAAATCAGATGGATATATGGCGTAGCGATCTAGCGCGGGGAATAAAACTTTATAAACAGGAGAATATGGAACTAACAAATAATGTTGTCAAAAATGCGCTTGAATAAATTAGGGCTTGCTGAAAAAGTCAACAGCCTAGCTAAAGCCCAACTACAAACTTTTGCTTATAGTAGTCTAGTAGGGTGCGCTAGCGATCGCCTAACGCACCGCTCGACTTCAGGCTAAATCAAAGAGTTCAGGCCAAATCAAAGAGCAGAAATTCACTATTTTGTTGAGCAGCGATCGCAATTTTATCCTGTTCGCTAATTGCCGCCGCATCTCCGGCTACTAACCAGGAATCATTCACCACAATTTCCCCAGTAATTAATTGTATCCAAGCATGGCGATTTGCCCCTAATTGATGCTCCACCTGTTTCCCCGCATCCAGCAAACTTGCATAAATTTTGGCATCTTGATGAATCGTGACCGAACCATCCCTGCCATCAGGAGAAACTACTAACCGCAATTGATTTTGCTTTTCTTCATTGGGGTATTTTTTCTGTTCGTAGCGGGGTGTTAACCCTGGAGTATCTGGCAAAATCCAAATTTGTAATAAATGGACTAAATCTTGGGGCGAGGGATTATATTCGCTGTGGCTAACTCCCGTTCCCGCACTCATAATTTGGACTTCACCGGGGTAAATAATCGCAGTGTTGCCCATGCTATCTTTATGCTCCAATCCCCCTTCTAAGACATAAGAAACAATTTCCATATCTCGGTGAGAGTGAGTGGCAAAACCCTTTCCAGGATCAACATAGTCTTCATTAATTACCCGCAAATCTCTAAATCCCATTTTTTGAGGATTATAATAGCTGGCAAAGGAAAAAGAATGGTAAGATTTTAGCCAGCCATGATTAGCATATCCTCGGTCTGCTGATTTCTGTATGGCAATCATGACTATCTCCTATTGGTGAAATTGTAAGTAGGCGGTCATAAATAAAAGACTATAAGAAAAAGTTTGTAGTTGGGCTTCAGCCCTCCGGATAGTGGCTCAAGGCCAACTACAAACTTCCTGATTAAAGTTTGGCGTGAGCGCCGTCGCAGAAGGGAGAATTAGCCGTATGTTTGCAAAGACATAGGGCTACAGTTTTAGTTTCTTCTAAGGTGAACTGGTTAGGAGTAAAATCTGTGCCTTTATGACCGCCATCGCAAAAGGGTTGATTTTTAGATTGACCGCAACTACACCAATAATAAGTGCCTGCTGCTAATTCTAAAACCGTTGGTTTTTGATCAAAAATAACTGGTTCGCTCACGGTGTTCTCCTCTCCGGGTTATTTTGTGCTGTATTTAGCATATTTCTACTGTAGAAGAGGCAACGATATAATGTAAAGTATGCACTTAGAAGTAAGATAGTACCTGAAAGGGTACTGTGAAAGCCAAAATTCAGTATCGGGAAAGGTGAGAAGTGCCGCAACTTTGGATCGAATTGGGTTAAAAAGATTCTATGGAAGCCAAAATTCAGCATCAAAAACGCCAAACCTGTCCCGCAGAAATTGCCCTGAAGATGATTAGCGGACGCTGGAAGTTACTAATTTGGGGAGAGTTGTTTGCTGGAGCAAAGCGGTTTGGCGAACTGCAAAGGGTTTTAGGTAGCGTAACCCAAAAGATGCTGACGCAGCAGTTAAGGGAGATGGAAGAGGATGGAATTGTGCATCGGGAGGTCTATTTGCAAATCCCCCCCAAGGTAGAATATTCTCTCACACCTTTGGGAAAAGAATTGCAAGCAGCGATCGCGGCTATGCACGCATGGGGGGATGGGTTGATGGAGAGAGAAATTAAAAAATAGTTTATAGCAGTTATCTATTGTCTTGAATATCAAGAAAAATACTAAACTGGTTCCTAGGCTCTGCCTAGGAACCGATATCGAGAGGCTCTGCCTCGCTTGGTTATCATCCGAGGCAGAGCCTCTCAATGGGCATTCCCAGGCAGAGCCTGGGAACGAGTAAACCTACAAATAGAGTGCAGGCTTACCGCTTTTTGGCTAAACTGAAACCGAACCACCAGCCGCTTGCAAACGCGCTCTCGCTCGCTTCAAGGCTTGATTGGCTTGAATTTTTTCTTGACGGCTGTCGCCTTGCTCGGCTTTCGCTCGCCGTTCTTCCGCTTCAGTAAACTTTTTCCGAGCCGTTTCTCGGTCAATTTTATCGCCCCGTTCGGCACTATTGACCAAAATAATCAACTCGTTATTTTCCACTTCAGCAAACCCACCCATCAGGGCAATTGGCACCCACTCTTTGCCAGCGCGGACGCGCATCACGCCAATATCCAAGGCGGTGAGCAAAGGAGCGTGACCAGTCAGGATGCCGAGTTGACCAGTAGTGCTAGGCAGAATCACTTCTTCGGCACTGGAGTCCCAAACAGTTTTGTCGGGAGCAATAACGCGAACTGTTAATGTCATAAAAAGTTAGGAAATGGGGAATAGGGAATGGGAAAATTTCGCACCCATTCCCGATTACTGATTAGCCTTTGATTTTTTCGGCTTTGGCGATCGCTTCTTGGATATTACCAACCATGTAGAAGGCTTGTTCTGGTAAACTATCTAGTTCCCCAGACAAAATCTTCTTGAAGCCATCAATGGTTTCTGACAACTTGACATACTTGCCAGGAGAGCCAGTGAACACTTCTGCCACAAAGAAGGGCTGAGACAAGAACCGCTCAATTCTTCTGGCTCGCGCCACCGTTAAACGGTCATCTTCGGAAAGTTCATCTAAACCCAGAATGGCAATAATGTCTTGCAATTCCTTATAGCGTTGCAGAGTCGATTGCACCTGCCGCGCTACTTGATAATGTTCATCACCCACAACACTAGGTTGCAGCATAGTGGAAGTAGAACCTAGGGGGTCAACTGCTGGGTAAATCCCCTTGGATGCCAAACCGCGAGACAGCACTGTAGTGGCATCTAAGTGAGCAAAAGTGGTAGCAGGGGCGGGGTCAGTCAAGTCATCCGCCGGAACGTACACTGCTTGAATGGAGGTAATGGAACCTTCATTAGTAGAAGTAATCCGTTCTTGCAGAGCGCCCATTTCTGTTGCCAGAGTCGGCTGATATCCCACCGCTGATGGCATCCGTCCTAGGAGCGCCGATACTTCCGAACCAGCTTGCACAAACCGGAAGATATTGTCAATGAATAGCAGCACGTCTTGTTTATTCACGTCGCGGAAGTATTCTGCCATTGTCAGCGCTGACAAACCTACCCGCATTCTCGCTCCGGGGGGTTCATTCATCTGACCATAAACTAGCGCAACTTTGGATTCACCCAAGTTATCCTTGTTGATTACGCCAGATTCGATAAATTCGTTGTAAAGGTCATTACCTTCACGGGTGCGTTCGCCCACACCGCCAAATACGGACACGCCGCCGTGAGCTTTAGCGATGTTGTTGATTAATTCTTGAATAATTACAGTCTTACCCACACCTGCACCGCCAAACAGCCCAATTTTGCCGCCGCGACGGTAGGGAGCGAGCAAGTCTACTACTTTAATGCCAGTTTCAAATACCGAAGGTTTGGTTTCCAAGTCGGTAAACTTGGGGGCAGGACGGTGAATGGGGAAAGAATCCTCGGCGTTAACGACACCTTTGTTGTCAATAGGTTCGCCCAAAACGTTGAAAATCCGTCCTAGGGTGGCAGCACCAACGGGTACTTTAATAGCAGCGCCAGTATCCAGCACTTCCATTCCGCGTACCAGTCCTTCCGTAGCGCTCATGGCAACGGCACGAACTTGGTTGTCGCCCAACAATTGCTGCACTTCGCAAGTCACAGCAACATTTTGTCCGGCTGAGTTCTGGCCTTGAATTTTCAAGGCATTATAAATCTTTGGCATTTTGCCTGTGGAGAACTCAACGTCTACCACGGGGCCAATAATCTGGGTAATACGACCAACGTTTCTTGTTTCTGGGGTGGTAACCATGCTGCGCCTATTTCGTAAAGCTATTTTTTCGATCCGATGGAACGGCCTTAACATCTAGCAATGCCATCTCTCAGATTACCACTGAAGGGACTTTTCGCTACTTCAACTTGATCGTTAACCTATCCAGGACTTACGCAACTATTCTAGGAATAGGGGCAACCACGGGGGGATTGCCCCTACAAAACACTATGTATAGATGGACTGCGTAAGTCCTGCTATCTGAACTGGGGCAGGACTTATGCCACTATCCTAGAAATCGGGGCAACCACAGGGGGATTGCCCCTTGTATCTTAGAAGAAGTGGTAGACCGTCCGCCCCTTGGTCTTCAAAGACCGCTTTGTAGCATGGGTCACCACGA
>CAKZHE010000310.1 GCA_936920195.1 uncultured cyanobacterium | reverse complement strand
AACCGCAGCAAGTCAGATAATCAGAGCTTGTGGGGATTTTCTTAATGCCCCATTTTAGCTGAAACAGTCCACTACGATTCACTGTTTCCCAGGCTCTGCCTAGGAACGAGTAGAAATGTTGGGTTTCCACTGTCGTTCCAACCCAACCTACGATTCACAACCGATCGACTGGACTTGATATCAAACCAAAAATAATTGAGCCGGATCGAGATAGACTAGCCACGGGAGGGGGTATTGGGAGAGAACCGCCCACTTTTCTTTAAATACTTCGGCTTGGAGATCGTATTGCCAATCGTGATTGGGCGGATAGTTTAATTTAATGTATAAGGTCATGCGATGGGGCGTTTCGATGGTACGAACCAGCCAGCAGGGAATGACATTCTGGGGATACGATCGCTGTGGAGCAACTTCTATGGCATCAGTAGATGTAGATATTGATAAGTCTTCTGCTTGAAGTGGCTCATGGATGGTGGGAATAGAACTGAAACCGTTACTTTCTAGAATGCTGGCGACATTTTTAACTGAACTCTCTAAAAAGGCAATATGATGAGCGCGAATGCCGATATGGGTGGGTAAATTTGAGGTGACGTAGTTGACTTGTAAGGTACATCCCCAATCGAGTGCTTCGACGAGATGAGGGGCAATCTGGGAAATGCGTGAGAAGTTTTTGCAGCCTGTGAGTCTAGCTGCTTCCACATTGGCAGGATGAGCAAAAACGGCAGATTTTTCGCCGTAATTCATGACTTGCCCTCGGTCAAGAATTAACAGGTTTTGGCAAATGCGGTATGCTTCTTCAATATTATGGGTAACAAAGAAGGTGATGCCGGAATACTGGCTTAGAACTGAGATCAATTCCCGTTCCATTTGGCTGCGGAGATGGGTATCAAGGGCAGAAAATGGTTCATCTAGCAGGAGGATATCGGGTTGGCTAACCAGCGCTCTTGCTAAGGCGACGCGCTGTTGCTGTCCGCCGGATAATTGATGGGGATAGCGATCGCCAAATCCTGGCAATTCTATACTTTGAAGTTGTTCTGCTACTTTTTGCTCGATCTGCGATCGCGATAGTTCTTTGGGCAGTCCAAAAGCGATGTTTTGAGCTACTGTCAGGTGGGGGAAAAGGGCATAGTTTTGAAAGAGGAAACCGACTCGGCGATCGCGGCTAGGTAAATTAATCTTCTGTTGCGAATCAAATAATACTTTGCCATTCAGAATAATTCTGCCCTGGGTGGGCTTTTCCATCCCGGCAATGCAGCGCAAGAGCATACTTTTTCCCGTGCCAGAAGCGCCTAAGATCCCGATGGATTTGTCGGTACAATGCAAAGCGACTTGCAACCAAAAATCCGGTAGGGCTTTGTCAATTTCAATCAGCAATCCAGGTAGAGAATGGTTATTTTCAATTCGGGAAAGTTGGGGGCGATCGCCAGTTAATTTATGGTGATAAATTTCTGACTGGCGATCGCGCTTAATTGTCCAAAGATGGGCGACGGCGATCGCCGAAAAAGAAATGGACATTATGACTGCTGTCCACAACCAAGCTTCGTTAATTTCACCTGCTTGTACTGCGGCATAAATTGCCAGGGGAATCGTGGTAGTTTCCCCCGGAATATTGCCTGCCAGCATCAAAGTTGCACCAAATTCTCCTAACCCCCTCGCAAATGCCAGCATTGCTCCTGCCAAAATACCTGGAAATGCCAAAGGTAGAGCAATTTGCCAGAAAATTCGCAATTCAGAAGCCCCAAGAGTTTTGGCAGCGCGAAGTAAATTGCCATCCACTTGTTCAAAGGCAGCTTGGGCGGTTTTATACATTAGGGGAAATGTCACTACCACTGCTGCCAATACCCCAGCATACCAAGTGAAAATAACATTCAAATGAAATACTTGCAAAAACTTTCCCAGCCAGCCATTGTGTCCAACTAACTGTAATAGCAGAAAACCGACTACTGTTGGTGGCAAAACCAGGGGAGCAAGAAATAGACTATCGAGGACAGACTTCCATTGACCTCGATATCCTAGCAAACTATAGGCCGCAGTAATCCCTAAAAAGAAGGTGAAAAAAATTGCTGTTCCTGCTACCTTAAGCGAGATCCAAACCGGAGAGAAATCAAAGGGGGCTAAATCCATGTTTTTGAAATATATCCTTAGCTGTACTGCTACTCAAAAACTCTAGGTAAGATTTAGCATTGGGTTGGTTGGAACTTTTTTGTAAAACAGCAATCGGATAAACAATTGGTGCGTGGAGGTTGGCATCAATGATTTCTACTACCTTAACTTTGGGAGAAGTTTTGGCATCTGTCGCATAGACAATTCCGGCTTGAGCATTGCCCGATTCGACAAACTGAAGCACTTGTCGAACGGTATTTCCTAGGACAAATTTCGATTGCACTTTTGCCAAAATATCTAGTTTTTTTAATGCCTGTTCTGCATATTGACCTGCCGGAACGCTGCGAGCATCGCCAATAGCAATTCGTTCAATTTTACCATTAGTTAAATCCTGCAAATTCTTGGCATCATTTTTGTCCGCAGGCACAATTAGCACCAGGCGATTGCTTAATAAGTTGCGCCGAGTTTCAGTCAGAATTAAGTTGTTTTTTTCCAGTTGATCCATCTGCTTGGCAGCAGCAGAAATAAACACATCGACTGGAGCGCCGTTAATGATTTGTTGTTGCAAATCTCCAGAACTTCCAAAATTATGACGAACGGCAGTATTAGACTTAGCTTGACTATAGAGAGGGGCAATTTCTGTCAGAGCTTCTTTAAGACTAGCGGCAGCGGAAACGGTTAATTGAATGTTGCCTTGGTTATTCTGGGCGACATTGCCTTGATTGCTGCCGGATGAGAGGAACTTGATTCCGGCGATCGCACCCAGAGTAACGACAACCAAAGCAATGAAAGTGATAATTTTTTTTCTGTTCATCATCAACCTCAATAGGACTATTTTTCACCATTGCAGCAAACTAACTGCAATGGCAAATACTCAAGATCGCGCCTTATTAGTCAGTTGCCAAAATCACATCTGAGGCTTTAATCACAGCGTAGGCTTCGCTACCTTCCTTAAATCCGAGGTTTTCCGCAGATGCTTTAGTAATGATTGATGTGATTTCAACACCGGGAGCAATTTCAATTGAAATTTCGGCATTAACTGCTCCGATTGTCACCTTCTTGACCACACCTTTAAGTGAATTGCGAGCGCTAATTTTCATGGCTGAATCCTTTTGACTATTTTAAAGTAATAATATCATGTTTTATTTACCATCATCCACTGCCACCATCACATCTGATGACTTAATCACCACATAAGCTTCTTTACCTTCCTTCAAACCGAGATTTTCGGCAGATCCTTTGGTGATAATCGATGTAATGATAATTCCTGGGGCAATCTCTATCGAGATTTCAGCACTGACTACCCCAATTTTGACCTTCTTCACCACACCCTTAACCGAATTGCGGGCGCTAATTTTCATGATTCTTTCTTTGAGTATCGAAGACGAATACATTATATTACAGTTTAGGGTGAATAGAGCCTTGTTTTTATTTGCTGCCAACTATGACAGGACTTACACAACACCTCTATTAGTAGGGTGTGTTAGCGCAGCGTAACGCACCATAAACTCTATATGCAGAGCAACTGCGTAAGTCCTGTATGATATGAAAAATATGCCTAGATTTTTGTTCGCTAATAACAGTTTGCCTAAGTTTCTGAATCAAAAAAAGTTTGTAGTTGGGCTTCAGCCCTAATCCGGGATGCTCAAGCCTAACTACAAACTTGTTGGGACTTTCACTTTAACTCGTTGACTACTTGTGATGCACTTGCAAAACTTCTGGGTGTTCGTCACAGTAGATTTGGAATGCTGATTTTTCAGGAATATCCGCGCCACTTTGATAAATTAGTTCGGCTTCAATGTCTTCTACCAAAGACCACGCATTAGCACATTCTCGCGATGTAATTCTCGATCCAGAACAGATTGATTTGGCTTCAGCGATCGCGCGAGACAATTCATTGCGCGCCACCACCACTTTCGGTCTTTCTAAAAAGTCGCCTTTATTCAGGATATCGCTCAGAGAAATAATCCCCTGCACGCCTTCTCCAATCACCGGAGCGACGTGGATATGGGTATTAGCAAACAACCGCGCTACATATTCTACACCCAGATCGGGATTAACTGAAATACAAGGTTTAGTCATGATTTCATAAACCCGCATTGCCGCTGGATCTTTCCCGTAGGCAACCACCTTGTAAACGATATCTGTTTGGGTGACAATTCCATAGGCATCATCAGAGCTACGAATGTCTACAATCAGCGTGCGAATTTCTTTCAGTCTCATTAGTTTGATCGCGTCTGCCACGGTTGCAGAACCACGGATCATCGCCACATCTTGAGACATAATATCAGACGCTTTTAGCATAAAAATCACCTTGATTGACGATATTTTTAGATTAGCTTTTGTCTGAGTAAAACGGTTATTTTTACTACATTTCTTAATCTTTATTGCTATTTAGTTATAAATATAAACTCCCTTAAAAGTAGGTAGCAAAAACTTCTAAAATTTCCCTTTTAAAGAGAAATTAAAGTAACCTGTAGGGGTAGTGTCTAGGCTGTAGATCTGTAGGGTGCGTTAGCGGCAGCGTAACGCACCGTTAACTGGTAGACGGTGCGTTACGCTATCGCTAACGCACCCTACATGATTTTACAACTGAAACGTATTGGGCTATGTTGGGTTGGCAGATAACTGTAGTTGCTTTGATAACTCCCTAGCAACATGAATTAAAAACTTGGCGGCATCTTGATTATCATGGTGAGCATAATAGGTAGCCACCTGAACCATCATTTTAACCAGCCCTTCATCTAGAAGATCCGCATGGAGATCGAGAACATTAGGTTCTTCTCCATTAGGACATTGTAATAACTTGTCAATCAAAGCGGCATAAAGATCTTGGCGTGGTACTGTCATAATTTAATCCTCATCGCGAGCCGGAAAGCATTCTTCTAATTGCCAGAGATGGCGTTTGTTTTCAATCATCCAACTGCGAGATTCTGGGGTTAATTGTTCCCAGATAATCTCAACCGGAACGTAGGGTGAAGCATATTGATATTTTTTGCCGATAGTCCGGAGATTCTCAGCAACCGTGAAGGAAATTCCCAGAGCTTGCCAATCCACATCAACAACTTTTTGGGGTAATCCTCCGGTAGGATCGAAAACTAATTGGGCAAGGCGAACCAAATCAGCAAAATGTCCGGAAGTAAGTCCGGTTATTTTTTGAATTTGAATGGCTTTATTGTTCTTTGACATTTTTTAACTCGATTTCAATTTCACAATTACCTATTACTAAGCGGATAAGTTTAAACTGGTTAAACTGGTTCCTAGGCTCTGCCTGGGAACCGAGATCGAGAGGCTCTGCCTCGCTTGGAGATCGTCGAGGCAGAGCCTCTCGTAGGCATTCCTAGGCAGAGCCTAGGAACGAGTG
>CAKZHE010000309.1 GCA_936920195.1 uncultured cyanobacterium | reverse complement strand
ATGGGGAGTGGAGAATTAGCAAGAAGTCCTTTTATTCCTAATTCCCTGTTCCCAATTCCCTTTCTCCCTTTCTCCCTTTCTCCCTCTCTCCCTCTGTTCCCTGTTCCCTGTTCCCTGTTCCCTATTCCCTATTCCCTATTCCCTGTTCCCTATTCCCTTGTTAAAGATACCAGAAAGCAAATCCTAAATTAAATGACTAACCGCCTAGCCCAAACTCAAAGCCTATATCTCCGCAAACACGCGGAAAACCCCATTGATTGGATGCCTTGGGGCGAAGAAGCGATCGCTTTTGCCCGCACTACCAAGCGCCCCATTTTTTTATCCATTGGGTATTCTAGCTGCCATTGGTGTACGGTGATGGAGGGAGAAGCGTTTTCTGACCAAGCGATCGCTGATTATATGAATGCTAATTTCGTGGCTATCAAAGTAGACCGCGAAGAAAGGCCAGATTTAGATAGCATTTATATGCAGGCGTTGCAGATGATGACGGGACAGGGCGGTTGGCCTTTAAATGTGTTTCTGTCGCCGGAAGATTTAGTGCCTTTTTATGGCGGTACTTATTTTCCCCTGGAACCCCGTTATGGTAGACCGGGATTTTTACAATTATTACAAGCGATTCGCCGCTACTACGATACCGAAACGGCAAAAGTGCGATCGCTCAAAGAAGAATTATTAAGTCATCTGCAAGATGCCACTATTTTACCTGCTAGTGCCAGAAGGATTGAAGATTTTGCCGTGCTGCAAAATGGGCTGGAAACGGCGACGGGAATTATTAGTCCAAATAATTATGGTTCTAGTTTTCCGATGATGCCCTACGCGGAATTAGCTTTGCGGGGATTGCGGTTTGAATTTGAATCTAAATATGATAGCGAAGAAGTCTGTCGCCAAAGAGGTTTAGATTTAACTTTGGGGGGAATTTACGATCATATTGCCGGGGGGTTTCATCGTTATACTGTCGATGCGACTTGGACAGTACCACATTTTGAAAAAATGCTCTATGATAACGGGCAAATTATTGAGTTTTTGGCAAATTTGTGGAATGCTGGAATTCAAGAACCTGCTTTTGAGCGTGCGATCGCCGGAACGATTGAATGGTTAAAACGAGAAATGACAGCCCCAGCAGGTTATTTTTATGGCTCCCAAGATGCCGATAGTTTTATCTCCCAAGATGTCGTTGAACCAGAGGAAGGGGCATTTTATGTTTGGAGTTATAACCTCCTGCAACAAATTTTAACTGAAGCTGAATTAAAGGAGTTACAAGAGCAATTTACCGTCACAGTTTCCGGTAATTTTGAAGGTTTTAATGTTCTGCAACGCCAGCATCCAGGAAAATTAAGCCCTAGCTTAGAAACCACTTTGGGCAAACTATTTTCTCTCCGCTACGGGGCAACGATGAGTAATTTAGCCACGTTTCCCCCAGCTAAAAACAATCACGAAGTCAAAACAACAGAATGGCCTGGAAGGATTCCCCCAGTCACCGATACTAAGATGATTGTAGCTTGGAATAGTTTAACTATTTCTGGTTTAGCCAAAGCCTATCAAGCTTTCCAAAAACCAGAATATCTGCAACTAGCTGCCAAAGCTGCTAATTTCATCTTGGAAAATCAGTGGATAGATGGACGTTTTCATCGCTTAAACTATGATGGGCAAGTCACAGTTTTAGCGCAATCGGAAGATTATGCTTTATTTGTCAAAGCTTTATTAGATTTAAACCAGGCAAGTTTATTAGGAGCGGTTGCTCAACCAGCAGAATTTTGGTTAGAACAGGCGATTCAGGTGCAAGCAGAATTTGACGAGTTTCTCTGGAGCCTAGAATTGGGGGGATATTATAATACTCCTAAAGATGCCAGCGGGGATTTATTGGTGCGGGAAAGAAGTTATGCTGATAATGCTACCCCATCAGCGAATGGAGTGGCGATCGCTAATCTCATCCGGCTATTTTTACTGACTGAAAATCTCTCCTATTTCAACTTGGCAGAACAAGGTTTGCAAGCTTTCAGCATCATCATGCACAAATCTCCTCAAGCTTGTCCTAGTCTGTTCACCGCTTTAGATTGGTATCGCCATTTAACTTTAATTCAGACTACTAAGGAGGAATTATCGGCTCTAATTAGCCAATATCTCCCTGTAGGTATTTTAAAGGTTAACACTGCATTGCCAGAGGGGGCGATCGCATTAGTCTGTCAGGGATTATCTTGTCAAGCACCTGCTCGCAGTCGCGAACAATTGCAGAAGCAACTACAGCAAAGTCAAATCCGGTGAAAATAAAGCTCAAAGGAGATAGAAGTTATGCTCAACTTAGATATTATTAGAGGAACAAGAGTTTATCAAGAAGCAGAACAAGAAGGAAGACAAAAAGGAAAATTAGAGGCTAAATTTGAAATAGTTCCAAAACTACTGGAAAAGGGTTTAACCATTCAAGAAGTATCTGAGTTATTAGACTTAGATATTGAAAGTGTTAGAAAGGCTGCTCATTGGAATATCAATATGTAGCAGATTGCCTATTTTCTTATCAGATAAATATGTTCAAATTTATCGATCTTTTTGCAGGAATTGGTGGGTTTAGGTTGGCTTTTGAAAAAGCAGGATATCAGTCAATACGGTTCAGTTAGTAGGTGGTCATAAATGAAAGAACGCAAAGGTTCGTAGTTGGGCTTTAGCCCTCTCCGGATTAGGGCTAAAGCCCAACTACGAACTTAGTTAACTGAACCGTATTAGGGATATCAGTATTACTTCCTTGGTGTGGAGACTTACTTTTGCCAACGCTGAATTAGGGCGGTGAGGGGATTTTTAGGTTTGAGGAGGGAGCAGCATTCTGTCTTCAATTGCTGCCCAAACTTGCGGTGACACCTGCACCGCTGCTTGCTTGCATTGGATGATGAGTAAATTGGCATAAAGATATTTATCCCATACCTCAATTTCTTCCTCAGATAAAGTCACCATTTCTCGATTGAGATGGAAAGGTTGCAAATAAGTTTGCAAAAGTTTATTAGTAAATTCTTGGCGCACCTTTTTAGGTTGATTTTTATCTGGAATTTGGGCATTTAATGTTTCTAAATTTGCGATTACTGCCCTGAAATTTATATCTTTAAAGATATTGAATTCATAAATTTTATGGTAATATTCTATAGATTGACTAACATATTTAGCAATGGCATTAGCATAGACGTTCGCATTGGTATAATGTATAGCATGAACGTAGGCAACAGCGTTGGCATAGGTATAAGTAATAGAACTTGCATAAGTGATAGCATTAGCATAAATGTTGGCAATTGCATAAGCGTAAGCATTCGCATTGGTATAGGCTTTGCCTATAACATAGGAGTAAGCATTGGCGTTAGCGTAACCATTAGCTATCGCTCTTTTCGCCACAGGTTTAAAATTGCCTGCCGAGCCAGCCGTTATCTGTTCTGCCCAATTTAACAAAGCTATTAACTTAGGACTAATAATCAACTTTTGTGCCTGCTGCTCCATTTGCAACAACAACTCCTCCGCACCGCCGCGCATCAATCCTGCTACTAGCAAAAACACCTCTTTCCAGCGGTTATCGGTTAAATGTTCCCTAACTAATTGCTCGATTTGGCGATGGTCATAAATATACTGAGCGGTTAAATATTCTTGCAAAGTTAAATGAGAGAATGAGAAAGCATTACGCGCTCTTTCGACCAAAATTCCTTGTTCAATTGCTATCGCATCTAAAACTACTTCCGCCGCTAAGTTTTTAGGGGCATTATCATTATTGTTTAAAAACAGTTGAATTTGCTCAATAATTTCAGCGCGAGTAAAAAACAGCCGATTTTTGGTAAAGCTGCGATAGGCAATCTCTGCCAGCATCGCTTTTTCGAGATCGCTACCTAAATCGCGAGCGATAGTATTTTTATTAAGTCTCTTTTCCGCTGCCCATTTTTTGAGTAAGATATCCAAAGCTTCGCTGTAAAGAGGTGAACGATTTTTAGGCAAATATTGTTCAGCTTCATACACCAAACAAATAAAAGTCAGTAATAATGGAGTTCGGCATAACTCCTTAGTAGCTGCATATTCCGGACTGTTAATCAATTCCCAGCATTGGCTAGCAGTCGTGGCTTGTTTATCTAGTTCAGTAGCAAACCAGTTGTTAATAAACTGCTGAATTTGGCTGTCATCAAAATCGGCAATTAATACCGGATAAAACTTGCTAAAAGTACCTTTATAAGCGGCAGTACGGCAAGAAACTAGAAAACGGTTGTTTTCATGCTGCTTGACAAAAGCTTGAATTCGTTCAACGGCCAAATCTAGGTTTTTACTTGGTATTTCATCCAACCCATCTAATAAAATCAATAACTTACCTTGCTGCAACGCCTGAGCCGTAAAATCTGCGCTGGCGGGAAATTGCGCTTCCTGAAAGCTGCAATTAATCACTTGCTCAAGCTTAATTTCTGGGCTAGTAAATTGTTTCAGTTCAATAAATACTGGAATAATTTTATGCTGATAATTCCCATTTCTCAGCGCTTCCAAACCAATTTTTCTTAAAAAGGTAGATTTCCCCGCCCCCGGAGCGCCTAAAACCATCAAATATTGTTCTTGGTTAGCAACTGTAATCCCCTCTTGTTTATCAGTATTTTCACACTGCAATTCTCGGTGGCCAGCTTGACGATAAATTTTTTCTAAATCTTTGATATCTGTCAATTGCCACACTTGTTTCGGTGACAAAAATTGTACTGCCGTGTAGATATTATCTAGTTCCACAGGCTGCTGCATTCCCAAAACTTGCAGTTTGTTATGCCGCCTATAGTAGTTAATAATATACTGCTCTGCGGCCTGAAAAACTAACTCTTTTTCTCGACTGCTGAGGGCAGAACCTAAAATCTTCATGTAGAGATTTGCCAGATAATTAATTGACTCGTCGGTAGCAATTTTCGGTAAGGCAATTAACCGATCTAAACTGGCGTGGCGCACTCCTGACAATTCCAAAGCTTCTGCAATTTGCTTGGGTGAGCCTTGCACTACTAAGACGCGGCTGCTAGTGCCACCTGCGGCAATTTTCAACTCCAACTTTTCCAAAGCTTGAATTGTTTCCCCTAGGGATGCGGCATATTCTTGTTGACGATAGTTGAGCAAGGCTTGACGGTAGTCTTTATATTCCGGAAAATCTTGGGGTTTAAAGGGGTCTTTTGCCAAAGGTTTTTGCAAGTCGAGAGACATAATTACCAGCATTTCTTCATCTTCCCTGGCGTGGATTAAGGCATCTTCCAGCAAGGGATCGATTTTGGCAATTTGGCTCTCGTTGAGTTTCATAGATTTTATCATTAACAGGGACACTGTATTGTTGAAACCCGCCAGGGGTTAAAACCCCTGTCTAATAGATTAAGTCCTCTAAAGAGGACTGAAGACCTCATTATTAGAGAATTAAACTGGTTCCTAGGCTCTGCCTGGGAACCGAGATCAAGAGGCTCTGCCTCGCTTGGAGATCGTCGAGGCAGAGC
>CAKZHE010000308.1 GCA_936920195.1 uncultured cyanobacterium | reverse complement strand
TATTCGACTGAACGGCAGTTTTTCTTGAACTGCGGGTATCCTTTCTTTCCTGAAATAGATTTCCGGCAGTTGTCGTAGAACCGAGCAATTGAAGAATAGGCTCTTTCTACTGCCGCCTGACAAGCATGGGAATTTAAAGCTTTAACAAAGGGAAATTCGGCTCTCAATGCGGTATTGTAGCGATATAGCTCTTTTTGCCCTACCCCTCGGTTATCCATCCAAAAGCGAATGCACTTATTACGAACGAATTGAGCAGTTCTAATCGCCTCGTCTATCGCCTGGTATTGAGTTGTTTTTCCTTTGGCTTTAAATTCTAGGACAAACATAAGACGTGGGCAACTTCTACATCAAAACTCTAACACAAAAAGCCGTCCTAGAAGGACGGGGCTTGTATCCCTTAATTTTGGTTAACTTGCTCTCCGCTATACACCAGGAGGAAAAGTTAAAGCAGGTTTGGATAATGGCAATACGGTACTTTTCCTCAGTCGAGGGGACTCTCCTTGGGTATATGTCCGCTTCCTCAAAAATCCCAATGCTTCGATTAACGACTTAGAAGGTTGGGTAAATTCTAATTATCTCTCTTGCCACGATTAAGAAATCTCGTAGGGGCAAACCCCCCGTGGTTGCCCCAATTTAACGGGGTAGGCACGGAGGCGCTACCCCTACAGATTTAAATCACGGCATTTTGATGGAACAAATCCTGAAACTTTTTCGTTTCCATCAAAGCTGGATTAATCCCGAACCAGCGCCCTTGATCGTCCCGATATTCAAACACAAACATACTTCGCAATAGAACTTGATATTCTTTTTCCCCTTTCACCAACTGCTGTTCAACTACTTGGGACAACAATTCCCATTCTTCATCATCAATTCCCAACACCAAATCGTCGCGGTATCCCTTAATCACGTGTTCCAAACAGCGTTGGGAAACTGGGGGATCTGCCTGTTGCAAACAATTATATAGCAACCCCAATAAATGACGGACATGACCCCCACTAATTCGACACATCCGGTCAAGAGTTGCCGGAGATTCAAACACTAGGGAAGTTAACTCTAGTCGCTCTTGGGGAGAATATTGGGGGAAAGCTCTGGCAAGGATCATCTGACGTAACAATCCCATCCCCTCTTCGCACTGCTTACCATCCCTTAATTGGACGGGAACCATCGGTAAAACCTTGGGAGCCACGCCACCACCCAAGCGATTTTTTAGCGATTCGTATTCATTGGAAAAATTCAAAGCGAGGGGCAAAGTATAAACCAAATGGCAATTTAGCCGACGCAATTGTTCGCCGCGATCGATAAAGAGATATTCGGGCAGCGATCGCCCTGAGCTAGAATTACGACTATCCACCCGATCCAAATTATCAACAATCACCACCAACCCCTTGTTACCGCGAGATTTCAACTCCTCAATCGCTTTCTTGAGAATTTCTTCATTAATCGCTCTTAAAACGCTTTCTGTCCGGGGTTCCAAATATTGCCGGAGTTGATCCCGCAGTTTGGGACTATCCTTAGTTTTCGCCGTAATTTTGCCAATCCCAATTGACAATTGTGCCTCCACAGACAGATCGATGGGCGTTTGCAAAAAATCCTTAATTTCACTAAATAAATTATTGAAATAACCCGGTTGCAAGCGAATTCCCAATTCCTCCATACTTTCACTGACAGACTTAGCGATCGCCAGCAAGATATCACTGATATCGATATCTGCCATATCTAAGTCCTGACTAGATTCAAAATAAACCACATGAAATTTTTCCGCTTCCAATTGAGCTTTCAGACGAAATAGTTCCGTAGATTTACCGCAACCAATGTGTCCAGTAAATAGCTGACAAGTGGGTTCATTGGGAGAAATGCGAGTGATAGTCCGCCCTAGGGCTTCGACAATCTTGCCGCCGCGCACGGCAGAAAAATCAATATAGTAGGATCGATCCTCTGGATTACCTGCGATTAAAGTCTTGCTGGGGTTACAGGCTCCAAAAAATTTGTCTAGATCTAATTCCATGCCGACCTTTTTGAGATGGGGTTTAACTTCAAATAGCGTACTGTTATGATCTATTCCTACAGTTAAAGCCCCAATCCTGGATGCAGGGGCGTACCCCACAATCTTCTAGAATAGGGGTTTGGGGCTGTTACGGTTGATAATTAAACCCTAGGAGAAAATGATTAGGACTTTTTATATGTTCTCAGTAGTTACTGGCTGGCGAACAAGCAAAATGCTGTTAACTTGACAGTAGCGATCGCCTGCGGGTAAAAATTCAAAATTCGATGACCCTTTTTCCCACCTCTGCCACCGATTTGACTAAACGCCGTCGAAAATTGCGCCGCCGCCGCCGAGTTAAATCTTTCCAGGCAATCTGGCGCTCCCTTGCCCTGATTGGTTTAACCATAGGTTTAATTTGGGCGATCGCCCTGCCGATGTGGACAATTCGTCAACCGGAACAGATTACCATTGAAGGCAACCGCTTCCTCTCCGCCGCCGCCATCCGCTCCCTAGTTCCCGTTTCCTATCCCCAATCCCTATTCAGGTTGCAACCCCAAGAAATTGCTGCCAAACTGGAATCGCAAGGATCGATTGCTTCTGCTACCGTCACCCGCCAACTCGTCCCGCCCAGATTAACTATCCAGGTAACAGAACGGCAACCCGTGGCGATTGTCCAATTCTCCCCCGCCCCCAATTCTCCCAACCCTGTCCCAGGATTATTAGACGAACAAGGCGTGTGGATTTCCTTAGCCAGTTATACCGCCCTCGACCGCTCCCTGCCCTTGCCCAAACTCAAAGTTTTTGGTATGAGCGAACAATATCTGCCCTACTGGTCAGCACTCTATCAAACCGTGAGTCGCAGTCCCGTTAAAATTTCGGAAATCAATTGCCAAGATCCCACTAACTTAATCTTGAAAACTGAATTAGGGAATGTTCATTTGGGCGCTTATAGTTCTCGTCTTGCCACCCAACTCCAAGTCCTCGATCGAATGCGCGAATTACCCACTCGCCTCAAAAATACCAAAATTTCCTACATTGACCTAAAAAATCCAGATTTTCCCACAATCCAGCCCACTAAATAATCCTACCATTGGGCAAAACACCCCTTAATATATAGGGAAGTGCTAGCAGGTAGTTTTCCTTAGCCCTTTTCAGACAATAAAATGTTCTATATATTTTTGGTGGAATGACGCTTAATAGTAAACTAGGGCTTGCCCATGAAAGCTCTGATAACTCAATATCCGCTAATTTTTCAGTTGCAGTGGAAAATTCTAATCCCCTTAGCAACTCTGGGCTGCATTTAACTCAAGACCGCGATGCTAAAAGCATCCCCAGAGAACAAACCAGGAGTGACAATATCGTGCCAGGTAGCGTCGCCAGAATCAAAGTTATTGGTGTCGGTGGCGGTGGCGGCAACGCCGTCAACCGCATGATTGCCAGCGATCTCAACGGAGTGGAGTTTTGGTCAATTAATACCGATGCTCAAGCCCTCGACCAGTCAGGGGCGCTCAAACGCCTGCAAATCGGACAAAAATTAACCAGAGGACTTGGCGCTGGCGGCAATCCTGCCATTGGCGAAAAGGCTGCCGAGGAATCTCGCGATGAGATTGCCATGGCTCTAGAAAATTCCGATCTGGTTTTTATTACCTCTGGTATGGGCGGCGGTACGGGAACCGGAGCGGCTCCGATTGTGGCGGAGATTGCTAAGGAAAAGGGAGCCTTAACAGTAGGAGTGGTAACTCGTCCCTTTACTTTTGAAGGTCGCCGTCGCACCAGTCAAGCCGAAAAAGGCATCTCGGATCTTCAGGGTTGTGTAGACACGCTGATTGTGATCCCCAACGATAAACTGCTGTCGGTAATTTCCGAACAAACCCCCGTCCAAGAAGCTTTTCGCACCGCTGATGATATTTTGCGTCAGGGGGTGCAGGGGATATCAGATATCATCACTATTCCCGGTTTGGTGAATGTGGATTTTGCTGATATTCGGGCAATTATGGCGGATGCGGGTTCAGCACTGATGGGGATTGGGATTGCCACGGGCAAATCTAGGGCTAGGGAAGCGGCGATCGCCGCTATTTCTTCCCCCCTGTTAGAATCTTCCATTGAAGGGGCGCGGGGTGTAGTCTTTAACATCACTGGGGGGACAGATCTCACCCTCCATGAAGTGAATGCCGCTGCTGAAATCATCTATGAAGTGGTCGATCCCAACGCTAATATTATTTTTGGGGCAGTGATCGATGACAAGATGCAAGGGGAAATTCGGATTACGGTAATTGCCACAGGGTTTAGTGGCGAAGCCCCTCCCCCGCCGCCACCCCCAACGACGCGAAGAAATCAACCTGCTCCGGCAGCTACTCCACCAGCAGCACCACCTCAACCAGTTGTGGAACCAAAAAATAAATCTGGTTTGGACATTCCAGAATTTTTACGAGGTCGTCGTCCCCCCCGGACTTAGTAAAGAAAAAGTTTGATCTTGGACTAATTGCCAATTACTAATTTGCTCAACTGGAGATTTTCGCCAGATTCTGGTACTAACAGTTGGGTGGGCAATCCCGAAGCCGCTAGTAATTCTCGGAACTCCTCTAGACTGCCAACGGCACGGCTGATAAATTGGAGGAGTCCAGAACTTACCAGTTCTCCCAAACCATTTGGGACAAAGATCCGAGGTTGTAGCGCCTTGACTAATGCCATTGTCTGTGTCGATCCCATAACTACCTGCCCTTGCAAGCAAACAGTTAAACCAGTTACAGGGGCGATCGCTACATCCACTTGACCGAGACGCTGCTCAATTTTATCTTCTGGGCGAAAAAAATGCGGTTCGTAGTAAACAGTTTCTCCCTGTTCTTGGTCTTTGAGAAAGTAGCCATTTTCTAGTTGGGGAGGAAACGAGCCTGGTAACGGCGCTCCAGGGGTAGCAATAATTTGGACAGAATCCAAAGTATATTCTTGCCAAGTGGATAGGGCTTGTACGTTAACAAATCCTAACTTTTTGGCAATCTTGGCAGCAACTGGTGTGGCTAAAACTGGAATTTGATGGTCTAGCTGGGCTAAAGTTGGTTGATGGCAGTGGTCGTCTAAACTTTGGGAAATCAGAATTAAATCAATAGTGGGCAATGTGGCTGGGGAGTAGGCAGGCGGATGTTGGCGGCAAGCCTTAAATAGCCAGGGCATCCCATAAAATACCAGAGGATCGACCAACCAAGGGTCAATCAAAATAGTTTTTCCAGCTATTTTTAATATCCAAGAATTTAGATCGAGTCTGATTAGATCCATAACTAAATAATTAAAACTTTGCTATATAATATTACCATAAATTACGCAATTTGCCCCTGCATCTAAGTAGGTGGTCATAATTAAAGTAAAAAAATCAAAGGAAGTTTGTAGTTGGGCTTTAGCCCTAATCCGGAGGGCTAAAGCCCAACTACGAACTTTTTCGACATACTGAAGAAAATTCCAAATGGCATGACTGATAGCATCTCAAAAAACATTCCTACTGCTATGACTGTAGCTGGTTCCGATAGCGGGGGCGGGGCTGGCATTCAAGCAGATTTGCGAACTTTCGCTTTTCATCGCGTTCACGGGTGTACTGCGATTACCTGCGTTACTGCCCAAAATACCTTGGGGTTGACGCGAGTAGATGCTTTGCCTGCGGCGGCGGTAGTAGCTCAGATTGAGACTGTCCTGACAGATATTGATGTGCAAGCCGCTAAAACTGGAATGCTGCTTAACCAAGAAATTATTACCGTGGTGGCAGAACAGTTAGCCAGATTTAATCTTAACCAATTGGTAGTCGATCCGGTGATGGTATCTCGCACTGGTGCGCCCCTAATTGACGAAAAGGCGATCGCTGCTTTAAAAAATTTACTAATTCCCCTAGCGGTAATTGTCACCCCCAATCTTTACGAAGCTCAAATTCTGAGCGGTTTAGAAATCCATACTCTTGATGATATGCGTTTGGCAGCGGAGCGCATCTACCAATTGGGGGCTAAAGCAGTAGTAGTGAAAGGGGGAGGCTTGCCAGGAAAGCAGCGCGGGATTGATATTTGGTTTGATGGGAATCGCTCAGAAGTCTTGCAAACGACAACTGTCGATACCAAAAATACCCACGGTACAGGCTGTACTTTATCAGCGGCGATCGCGGCTAATTTAGCCCTTGGTAAAGACTTGCTTTCTGCTGTCCGTCTAGCCAAATATTACGTTACTGCTGCCCTTCATTCAGCCTTGGATATTGGTCAAGGTACGGGTACTGTCCGGCATTTTTATCCCCTGATGTCTTCGGCAGACAGGTGATAGGGTGATGGGGTGATGGGGTGATGGGGAGTTGGGGTGATTATTTGATATCTTGGAGAAAGTATTTGACGAATAAATAATATGGCGAAAGAGGCAATTAAAAGTCATTGAAACACAAGTTTGGATAGAATTTGCAGTCAAGTGTAAGTATCTTGAAATTGAGAAAGGAAGAACTATATACCACAGCTACAATCAAATCATTGGCAAACTTATAAATATGATTCACAATTCTTCTGCATGGATAATTAAATCTCACAAAAAACCTCACTAATCACTAATCCCCCCATCACCCCCACTTCCCAACAACCCCCCCCCCCAAAACCCCCAAGCCCAAACCACCCCCCAGCACCAAAAACCCACACACCAAAAAAAACTGGGGAGGGGGTGCGTCAAA
>CAKZHE010000307.1 GCA_936920195.1 uncultured cyanobacterium | reverse complement strand
TAGTGGTGAGTTCAAGCTCCCACTAATTGTCTTTAATTTTGAATTTTGAATTTTGAATTGGAGCGAAGCGACTTGACAACCAAATCCGGATAGTAGTATTTGCCAGATTTGGTGGTGACTTTGGCATCACTAACGGCGACTTTGCAGCCTTTACCGCGTAGGTGGGGAATGAGCAAGGCGGAGAAATTGGCAGTAATTTGGCTATGGGGAATAGTTCCCCCTGTCATCAAAAATGTGGGTGGAAACCCCGTCCTTCACTTCGGCAAGACTTCGGCGTGCAGTTCGACAAGCTCACCGTCCGCGCTCAGTCGAACGCTCAGTGACCACTAGGACGGCTTTAATTAATCAGTCAATTCACAGAATAGATGCTATAATGTGAACATGACCCAAAAAGCATTCAAGTACCGATTTTACCCCACACCTGAGCAAGAAACATTGCTCAGGAGAACGATGGGTTGCACTCGATTAGTCTATAACCGTGCTTTAGCCGCCAGGACTGAGGCATGGTATGAACGACAAGAGCGGCTCGGATACTCTGAAACTTCAACAATGCTAACTGGTTGGAAAAAGCAAGAAGACTTGCAATTTCTCAATGAGGTTAGCTGTGTGCCATTACAGCAAGGGCTGAGGCATCTACAAACCGCCTTTACTAATTTCTTTGCAGGAAGAGCAAAATACCCAAACTTCAAGAAAAAGCATCACGGTGGTAATGCTGAATTTACTAAGTCTGCATTCAAATGGAAAGACGGCAAAGTATTCTTAGCCAAATGTCAGCAGCCTTTGGATATCCGGTGGAGCCGTCAACTCCCGGTCGGTGCAGAGCCGTCAACAATTACGGTCAAGCTCGCGCCCTCTGGACGGTGGACTGTTTCAATATTGGTGGATGTCGAGATAGCGGCATTACCGGAATCTCCTCATCAAATTGGGTTGGACTTGGGTATAACCAGCTTGATTGCCTTGAGTAATGGCGAAAAAGTAGCTAATCCAAAAGCTTTCAAAGCTAAGAAAAGCAAACTGCGTAAGGCTCAGAAAGCACTTAGCAGGAAGAAAAAAGGCTCTAATAATCGCCACAAGGCCAGGTTGAAAGTCGCTAAAGTTCATGCCGAAATTAGCGATGCGAGAAATGATTTTCTTCACAAATTGACAACTCGACTGGTTCGTGAAAACCAAACGATCGCAGTTGAGGATTTGGCAGTGAAGAATCTGGTCAAAAATCACCAACTTGCTCTCTCGATTAGTGATGCCTCTTGGGGTGAGCTTGTCCGGCAACTTGAATACAAGTGCAACTGGTATGGTCGCAACTTTGTCAAGATTGACCGATGGTTTCCTAGCTCTAAAAGGTGTGGGCATTGTGGACATATTGTCGATAAGTTGCCTTTGAATATCAGAGAGTGGGATTGCCCCAAGTGCGAGACACGTCATGACAGAGACGTGAACGCAGCCAAGAATATTTTGGCGGCAGGGCTTGCCGTGTCAGTCTGTGGAGCGACCGTAAGACCAGAACAGAGTAAATCTGTTCTGGCTGGTGCGAGGAAGCAGAAACCTAAGTCGTGAGTCTTAGGAATCCCCGTCTCTTTAGAGCGGGGAGGATGTCAAGCTTGAGATCTTGCTCGGCTTCCCAAGCTAGATACTCTTCTGGCGACATACAATTCACAAATATCCTTTTTTGTCAATAAGCAAGAATAACACCTCAAAAGTGGACAATGTAAAATTTTGTGCAGCTAAACCACAATCTTTAGCAGCCAGAATACCGAGCGAGGGCTATCTATATCTATAGAGTGGCTGCTGCCAAGCCTGCCGAGTCAACTCAACTGCTGTCACCACCTCATAGATAGGGTTTCTGCCCCAAATTTATGACCTTGACTCGCTCTAGCTATTGACAGTATTACCATTGTAGGCATTATGGTTGAGGCGATCGCCCTCAGCCATAATTGTGACCGATGGCTTCAAATTTCGTAATAAAAAGTCACTAAAACAGCCGATCTGTTGTAAAGATAAACAAACATTATATTTAGCAGCAAAAGATCTGAATTTTATCTTATTGCCTTACTGGTATAGTTAAAAAACAATAAAGAACCAATACGGGACTACACCTAACCCGTAGCCACATTAGAGTAATTCTTCAGGAAGGAAGAAATGTCCTACGCCCAAACCAAAACTCAGGCAAAATCTGGGTATAAAGCCGGAGTTCAAGATTATCGGCTGACCTATTACACGCCGGAATACACCCCGAAAGATACAGATATTCTGGCTGCTTTCCGCGTCACGCCCCAACCTGGAGTCCCTTTTGAAGAAGCAGGCGCTGCGGTAGCCGCTGAATCTTCTACCGGAACCTGGACCACTGTCTGGACTGACCTACTGACTGACTTAGACAGATATAAAGGTCGTTGCTACGACATCGAACCAGTTCCCGGCGAAGACAATCAATTTATTGCCTTCATCGCCTATCCTCTCGATTTGTTCGAGGAAGGTTCGGTCACCAACCTGCTGACCTCCTTAGTTGGTAACGTTTTTGGTTTCAAAGCTCTCCGCGCCCTGCGGTTGGAAGATCTGCGGATTCCTGTCGCTTACCTGAAGACCTTCCAAGGCCCTCCCCACGGCATCACTGTTGAACGAGACA
The DNA here is from genome assembly GCA_936920195.1 of uncultured cyanobacterium. GTDB lineage: Bacteria > Cyanobacteriota > Cyanobacteriia > Cyanobacteriales > FACHB-T130 > CAKZHE01. Next base: position 4,102 of record CAKZHE010000307.1, on the reverse strand, counting down.
AACTGAACAAGTATGGTCGTCCGCTGCTGGGTTGTACCATTAAGCCCAAACTAGGTCTGTCTGCCAAAAACTACGGTCGGGCAGTATATGAAGTATTGCGCGGTGGTTTGGACTTCACCAAAGACGACGAAAACATTAACTCTCAGCCCTTCATGCGCTGGCGCGATCGCTTCCTGTTCGTTCAAGAAGCCATCGAAAAAGCTCAGGCTGAAACCGGGGAAATCAAAGGTCACTACCTAAATGTGACCGCCCCCACCTGCGAAGAAATGATGGAACGGGCTGAATTCGCCAAAGAAATTCACACCCCAATCATCATGCACGACTACCTCACCGGAGGTTTCACCGCCAATACCACCTTGGCAAAATGGTGTCGTCGCAATGGGGTATTGCTGCACATTCACCGCGCTATGCACGCAGTTATCGACCGTCAAAAGAATCACGGGATTCACTTCCGCGTGCTAGCCAAGTGCTTGCGGATGTCCGGTGGCGACCACCTGCACTCTGGTACCGTGGTGGGCAAACTGGAAGGGGAAAAAGGCATTACGATGGGCTTCGTCGATCTGATGCGCGAAGATTATGTGGAACAAGATCGCGATCGCGGGATCTACTTTACCCAAGATTGGGCATCTCTCCCCGGTGTCATGCCCGTAGCTTCCGGCGGTATCCACGTATGGCATATGCCCGCCCTAGTGGAAATCTTCGGCGATGACTCCTGCCTGCAATTTGGTGGTGGTACTCTCGGACACCCCTGGGGTAATGCTCCTGGTGCAACCGCCAACCGCGTGGCTCTGGAAGCTTGCGTCCAAGCTCGTAACGAAGGCCGCAACCTGTTCCGCGAAGGCGGCGACGTGATTCGCGAAGCTGCCAAGTGGTCTCCAGAACTAGCCGCTGCTTGCGAACTCTGGAAAGAAATCAAGTTTGAATTCGAGGCCATGGACACCCTCTAATCCAAACCAGAAGTTTTGAGTTTTGCGTTACTTTAATTCATAACTCAAAACTTCATACCGGGCTGGGGGAAGGAAAATGGATCTCAAGCAAATTACCAAAGATACTGCCAAGACGCTGAGTAGCTACTTGACATATCAGGCAGTCAAAAATGTGATTGCCCAGTTGAGCGAGACAAATCCACCTCTGGCCTATTGGCTGAGTAACTTTTCTTCGCAAGCCAACATCCAAGATGGGGAAGCCTATATCGCGGAATTGTTGCGGGAGAAGCAAGAATTGGCCTTGCGGATTATGACGGTGCGGCAGTTTTTGGCAGAGGAAGTCGCGGATTTCTTGCCAGAAATGGTTCGCGCCCAAATTCAGCAAACTAATATGCAGCACCGCCGCCAGCATCTGGAGCGGATTACCCAACTCAGCCCTGTCGAGCCTTCTACCCATCCCGAAAATCAAGCGGATTCAGAGGCAGATTTAGATGACCTTGACCGCTAATTCTTCTGCCATCAACTAATTACATTCCAAGTCATTTAGGCAACCATGAGAACTTTACCAAAAGAGCGCCGTTACGAAACTCTTTCCTATTTGCCCCCCCTGAGCGACGCTCAAATCGCCAAGCAACTCCAGTACATTCTGGACAGCGGTTTTATTCCGGCGGTGGAATTCAGTGAAGATTCTGAACCCACCCAGCACTACTGGACTCTGTGGAAGTTGCCTCTGTTCAATGCCACTACTACCAATGAAATTTTGGGTGAAGTGAAAGCTTGCCGTTCGGAATATGCCAACAACTACATCCGCGTGGTGGGTTTTGACAATATCAAGCAATGCCAAGTATTGAGCTTTATCGTCCACAAGCCCAACAGCCGAGGCTACTAAGTTTGACTGGACTTACGCAATGATTCCACAGATAGAAGTATTGTGTAAGTCCTCTTTTACTTAACGTAAAACTCAATTGTAGGTTTTACTTAATGTAAAACTAAATAATAAAATATAAAAGGGTAAGGTATTTCTTGCCCTTTTATTGCTGTTTATGATATTCTGCATCCGTACTGTGTTTTTACGGGTGTAGAAGAGTGAAATTACCATCAATATTGCATCGAATTGGGTTGTCTGCGGCGATCGGTTTAGGAATGATTGCGCCAGCACTGGCAAATTCAAAAGATTTAAAAATAGTTCAAAACCAACCAGAGCCTAATAACGAAACCGAAGAGCAGGAGATAGTTGTTACGGGAGAGAATACAACTTTACCGCCAACTTCTAGTCCAGTTTATATAATTAAACAGGAAGAAATTAACCAACAAGGTTCTCGCAGTGTATCAGAAGTGCTGCGATCGCTCCCTGGATTTGCCATTAATAATTTCGGCTTTGGAGCCGATATTCATACAGGGACTTATTATCGCGGTGGTGACCTGAATCAATCGGTATTTTTGCTCAATGGTAGGCCAATTGGAACAAACATTAATACCTATCACGGTAATACGGACTTAAATAGTATTCCCACGGAATTAATTGAAAAAGTAGAATTATCTAGCGGTACTAGCAGCATTCTATATGGCTCAGAAGCCTTTGGTGGGGTGGTGAATATTATCACCAAAAAAGGCTCAGAAATTCCGACTTTTAAAGCTGCCATTCAATACGGTTCTTTCAACCAATCTAACTATCGTTTGACTTACGGTGGAACAGAAAAGAATGTCAAATTTAATTTGGGTTACGAACAGTCTAGATCCGACAATCGCTATCGCGTGCCAGTAGGAGCAGCGAATCGGGATTCGGAAGGTTTATTATTTAATGGCGATACAGCAGTTAGCAATTATTTTGGGGGCGTAGAAGTAGATCTAGATCCGAGAAATACTTTAAGTTTAGATGGCTATAAAGTGGCTAGTCGCCGAGGCTTGATCTATTTTGGCTTTCCTTTGCAAAGAGACCGCTTAGACCACGAAAAGTTTAATATTGGGTTGGGGTGGAAAGCTTTATTAGGCGAGGGGGAAGACTCCACGTTAAGAACTACCGTGGCCTACAATCAAGACTACTTCAATACCTACGGCCCAACCCAAAATATTTACTATCGAACCGGGACATTAAATTCTCAGGCGATCGCCGCGAGGGTAGAACATCAGTGGCAAACCAATCCGGCGAATAAACTAACTTGGGGTGTGGATTTTCAAAGCAACTATTTAAATGGCACTGTATTCAATACCGCCCCTAGTGTAGCCGCATTGAACGAAACCGAAAACCGCAATCGCACTAACACAGCTTTATTTGCTTTAAATACTTGGAAAATTAGCGAAACAGTCCAAGCAGAAATTGGGGCGAGGCAGAACTTCAATAGCGAATTTAGCAGTTATTTTACCCCCGGTGTGGGGGCGAGGTGGGATGCCGATCGAGCGATCGCGTTGCGAGCTAGTTGGGTAGGAGTGCAGCGCAATCCGGGGATCGATCAGCGGTATGTTTATGATACTGTCCATAACTGGTTGCCCAATGCTAATTTGATTCCCGAAACGGGTTCATCTTGGACAGCAGGAGCAGATGTGATTTTTGCCGAAAATGTCAGCGGACAATTTACCTATTTTGGCAGTAGCTTAAGCAATCGCCTCGGTATTCAATCGGGCAAGTGGAACAATATTGGGTTAGTCAATACTAATGGGTTAGAAGCAGCGCTGAAATGGCAACTCGCCCCAGAATGGACGACATTTTTGAACTATACTTACACAAATGCTCGGATTGAGACGGGGACAGAGCAAGGATTACAATTGGGTTTATTGCCTTTTTCTGTCGCCAAAATTGGTTTTGGGTACTCGGCGGAAGGTTGGCAAGCTAATCTTTTTGCTAGTTATTCTAGTGGAGCGCGACGATCTATATTTAACAATCCTGGGGAGACGATTAGAGATTTTTCGCCCGGTTATTTCAATTTAGATTTCAGCGGGCGGGTTCCTCTAGATAAAAATTTGGGCTTAACAGTGTATTTGGAGAATTTGGCAGATGTAACTTATGAAAAAGCTAATCGCATCTATCAACCAGGTTTGACTATTCGGGTGGGCTTGGAAGCAAGTTTTTAACGCAATACGGTTCAGTTAGTAGGTGGTCACAAATAAAAGAAGGCAAAAGTTCGTAGTTGGGCTTCAGCCCTCTCCGGATTAGGGCTGAAGCCCAACTACGAACTTAG
>CAKZHE010000306.1 GCA_936920195.1 uncultured cyanobacterium | reverse complement strand
ACCTTTTTTGAATTCAAAAGGCAAAATTCAAAATTCAAAATGAAGAATGGAAATAATTTTGAATTAATTAATTAATTGTTCAAGCCCCCGCCACAATCTTTGATTTGGCGGTCTTCAATTAGTGGTGAGTTCAAACTCCCACTAATTGTCTTTAATTTTGAATTTTGAATTTTGAATTTTGAATTGGAGCGAAGCGACTTGACTATGGTCATAAATTATGACTAAATTTGATGATAGAGATTGTCTCAAGATAACAGATGCCTCAAGTTTCTTCAGATGCTTTAGTGGCTGGCGCTCTAGCTGGCAGTTTAGTCAGTTTTCCTACTGATACAGTACCTGCTTTGGCAGCCAAACCAGAACAGGCAGATTTAATCTTTGCTGCCAAACAACGGGGACAAGATAAGCCTTTAATTTTAATGGGGGCAACGCCAGAGGTGCTATGGCCTTTTGTGGTTGGCAGCCCAGAAGAATGGGAAATTTGGCAAAAAATGGCTAAACTGTATTGGCCTGGGGCGCTGACCATAATTTTACCAGCGAGCGATCGCCTCCCCAAAACTGTCAATCCCCTCAATCCGCAAACTATTGGTTTGCGCGTGCCTAACAGTCCCATTGCCCTATCAATTTTAGCTCAGACAGGGACGCTGGCGACTACCAGTGCCAATCGTTCTGGAGAGCCGCCTTTACTCACCATGACAGAAATTGCTGCCCAATTCCCAGAGGTACTGGTATTATCAGCAGACAACCTAGATGCGGCTAGTTCCCCGGCAGGTATTCCTTCCACAGTGGTGAAATGGCAGGGCAATGGTTGGGAAGTTTTGCGGCAAGGAGCAATAAAATTGTGGCTAATAGGTGATTTTATGTCTCAAGATCCTAATCCAGAATTGCAAACCCTCCGGGAAGAATTGCAAAAAACCCGACTCGCTTATCAGATGGCAACGGAGATGAGCCAATTTCAAGGGGGATTTCTGGCTCGCACCGCCCACGAATTGCGATCGCCTTTAAGTAGTTTAATTGGATTGCATCAGCTAATTTTGTCCGATTTGTGCGACGATCCTGCCGAAGAACGGGAATTTATTCAACAGGCGCATCAATCGGCTTTGAAGTTGGTGAAATTGTTGGATGAAGTGATTGCAATTTCCAAAGCGGAACACGGCACAAATCAGTTAGAAATTCAACCCCTAAATTTAGCCAAGATTTTGCAGGAAGTTTATAATTTAGTTCACCTGCAAGCTGCTAATCGCAGTCTCAATTTACAAATTTTACCCGCAGACCCAGAGATTTATATTTTGGCAGATCCCAAGAGTTTGCGGCAATTATTAGCCACCTTGGTAGATGCGGCAATTGGGGTACTGAGGGATGGCAGTATTACTATTTCTGCTCAAGTTTTACCTGTGGCTAAAACCGTGCAAATTTGGATTGATGTTCAACGTTCCACGGAAGTTTGGAGCGAACCCATCGACTTGTTTAAATCCGAGGTTGCACCATCAGAACCAACAGATAGTGAATTCAAACTTTCACCAGGATTAAATCTGGCGATCGCTCAAAAACTGATAGCATTGATGGATGGGCGGTTGGAGATAGTCCCAGCGGACAGTCCTACCGCCTCAGCCACTGTCAATTTAACTAAACTCCAGTGTACGCTCCCCCTGGCTAATCGCGAGCTTGCATAGCTTGAGCCGGAAGAGAACTAACCAAAGGGCGATTGTAGAGAACGAGGGTGGTACTAGGATTGCTAAACTGGAAACCAATCCGCCGATAAAATCCTTGCTGATAGGTAGTCATCAGATAGGTGCGCTCCACCCGATTCATCCGAGGATGGCTCAAGACGGTTTCAATCAATTTGCGCCCTATGCCTGCCCCTTGATAGTCTGGGTGAATGACCACATCCCAAATGGTGGCGCGGTAAATACCATCGGAGGTAGCTCTGGCAAAGCCAATCATTTGATCTCCATTCCACACACTCACCACTGGCTCGCTATTGTTAATAGCTTCGGCTAAGTCGGCAATCTTCCGGTTCTGCGCCCAGAATGCCGCCAGTTGAAAGAGTGCTTGAAGTTGGCTGAGGTCTACTTGGGACTTGCGATCGCAAAATTGAATGTGGCTGCAATCCATCTTGACTCAATTTCCTGTAGGGTTTGGTTGGGCAACTTATAAGAATATTAAGCAGATTCATTTCACCTATATACCTATCATTATGCCTCTTGTATGGGTTTGCTGACATCTACGGCTAATGGTAGCTAATGACACGGAACTTTGTTAATGTGTTTGATACAGAAGATTTGGCAAAGGCGATCGCTTTGCTTTCAAGACAGTCACTTGTATCATTGACAGGAGACATATTGATATTGTCTGCGATCGCGTTAAGTGCCGCCTAAGCTGCTATACAGTTTAATTACTCATTCCCAGTCAGAGTTTAGGAACGAGTGGACTCACTTAGACGCACATATAAATTATGCAATAAAAAAGAAATATGATATTTAGCATCTTCATAGTTGCGGGAATAAAAATCTGCTATGTGTAACGAAAGCTGATCTCTGAATTCTACTATGGAACCAGTCCAATAGCTAGGTGGTTTAATTTGATGCCAGTAATTCTTTACTTGTTTAATTCTGAGCAAGGCAAAAACTAACTTTTCTTTTTCATAACTGGGAAGCTGACTATTTTTAAATTGCTGCTGCCAAGAATCTTTTAATTGAGTGGTATTAGAGCAATCTAGTCCAGTACAATAGCGAATGCGATCGCGCACTATCGGCAAACTATTTTGGATAGAGATATCATCTACAATATCATTACACATCCTAAGATAAACACCTTCCAATTGCAAGGGGCGCTCGTCGTATGTTAACGCATTTTCCCAATGGTCAAATACAGCCTGAAGTTCAGGAATCATAAAATAGGCTTCTTTATAAATTAGTCCTGTCACCCAGATGCGATGCTGCGATACTGTCTTGACATTCACTCTAATCTCATCGTATAAGTCCAGAAATATTTCATCTGTATCTAAAAAATCGTAATCATCAATTCGTTGTTTCTGAAGATCCAAATCTACAATAGCAAACAACTTTTCTGATTTTAAATAACCCATATCTTTGCCTTGCTCATGCCATTGTAAAAGCGTAGAATATGTGTCTAAAACATCCCTTTTATCTCCGCAGATAACAAACTCTGGTAAACTTTGTTTCCAGCATTTCGGCACACATCCCTTATAGAAGTTAGCATCGGGCATTTGCTCCATTCTACTATAGGACTGAGGCGATGGTCTGCCCTTATCTTGAGGAATGCCACCTTCGCAAAGGATAACAATTTTATTTTTAATTCTTCTTTGGTTAAGAATATGAACGCAGTGCCGATGCAATTCTGCTTCGTTAAAACTCATAATTTAGTTATTCGCTTTTACAGGTAAAAGTTTTGGTTCTATTTCCTTGACATGAGCAGGTGTCAGCGCTTCGCACAATGAATAAGAATGAGTTGCCAGAATATATTGATTATTTGGACCCCAATCTTGAAGATCGGCAATAATCCGATATTGCCAATCTGGATGGAAAGCAATTTCAATTTCATCCATCAACACAATGGCATCTTCTATATTACGATATTTGAGCCACATATAAATACTGAGCCGCTTTAATTCTCCATGACTCAAGTCTTCTGATCCAAGTTCTATAATTTCATTGCCATTATCCACGCTAAAATTTACACCAGAAAGATCTGCTTTTAAGTTAAGTTTCTTGTTGGTCAAAAGAGAGTTAAATTCATTTAATAATGTTTGATAATGATTGCCATACGCTCCCGTTTCTATGGCTACTTGAAAATCTTTATCTCTTGATGCTTTAAACGAATCTATTAATAAATCTACTGGAAAAAAATCGTATGTAAATAATTCTGGCAATTCTGATTTAGCTTTCGTTAAATAGGAATGGTAATTATCATCTGGATATTTACTATTTTGAAATAATGACATTTTTGCTTTTCTAGACAGGAAAAGAAATACCTGGGTGGAAGGTGCAGCCAAAAAAACTTTATTTGACAAAAGATTCAACAATTTTTTGGCATTTTCCAAATCCAGAGCCTTGACTTGACAAAGTAAAACTTCTTGTTCTTCATCATTACTTTCTGATGAATAGGTGGTGATATATAAAATATCAGTTAGCTCTATTTTTTCAGAAAAGCTTTTTGAAATTCCAGATAATTCAAGATTGTTTTTGGTTGCATTTATATTGTTAATCTTTGTTTTTAATGATTGTATTTTTGCTGGTCTTTGTTGATTTCCAGCAGAATTTGATGGGCTACTTTCAAGTCCACTGATTTCTTTTTCATATTGAGATATTTTGCTCTTACTATTTTCTAAAATAATAAACTTGGAGACTGTATTTTTTTCGTTTTCTTCTGAGCTAAACATTGTTCTTAAATATGATTCTCCACACACAAAAAAATCAATATTCAATTCTTTTTCGCCGTCAACGATATCAAATGTTGCCACCATCCTTGTATTTTCACCGTCTCTTAATTTAAATCCATCAATCATATTTTTTACAAAGTGCAATTTTTCTGGATATTGCGAACAATGAAGTAAGACAAATATCAATTGCAATAAGGTACTTTTGCCGCCTCCGTTTTGGCTGCCAAGGGGAAAAATTCTAGGAGTGAATTCTTTTTCAAAGGTGATATCCACATCTTTGAGAACGCGAAAATCTGGTACTTGAACTCTTTTTAAGTGCATAAAAACTCCAGCAATTGAAGAACGATAGATCTGTAGGGTGGGCAATGCCCTCCAGGGTTAACATGACGTTCTCAGGAGATCGTCGGCATTGCCCACCCTACGGCTGGTTCTTAGGCTCCCACTTGGGAACTGATATCAAGAGGCTCTACCAGGACTTACGCAGAGCGTATATAATATAGCGTTTTGTCGGGGCAATCCCCCCGTGGTTGCCCCCTATTTCTAGGATAGCTGCGTAAGTCCGGCGAGCGATCGCGCTGTTATTATTTCTTTGTGTCTTAGTGTCTTTGTGGTTTACCAGATATTCACCACGAAGACACTAAGGCACTCTAAGGAATACAGACGATTTTTCATTTTAGACTAGACACGCTACTACGATTTGCTATCGATTGCATCTGTTAGTTTTGAAAGCTTCCAAAACCTCCGCAGGCAAAATAGGATCTAACTCTGCCACCTTTTTAGATGCGTACAGTTGCAACTCTTTTTGCTGATTCACTGCTCCTAAAAACTCAATTGGGGTTGCCATCCATTCCTCCTTAACCTGACGAATCAAGGATTTGTCAAACCCAAATTGCTCGCCAACTAATTGCCCCCGAATAATTCTGGCTGTGGAAAACTTGGGCGGTGGATTAGGTGGCTGTTTTTCCCCAGGAATAGGATTGGGATCTTGAGTATCTATATATTCGATGATGCAAACTCTGCCTTTCACTTCTGAGGGAAATATCGACAAAAACAAAAAAGGTGGAAACGGCTCCCATTCATTCACCCATAATCCTAAAAAAGCAGCCGTATCAGGATCGCTTTTGGCTCGCTCATTTCTATAGGCTTGGAGAGTTTCTGAAAATTCTGGAGGGCGACTTAATTTGCCCAAACCAACCAAATTTAAAATGCTTTCTATCTGTTGTTGAAAGGTTTTTTGGTATTTAGCTAGTTGCCTGCGGGTGAGGGGTTTCGGTTCTCCCCTTGGCGCTGCCATTGCCATTGGTGCAAGATCTGACACCGCACCTAGTCCAATTCCTCCACTGACCAAAAGTAACCACAGGGCGAATTTCGCCTTAAGATGGATCGTAAATCTCATTTTCCCAAAGTTCACCATAAAGTTATTCTTCACGCTCTGGCAATGACAACTAGCAACACTCAAACCATTAAACTCGATCAATTTTTGAAATGGACGGGGATGGCTCCTACTGGTGGACAAGCAAAGGTATTAATCCAATTTGGTAACGTCACTGTCAATGGCTTGGTGGAAACTAGACGCGGCAGAAAGTTGGTGGCAGGCGATCGCGTGACGGTTGCCAATCGCACCACAGTGGTAGAATTTCCCCAGGAATCCCTTGAAGTTGAGCAATCGACTTGAAACCGCTATCCTAGTTAAATCAACTTCTTGGCTTATGCTGCGCCCCGAGCAACGGACGAAATTAGACGATACTGACGATAGCTTATTCTATTCTGAGCCGCGATTTGTCACCCATGTTGATGAAGGCTTCATTCAACAACTAACTGATTTATACCGCGATCGCCTGCAACCTGGAACCCGCATCCTGGATTTAATGAGCAGTTGGGTGTCGCACTTACCAGAGGAAATGGTATTTTCCCACGTGGAAGGTCACGGACTCAACTTGGCAGAATTGGCTCGCAACCCCCGTTTCCATAGTTATTTTGCCCAAGATCTCAACGCCAATCCCAAATTACCTTTCCCTGATGCTGATTTTGATGCGGTGCTAAATACGGTTTCGGTGCAGTATCTCCAATACCCGGAAGCTGTGTTTGCCGAAATTTACCGAATTCTCAAACCGGGGGGAATCGCGATTATCAGCTTTTCTAACCGAATGTTTTATCAAAAAGCGATTCAAATTTGGCGGGATAGTTCTGATGCCAGTCATATCAAGTTAGTCAAAAGTTACTTTGAATCGGTTGCTGGTTTTAGTCCAGTAGAAATTATCGCTCGACAAGCAACAGTTCCCCAATTTCTGCAATGGATGGGGATGGGCGGGGGCGATCCTTTTTATGCAGCGATCGCGCGGCATTTAGAATAATGATGTGAAGACTCAAAATACTAATATTGCCTAAAAAAATTGGAGGCGAAATGAAAGCAATTAAAGTTATGGGAACAGTTAATAACCAAGGACAATTGTTTCTGGATAATCCACTAGGACTAGAGCAAGATAGCCGAGTAGAAGTGATTGTACTAATCTCAGAAGAAAATCAATTCGACGCAGACGATGAACCAAAGCAACAAATTCTGAACGATCTACGCCAGTCATTACAAGATGCTAAATTAGGTAAAATTCGTCCTATTTCTGAACTCTGGGATGGTATTGATGTCGAATAACTTACCTACAATTCAGATTCTTTTCACCAATGATTTTAAGCGAAAAATCCGCGCACTAGCTAAACGATATCGCCACATTCAATCCGATCTACAGCCAATTATTGAAAATATTCAAGCTGGAAATTTTGTTGGCGATCAAATATCTGGAATTGGGTACGTTGTGCTTAAAGTCCGGCTCAAAAATAGTGATATTCAGAAAGGAAAAAGTGCAGGTTATCGATTGATTTATCATATTGAATCACCTACTATGATTCTATTCTTGCTGATTTACTCAAAATCTGACATAAATGATATTGCTCCTGCGGAAATTCGTGACATTATTGCAGAATTTTATCATGAAAATAATTGAAATGGTTAGAAATCACAAAGCTATTGAAAAGTTTGCAGTATTTCCCCAATCGTTAATTGCCATTTTTTTCAGTTTGGGATTAATTGGTATTCTTCGCCATTCGATGTGGCGCGATGAAATTAATGTTTGGCTGATTGCGCGAGATAGTTCTTCTGTGATGGAACTATTTCAAAATATCAAATATGAAGGTCATCCGGGATTGTGGTATATCTGCCTTTATATTTTGAATTTGTTGACGAGTAATCCCATCGCCATGCAGTTTTTCCATTTGGCGATCGCTACTGCTGTTATTACAATTTTTCTTTATTTTTCGCCCTTTCTCCGCTGGCAGAAAATTCTATTTTGCTTTGGATACTTGCCTTTTTATGAATACTTATTAATTAGCCGCAATTATGCCATTGGAGTGCTATTAATCTTTACTTTTTGCGCTTTGTTTCCCACTCGCCAGCGAAGTTACTTTTTACTAGCTTTAACTTTATTTGCCCTAGCCAATGCTAATGCCTATGGTTTAATCATCTCCATTTCCTTGGGTTTAATGTTAGGATTAGATTATCTTTTAAATCGTCAAACTGAAAAGCGATCGCTTGTCAGTCAGAACAATTTAATTATTAGTGCAGTTATCTTCATCTTGGGAATTATTACTTCCCTCGCTCAACTCATCCCCCCTGCCGATAGCAACTTAGCCGGAGGCGCATCGGGTTGGGTGCTAAATTTTAATTTTCAGCGTTTAACCGAAGTTTTGACAACGATTTGGAATGGTTATGTGGTAGTAATTGTTCCCGGCAAACAAGAAATTACCATGTTTGCAATTATTTCCACGGGATTGCTCATTTTCACTTTACTGTCTTTGATTCGTCAGCCGATTATTTTATTTCTCTACTCTTTCGGAACTTTCAGCATTCTCTTTTTTAGTTATCTGAAATTTATTGGCGGACCAAGACATCATGGTAACTTGTATATATTGTTGGTAGCAGTGTTGTGGTTGGCAAGTTATTATCCTGCGAACAATCTCTATCTTGAAAATCTGGCTTTCAAGCTGTTTAAGCAACCTGCTCAGAGATTAATTGGATTTGCCAGTCAATACAGAAAAGCATTTTTTTCTGTCCTGTTATCGGCTCAACTGGCGGCGGGAATTGTGGCATTTACGCGAGATATCATTATTCCCCTTTCTGCCAGTCGCGAAACGGCTCGGTTTATTCACCAACAACACTTAGATCAAATATTGCTAGTTGGTAGTAAAGATTATGCGGTTTCGCCGATTGGGGGCTATTTAAACCGCAAAATATATTATCCTGAAATTAAGGATATGGGGAGCTTTGTGCTGTTTAATCAAAAAAGACAAGAAGTGAATGCGATCGCCGTCTTAGAACAAGTTAATTTCTTGTTAAAGCAGAACAATCCCCAGATTTTGTTAATTTTGAACTATGAACTAGATATGGCGAATCCCGATTTGAATATCGCGGCGATCGCTAACTTTACCAACAGTTTTATGTCTGACGAGAAATATTATTTGTATCTAGTTAGTCCAGCCGTAAAAGCATAGTTTAATGACCCCGAAAAAAATCCTCAACAATTTGGTTTAGGAAAGCATGAGGATCTGAGTTAATGTTATTAGCAAATTGTCTCAGCTTATAAATATTGTCAGAAGATAGACGGAGTGGGGCAAATCTTTCAGGAAAAGCCCAGCTACATTGTTTGCAATCTAGTTGACATCCACGACAGGATGTACTTTTAAAATTGTTGCACTCATCACAAAGAGGTTGCCAATTAGTTAATTCGTTACCGCCACCTCTAATACGCGGAATTTTATGATCCTGCTGAAATCTAACCTCTGGTTCCGAGCGACTACAAACTGGACATTTGTTGTGGTATTGATTAAGAATTTCTTGCCAGTCTCGATCGGAAAGCTTAACTCGTGGTACTCTTTTTTCACTTAAAGATAAATTCACCAGTTGATATGTTTTACCTTCTCGTCCAATGCCAGTAATCCCTTCCTCTCCTTGAAGTTCTCGCAAGCGTCTAAAAACATCTATATAAGGTTTATAGGGTTTTTCCCCTGAGTGCTGACTCCTTCTAAAAGTCTCAATCGCTTCTCTTAGTTCATCCTCTTTCACCCAAGGGCCAGGAATCCCATGTTTTAGAGGCCAAAGTTTTTCTAAAAGCACTCGATAGTATGATTTATTTGCTGCACTGGGAGATACAAATCCTCCACAAACTTCCTCTAACCAATCTTCGCGGCTGACATTGCCTATAACCTCGCGAACGCTGACAACAGTTAGGGGGAGAAACTTTTGTCTTCCTCGACTTTTTCTCTCTTTTGCCATCAGCCATCTCCCCGCAGCAACCATATCGGGTCGATGTCTAATACTCTTGAGATAGCATCAAGTTCATAATGGCGATTTTCGGCTACAATAGCTTTTGGTGAGTGAATCATTTATCGGTTATAAGTATTGATATGCGTGTTTGCTCCTTCTTCGCTGGTATTGGCGGCTTTGATCTTGGCTTTGAAAGAGCAGGGATGAAGGTGGTATTTCAATGTGAAATAGATTCTTTTTGTCAACAAATCCTTAAGCGCCATTGGCCTGATATACCTTTGCATGACGATATCACAACCCTCTTACCAGCAACTATCCCTCCCGCTGAACTATGGTGTGCCGGATGGCCTTGCCAAGACCTCAGTACCGCCAATACAAATAGAAGAGGACTTGCCGGAGACCGAAGTGGTTTATTCTTCACGTTTATGGACTTGGTTAGAGAAGTTCATCCAGCGTGGTTGGTTATGGAAAACGTGCCGGGTGTACTCTCCGCCGAAGAAGGTACTGCTCTTGAGACAGTTATCGACACGCTGGAAAAGAATGGGTATTTGGGGGGATGGGTATCGTGTAACGCTATCCATGCGGGCTTACCCCATAACCGAGATAGAGTATTCTTTATCGCAAGTTTTAGATCGGAAAGTGCCTATCACTTCTTTACTGACGGCGGCGAACTGTTTAGGGATACTGCGTCGAGAGAATCGAGCCAAACGAAAGCTAGATCGAATCTTCGTCAAGTCGCTCTCGGAGACAATCCGCTTGTGGTACAACGTCGCGGTGGCTTCGGGTACACAATGGCAAAAAGCATCTGTCCCACGTTACGCGCCCAAGCTGGAGGACATCAAGGAGGCCATTCAGACCGACCAATACTCTGTGGCGAGAAACTTGACGTGGACAGAGTGGGAGAGGCTGATGGGGTTTCCCCCCGGATGGACAGTCGTAGAGGGAGACTCCTTGGCAATGCCGTTGTCCCAGCAATTAGCGAATGGATTGGAAAACGAATCTTAGAAATCGAAACCATCAATTCCTTTTCCCATTAGACTAACTCAGTCGTAATTTTGCAAATTGTAAGTTCTATAATGGGAAGATAAACATTCGCAGAATCTTACTGCTCTGGCTAAGGATTTATACCTTATGACAGAGTTGTTTTAGTCAGGATTCACATTTAATCTCAACCATTTCAATTCCCACTTTAGACTATACCAGGAGAGGTATTCCTATGACCATAGAAACTGCTGCCAGCTTTTTTAAAGCTGTTCAAAAAGACCAGGAATTAGAAGAAAAAATCAAAGCAGTTGATGATGCCGAAACCTTTGTGAAAATTGCGGCAGAACGGGGTTACAACTTTACCGTTGAAGAACTGCAAGCCGAAATTAGTACCCTGTCTCCAGAGGATTTAGCAGCGGTGGTTAATCCAGGGATTGGCGTGCGATGTCACTTAATCCCCCGGTAATCTGGGGAGGATTGCTAGCCCAACTCGGAGCGCAATTGATTAACTACGCTGTCGAGTCCAACGGAATGGGAAGCTTTGAAAAGAAGGCGATCGCCGGCTTGAATTAATTCCTTTAATCGAGCCACTAAATCATGGCGGTTGCGGAAGCATTCCGTCGCTAGGGGTTGCGCTCCTAGGGCGATCGCCGCTGCTTCGGGATCGTCCACTAAAACTAATAAACCGTCTAAATTTAGTTGCCGCGCTGCCTCTCCCACCCGCTGATGAAATTCTGGCGATCGCTCTCCCAATTCCTTCATAGTTCCCAAGACAGCAATTCGCCTTTTTCCGGGGGTTTGTGCTAGCAATTGCAAGGCGGCTAACATTGATTCCAACCCCGCATTATAGGTTTCGTCCAGAATTACCACATCATTAGGCAATTCATACTTTTTCGCTCGTCCATCCGGCAAGGTAACATTCAAGCCTTGGGCGAGGGGTTGCCAACTAATATTTAATACTTGTGCCACTGCCAAAGCTGCCAAATAATTCAGGGTGTTGTGCTGCCCATTCAGGGGTAAAGGTAATTGCTGTCCGGCAACTAATAAAGTATCGTTATCAATTAATTTCCCTTGGAAATCGCCCTTTTTCAAACCATAACTGATGGTTTTGCCCTGCCAAACTGTAGCAGCAGTATCCATTAATACCTGATTGTCGGCATTGAGAATGGCAATGCTACTGGGCGGCATTTCTGCCAATAACTCGCATTTGGCTTGGGCGATCGCTTCTTCCGAACCCAAAAGTCCAATGTGAGCCGTTCCCACATTGGTAATAATTCCGATTGTCGGCTGGGCGATCTGCGCTAATTCGGCAATTTGCCCCCGCCCCCGCATCCCCATTTCAATGATGGCAAAATCATGTTCCGGAGTCAGTTCTAGCAGAGTTTTGGGAACCCCAATCTCGTTGTTGTAGTTCAACTCGGTTTTTAGCACTTTCCCCGCCGTGGATAAAACGGCGGCAATCAATTCCTTAGTTGTGGTTTTACCCACCGAACCCGTCACCGCAATCACCGGAATGCTAAATTGATTCCGCCACCAGCGGGCGATCGCTTGATAGGCTTGTAAAGTATTGTTAACTTGCAATTGGGGGATGGGCAAATCCAGGAGACGTTCGGTAATGATGGCGATCGCGCCTTTTTGTCCCGCCAAACTAGCAAATTCGTGTCCATCAAACTTTTCCCCCCGCAACGCTAGGAATACCTCCCCCGGTTGCAGGCGACGGGAATCAGTGGCGATCGCGCCCACAGGCTTTTTCTGAGCTTCCTCACCGAGCGCAGTTGCTTCCGCCCCAATAATTTCCTTTAGTTGAGCGAGATTGAGACGATTTAACATAAAATTCTTTCTTTGGAGGTAAAATTAAGAGAGATTCGCAGGCCAATAGTCGCCATTCGATCGGGGTGCTACCATTTTCATTATCTTTGAAAACAAACTTTTTAACAAAAATTGACAAACTTCCCGCAAATTTGCTGAACCAGATTAAACTTTCATAAAGATATGCTCGGTTTAACGGGACATATCTCTGTATAGCGTATAAAGTATAACCTTGGGAATGGTTTGGGAAAACAGGGTGCGGCTGCCTGCAAGCGTATTTCCGAAAAGTAGGTCAAAACCAAACTGAACTAAACTATTAGATTAGGATTGGGCTGGCCTACGCGCGCGTAGGAGCGTAACAGAAGTGAATATTCAGAACGAGATTAACGTCCGACAAACTAACGCGCAAGAACAGCTACTATATCAGCACCTGATTTCCTGCGTTCAAGTAGATTCGCCCAGTCAGATGATTGAGCGGTTTCAACAACTATTTATCGATGGAGTGGGATATTCCGATCCCCAAGTTTGGCAATCTATCGAGCAGATTGCCCTCTCCAAACAGGCAGAGCAAGAATTTCGGTTTGTCCTCAACCGCTGCTGCCACATTTTGATCAATCGCTGGCAGATGCAGCCGCAAATGCAAGCCGCGATTCCGGAGTTAGTTGATTTATTTGTTAATGTCCCCGATCCTGGCGCAACGCGATCGCGAGTTGGCAGAAGAGTGCGGCAATTAGTTCAGCAATTTAACGAGAGCGATCAATATGTCACCCTGCGCCGTCTGGCTCAGGTAATGAATCAAGCCGCAGAAACTAGCGGCAACGGTTCTAAGCCATTAGGAACCCTAATTCGGCGCTATCCCTATCTTTATGAACATTGTTTGTTAAGCGAAGATAGCAGCTACGAACACCAACAAACAGTCAGACAAATCCAATCCAGAATCCAGAAAAAATTTGAAGTTGATTTATCCCAGTATATTAACTATCAACTACGGCGTTCGGAAGTAATCCGTCTTGGTTCACCCTCCGCTGCTGCCCGATTGAAACAGGTAGAAAATCCTACCTTGTTGAGCGATCGCGAACTCGGTGGGGCGCTAAAACATTTTGTTGGCAAAGTAGACAGAGGGCATACCTACCGAGACTTAGCCAATAGTTTTATCAACCATACCAGCGAAATTAACTCTTTTAGCGATTTCAAATCCGATTTGTACGAGTATCTAATTTCTGGCATCGATCGCAATTATGGCGATCGCCAATTTAACGAAAGGTTGTATGCTCACCTCAATCATACTCTCGCCCCCAGCAACGATCAAAAAACCAGCGAATTTCTAATCGTCCGCACTTGCAGTCAGTTGCTAAATTTCTTGATTGTGGAAAGTCCCCAACGACCAAACCATTTTGTGTTTGTCGATCTGATTACTAATTTAGGAGCAACTCTCACCACCGGATTGATCCTGAAAATTGTCCTGCTTTGTCGCAAAGTCAAACCCTATTTAGAAAAGCGCTTTTCGATTTTATTCAATCACTACGAATCATCGGCTAGAGATGGCGTTCCCTGGTTGGTAAAATCTTTAGAAAATTTAAATCTAGCCTTAAGTATTCACTTTGGAGCAGCTGATATTTCTGGTTTAAAACAAATCATGTAATTGCCCAGCAAATCAAAAATTTTGACCAGCCACTGACTAAAATCCCTACGTCAAAATTCAAAATCATTCATAATTTTGAACTTTGAATTTTGAATTTTGAATTAAAAAGGTCAATTCTTAATCTAAAATCCCACATTACCTACAAGATCTATGGTATAATCTAAAAATCGGCTTTCGGTTACCATCTCTAGTGACAGCAGAAATACCTCTTTACTCTGAGTCGGCAAGCAGATCTCCGAAACTGATTCCTCACACTAAACGAAATTGGAGAAACATCCGTGTCGATTTATGTAGGTAACCTGTCCTACGAAGTTACCAGCCAAGATTTAACCGCCGTGTTCGCAGAATATGGCAACGTCAAAAGAGTACAATTACCTACCGATCGGGAAACAGGCCGTCCGCGAGGTTTTGGTTTTGTAGAAATGGAAACAGGTGCAGAAGAAGCAGCGGCAATTGAAGCACTAGATGGAGCCGAATGGATGGGTCGGAATTTGAAAGTTAATAAAGCCAAACCTCGTGAAGAACGGGGTCCGGGTGGGCCGGGTGGCGGCGGCGGACGCGGCGGCCCAGGAGGGAATCGGGGTGGTGGCGGACGCTATTCTCGTCCCTATTAATTTAGGTATATTGGGGGCGAAGCTCTGCGATCGCCTACCGATTCGCAAGGCATAGGCATACGCGCTAGCGCGTATGCTCCCAAGCCCAAATAAACGAAATATCAGCAGTAGGCAAGAATATCTGTTCTTTCCTACTGTTTTTTGTAACCATAAACTTTAGAATATCAGTAGGATTGCCGAGGGAAAGTTGCCTGCGTACTGATATGCGGTGACGAGGATCATAGCTGTTTTCTGTCTCTTTTGCGATAATCGGAACTTGGTAACGTTCGCGTACCAGGTCAAAAGACAGGCTCGTTTCTACGCTCCCAGGAGGTTCTAATCCCATAAATTAAATTTTCTCTGATGTTCTCCCTACTTCTATCCCAGGTCAGCCGGGAAAAAGTAAAGAACATCAATGATGCTAGAACCCTCTGCCTTGAGGTGTGGGGAGTGTCAATGTAATAGCACCAGAAAAATTTATGACTGTTGGCAATTCTTCAACCGCAGCCCTTGAGAAACAAGAACTCTACTCCGCATCTACTGAGCGGGTTGAACTGATTGAACAGCTGTTAGCAATTGGCACAGCGTTGTCTAGCAGCAACAATCTAGGAGAATTATTGTATCTAATTTTATCTAAAAGCCGAGAGATTACCTGTAGCGATGCAGGCAGCGTTTATCTGATGGATTGCAGTGGTTCCACGCCCAGATTAATCTTTAAGGTAGCGCAAAATGATTCTATTCCCACTGTCAAAAGCTCCTTTCAAGAGTTTTCCTTTCCTTTAAATCCCCGCAGTTTGGCGGGATATGTGGCTTTAACGGGCAAAAGCCTAAATTTATCCGATGCCTACGCGCTGCCAGATAACGTTCCCTACCAATTAGACCGCAGCTTTGATACTAGCATTCCCTATCGTACCCGTTCGGTGTTGGTGTTACCGATGCAAGACCAGGATGGGGAAATTATTGGGGTTTTGCAACTAATTAATCGCAAGATTGCACCTCATATTGAATTGACGCTGGAAAATACCTTGGAGGTGACGCAGCCCTATTCGGAATGGGAAGAGCGGATTATCAAATCCTTGGCTTCCCAAGCGGCAATTTCCATTGAAAGGAATCAGTTGCAAGAAAGTATTGAAAACCTATTTGAAGGCTTTGTCAAGGCTTCGGTTCAGATCATTGAAGCTCGCGATCCCACAACTTCTGGTCACTCAGAAAGAGTGGCAGAATTAACTGTCCGGTTGAGCGAAGAAGTGAGTTCAGTTAATTATGGATCGTGGCGATCGATCTATTTCAGCGATCGCCATATCCAAGAAATTCGCTATGCCGCCCTGTTGCATGATTTTGGCAAAGTGATGGTTCCCGAAACCATTTTGGGGAAGCAAAAGAAACTTTATCCCGAACAATTAGAAATTATTCGCCATCGTTTCGCTTTAGCCCAACGCACCCTCCAAATGGATTGCGCCCAAAATAAATTTCGCTATTTAATTGAACATTCCAGTCACCAACATCAGGATGATAGTTGTCCCCACTGCCAGCAAATATCAGAATTTGATCTTCAGTTGGAGCGAGCGATCGCCCAATTAGAACGTTACTGGCAGTTAATTTTGGATGCCAACGAACCGGAAGCATTAGAAACTAGGCAATTTCAGGTTTTATCGGAAGAGGCACTCTTAGAATTAACTGCCCTGGCTCAATATACCTATCGGGATTTGGATGGGGAACTCAAACCCCTGATCTCGCGATCGGAAATGGAGCAGTTGATGGTACCGAGGGGAAATTTAACGCCCAAAGAACGTTTAGCGATTGAGGTTCATGTCACTCAAACCTATGAATTTCTCAAGCGGATTCCTTGGACAAAACATCTAAAAGATGTGGCAACAATTGCCTACGGACATCACGAAAAATTAGATGGCACTGGCTATCCTCAAGGATTAACCAAGGAAGAAATTCCCATCCAAACCCAGATTCTCACCATTGCTGATATATATGATGCTTTGACGGCGAGCGATCGCCCTTATAAAAAGCGGTTGCCTGTGGAAGTTACTATGCAAATTCTGAAAACTGAAGCGGCTAAAAACAAGATCAATGGGGAATTAGTGGCCTTGTTTGAGCAGCGGCAAGTTTTTGCAGTTTTGGGGCATAGTTTGACGATGGAGTCGCATTCAGCGGCATGAATAATACCGATTTCTATTCCAGTGATTTTCAACGCCAAGGATGCAAAGGGAGCGCCAAGAGCGCAAAGAAAAAACTGCCTTTGCGTTCTTGGCGTTAAAAAAATTCATGTTTGGCAGGAGAATTGAAAATTATGCAGTTAGAACTTAGCCAAATCAAGGTTCCTCCCGGCAGCCAGCTACTTCTAGAAAATGTCAGTTGGCAAATGTTTGAAAAAATCTTAGATGAATTAGGAGAAAGCCGCGCTGCTCGCTTGTCCTATAGTCAAGGTGTATTAGAAATAATGACTCCCCTATTTGAACATGAAAATAATAAAGAAATTATTGGCGATTTAGTTAAAGCCCTACTGGAAGAACTAGATATTGAGTTTAGATCGGCGGGATCTACTACTTTTAAAGCTCAAAATATGGCTCAAGCCTTAGAGCCAGATGAATGTTTTTATATTAAAAATGAAGCCGCAATTAGAGGCAAGAAAAAAATCGATTTGAATGTAGATTTACCCCCAGATTTAGCCATTGAAATTGATATTACTTCTCGCACTCACTTGAATAATTATCAAGTTTTAGGAGTGCCGGAGTTGTGGCGATATAACGGGAAAAGCTTAGAAATTAATGTTTTGCAGGCAGGGCAATATGTTCAATCTGACAGCAGCTTGAATTTTCCTAACTTGCCTGTAAAAACAGTAATTCCTCAGTATCTGGAGCAAAGTAAAATTATTGGCAGAAATGCCACCATGAAAGCCTTTCGCCGTTGGGTAAAAGAATCTATTGCCGCTCAATAGTAATCCTGACGGAGTGAACTACCAGACGCTCATCGCTAGGCGATAGAGCGCTGGCTTCCTGATTCAACGGGGATAGCGTCCAACAAAACCGAAGTTTTACCAGATCGACTTACATCCCCTTCACAGGCAGAAGCGCTAGTTCCTAACGCCAGAATCCGCAAGGCTTCATTTCTAATATTGATTGCTGCATTTACATCACGGTCATGGTGAGTACCGCAATGATTACAAGTCCATGCCCTGACATCCAGGCTGAGATTATCAACTCGATTTAGGCAAACATGGCAAGTCTTAGAGCTAGGGAACCATCGGTCAATCTCAATATATTGTTTTCCTTCGCTCTCAGCCTTGTACTTGAGCATTGTGCAGAACATACCCCAACCAACATCGCTAATCGCTTTGGCTAAGTTATGGTTTTTGACCATGCCCTTGATGTTGAGATTTTCTACCGCAATAACTTGGTTTTCGTTGACTATCTTGCGGGATAGCTTGTGCAGAAAATCTTCACGACATCTCGCAATTTTGGCGTGGACTTTTGCCACTGCCAATCTGGCTTTTTGACGGTTTTGACTACCTTTCTTTTTGCGGGAAAGCTTTTGCTGCTTCTTTTTTAGATTGCGTTGGCGTTTGACAAAGTATTTAGGATTGTCGAACTTGGAGCCATCACTGGTAATCGCAAAATGCGCCAACCCTACGTCAATACCAATAGCTTTGTCTACTGATATTGGTTTAGGGCTTGCCCTGAGCGCAGTCGAAGGGTTAGCATTGCCATCGTCAACTAAGACAGATACAAAGTGTTTCCCATCAGGATGGCGCGATACCGTGACCGTTTTGACAGTTCCTTCAAAGGTTCTATGAAGGCGACAATGCACCAATCCAATCTTAGGTAGATTAATGCAGTCGCCATCAAACTTGACGTTTTGGGGATAGCTAATCGACTGCCTGCCATGCTTAGGCTTGAATCTAGGCGGCATTGCCCTCTTGTCAAAGAAGTTTTTGTAAGCAGTAGATAGATTCAACGCTACTACTTGCAAGCATTGAGAATATGGCTCTTTTAGCCATTCGTGTTCTTTTTTGAGCGCCGGAAGTAAGCCTTGAATGTATCCCCTAGACAACCCCTTGCCAGTATTTTTATAGGTTTCTTGACACAAGTTTAAGGCATAGTTCCAAAACCATCTCGCACAGCCAAAAGACTTGGCAAGCAAGGTTTCTTGCTCGCTTGTGGGATAGATTCTGTATTTGTATGCTTTGTACATTTATCAAGAATATCGAATACCGATAAGATTATTATAGCGTATAATACAGTATCGATTCGCTGCCGCTCAATTTATTTTCTGGTTCGTTTTCATCCCGCCACTCAACGGAGTACCGTTAGAGTGCGGGACTTCCCACTCACATACTATGTTAAATAGAAAAATGTTGGTTTATCCTAGTAGAGACGTTCCGGTGGAACGTCTCCTTTGCCTAGTAACGAGTAGAAAAACTTTTTTGATTTGGTTTACTTTTCCAGCCGCACCGCGTACCATTGCAAATACCGCCCCGGCTCCAAAGAGAATTCGCAGCTAGTTTCCAGCAAATATTGCGCTTGCGCCTCAATATCAGTAAACTTTTGCAAATCCCTCGGCAAACGGTCTTGACAATTTGCCAAAATTGCTTGCAGTTTTGCTCGCAATTCCTGTGGTTCCAAAAACTGCTCTGGCAGATTTGGCTCCAGCACCACAAAAAGATTTTGTTCGTATAATAAGGGGTTGGACATATCACTTCTCTTTGAAACTAACCTCTGAAGCATCCTACGCTCTATTCATCAATCCATGAATCCTTTCCTTGCCCTCCAATACGAACCTGCCCTAGAATCCTTGGGCGAAGATTATTTTGATCAAGTCACAGCGGCAGAATTTCCCCAGCACATCTTGCGCTTTCGGAATGACCAACTGCTACCACAATTAGGACTCAATCCCCAAGATGTTACTGATGAAGATTTTATCGCTGCCTTTGGGAAATTCCAAGGAGTGCAGCCTTTTTTAGCTCTGCGCTATCACGGCTATCAATTTGGTGAGTATAACCCCTCTTTAGGGGATGGTCGAGGTTTTCTCTACGGTCAAGTCCGGGGGATAGATGGGGAATTATACGATTTTGGCACAAAAGGTTCGGGTAGAACGCCCTATTCTAGAGGTGGAGATGGCAGATTGACATTAAAAGGCGGCGTGCGCGAGGTGCTGGCAGCCGAAGCTTTGTATCAAATGGGGGTAAAAACTTCTCGTTGTTTGAGCATGATTGAAACTGGCGAAGCGCTATGGCGAGGAGATGAACCTTCGCCCACGAGATCTTCGGTAATGATTAGGTTTAGTCTTTCTCATATTCGATTTGGCACTTTTGAACGGTTGCACTATTTGGGAAGAAAGGATTTAATTGCCAAATTGTTAGACCATGTAATTGCCTATTACTATCCTCAGTTTAAAAGTCAAGAAGACAGATATGCCCTCTTTTATGCGGAATTAGTCCGGCGGGTAGCAGAGTTAACGGCGCAATGGATGGCAGCAGGATTTTGTCATGCGGTGCTGAATACGGATAATATGTCAATTACTGGGGAAAGTTTTGATTACGGTCCCTACGCCTTTATTCCTACCTACAATTTGCACTTTACAGCGGCTTATTTTGACTATTATGGGCGCTACAGTTATGGCAATCAGCCAGAAATTTGCAAGTTAAATTTGGAGATGTTGCAAGTACCTTTGCAGGTGGTAATTAAGGCTGAGGATTTGGCAGCCGGATTGGGGCAGTTTAATGATTATTATTACCAGGCTTATCAGCGATTGATGTTGAAAAAGTTCGGTTTGGAGTCGTTGGAGTTAGCGATAGGCAATGAGTTTATCGGCTTAACGATTCAGGTTTTGCAGGAAACTCAAGTTGGCTATCATAGCTTTTTTGCAGACTTAACAGAGTTGTTTAATACTCGCTGGCGAGTTGATGTGAATGGTATTTTGAGCGAAGACGATTTTTTATCAAAGCTGGGGAAAGAGGATTTGATTACCCAGTGGCGAAGTTTATATCATGGGATTTTGAGAGGGTTTTCGGAAGAAGAATTAGCGAAAGTTGGCGAGAGAATGAGATTAGTTAATCCTAAAACAGTATTGGTGCGATCGCAAATAGAAGCGATTTGGGAACCAATTACGCAGGAAGACAATTGGCAGCCTTTTTATGACCTGTTGCTCAAGCTGAGAAGTAGAGATTGACACTCCCCTGAGAAAAAGCACGGGGATTCCTGGTTCAGCGAGACAACTTACCAGCCAGACTTGCATCTAACTGACAGAGGCTGAACTCTCCACAGGCGTTAATTTGGGTATGCCCTACCCTATTTAATCCTATTGCCAAGATATTTAAAGC
>CAKZHE010000305.1 GCA_936920195.1 uncultured cyanobacterium | reverse complement strand
GGGAAACAAATCATTTTTATTAACCCTTGGTATCCATCCAGTAAAACTTGTTCGCACTGCGGTCATATTTTATCCAGCTTAGATTTGTCCGTGAGAGCATGGCGTTGTCCATCCTGCCAATCAGTAAATGTTAGGGATGAAAACGCGGCTAGAAATATTTGTGCGGTTGGGGCATCAACCGCTAAGTTAGGCAATGTTAGACGGGCTAATGCCTGCAATTGCTATTCGACCTTAGAATCCCCGTGCCTTTAGGCCGGGGAGTATGTCAAGACAAGGCTAGAATATTTTCAGGAAGCGCGATCGCCCTTATTCCCAATCTAAACACTTAGTTTGAAAGCAATCCAAATTTTAGTAGTTTTTAATACAGTTTAATATTCCAACCAATGATAAAAACTAATTTCTGTAAAAATTGCTACAACTTTTTATTTTCTCAAGATTTAGACTGTCCCCGGACTAGAATATTTAGTATTTTGTGATACAAAATATCTTTTCTACTTCCTAGGATGATCCAGGTACAGTGAAAGGCAAAAGGAAATAAGGAGTCATAAATGTTCCAGACCTCCCAAGAGTTCTTGTCTTACGTTCAAGAAAAGAACATTCAGATTATTGACCTCAAATTTATCGATACCCCAGGGATCTGGCAGCACCTTTCCCTCTACCAAGACCAAATTGACGAAAGTGCTTTCACGACTGGCGTTCCCTTCGACGGTTCAAGCATTCGGGGCTGGAAAGCCATCAATGAATCAGACATGACCATGGTGTTAGACCCCACCACTGCCTGGATTGACCCCTTCATGGCAGAACCAACCCTCAGTGTCGTCTGTAGCATCAAAGAACCCCGCACCAACGAACCCTACAGCCGCTGTCCCCGCACCATTGCCCAAAAAGCAGTAGATTATCTCATCTCAACTGGTATTGGCGATACCGTCTTCGTTGGCCCAGAAGCCGAATTCTTTATCTTTGATGATGTTCGCTTCGACCAGACCCAAAATACTGGCTATTACTATGTAGACTCCATTGAAGGGCGCTGGAACTCTGGTCGAGAAGAAGTAGGTGGCAACCTCGGTTACAAACCCCGCTACAAAGAGGGTTATTTCCCCGTTGCTCCCACTGACACTTCCCAAGATATGCGGACAGAAATGTTGCTGACGATGGCGAAGTGCGGAGTGCCAATTGAAAAGCACCACCATGAAGTTGCCACTGGCGGTCAGTGCGAGTTGGGTTTCCGCTTCGCTAGTTTAATTCAAGCAGCGGACTATTTGATGACTTACAAGTATGTCATCAAGAACGTTGCCAAAAAGTATGGCAAGACAGTTACCTTCATGCCCAAACCGCTGTTCAACGACAATGGTTCGGGGATGCACACCCACCAGTCAATCTGGAAAGACGGACAGCCCCTATTTGCTGGGGACAAGTATGCTGGCTTGAGCGAAATCGCCCTGTATTATATCGGTGGCTTGCTCAAACACGCTCCGGCTTTGCTGGCACTGACTAACCCTTCCACTAATTCCTACAAACGGTTAGTCCCAGGCTTTGAAGCTCCAGTGAACTTAGCCTATTCTCAAGGCAACCGTTCGGCCTCCATCCGCATCCCCTTGTCTGGAAGTAACCCGAAAGCGAAGCGCTTGGAATTCCGCTGTCCCGATGCCACTGCTAACCCCTATCTAGCCTTTGCTGCTATGCTCTGCGCTGGTTTAGATGGGATTAAGAACAAGATTGATCCAGGTGAACCGCTGGATGTCGATATTTACGATCTAAGTCCAGAAGAACTAAGCAAGATTCCTTCTACTCCAGGTTCTTTGGACTTGGCTCTAGAAGCGCTAGAAAAGGATCATGCTTTCTTGACTGAACCGGGAGTATTTACCGAAGACTTCATTCAAACTTGGGTGGCTTACAAGTTGAATAATGAAGTTAACCCAATGCGCTTGCGGCCTCACCCCTACGAGTTTGCTCTCTACTACGATGCCTAAACGCTAACTTAGTTCCAGTAAGTTAAGCAGTCAGCCTTCACGGTTGGCTGCTTATTGCTATGTCTGATCTTTCAGGGACAGCTGGTTAAATAACAATACGGTTCAGTTGGTAGGTGGTCACAAATAAAAGAGCGTAAAAGTTCGTAGTTGGGCTTGAGCCTAGGCTGTTGACTTTATCAGTTTTTCAGCAATTTTATTCATGCAATAACCGTGTTCGATATTCTCACTCCCCCTGACTGGTTCCTAGGCTCTGCCTGGGAACCGAATCGCGAGGCTCTGCCTCGGATGACAAAGCGAGGCAGAGCCTCTGGATGGCATTCCCAGGCAGAGCCTGGGAACGAGTAAACAGATCAGAAACTGCATGAGCAGAAAACTACTAAAAAAGCCCAAAGTCAACAGCCTAGGCGCTACCCCTACAGATACTCCATTCTTTGTGCCTTAGTGGTGTCATAACTGTTACTCAATTAATCAATGAAAATTATTGTTTTAGATGACGATCCCACAGGTTCCCAAACTGTCCACGGTTGCTTGTTGCTAACGCGCTGGGATGTGGATACCTTGAAACTCGGATTGACAGATGAATCGCCGATCTTTTTTATTCTGACTAATACTAGATCTTTGCCACCGGAAGAAGCGGCAACGGTGACGCAAGAAGTTTGTCAAAATTTAAAACAGGCAATTGCCTCAGAAGGAATTACCGATTTTTTAGTGGTCAGTCGTTCCGATTCTACTCTGCGGGGACATTATCCCATTGAAACGGATGCGATCGCTACTGAACTGGGTTCCTTTGATGCCCATTTTCTCGTCCCAGCGTTCTTTGAAGGGGGCAGATTTACCCGCGATAGTATCCATTATTTAGTGGTGAATAGCGTTCCCACGCCAGTTCACGAAACTGAATTTGCTCACGATTCTGTCTTTGCTTACCAGCACAGTTATTTACCCAAATACGTTGCCGAAAAAACCCAAGGCAAAATTCCAGAAACTGCCGTAGAGCGATTTTTATTAGCAGATATTCGGGCAGGTAGTTTAGAAAGATTGTTGGCATTAACTGGCAATCAATGTGCCGTGGTAGATGGAGAAACCCAAGCTGATTTAAACCGCTTTGCCGCTGATATTCTCCAAGCTGCTGCCCAAGGTAAACGCTTTTTATTCCGCAGTGCTGCCAGCATTTTAACAGCTTTAGCGGGGCTGCCTCCCCAACCTGTCGCCGCTGAGGAGATGGCAAAGTATGTTCGGGAAGGCAAACCGGGGGCGGTAATTGTGGGTTCCCATGTGAAAAAAAGTACCGAACAATTAAATAGATTGTTGCCAGAACCAACGGTAGTGGGAATTGAAATTAATGTGGCAGATTTACTAGAAGAATCGGCAACCCAGCGGGATGATTTATTAACTGCTACGTTAACCAAAGTGGGCGAAGTTCATCGCAGCGGCAAAACTTCAGTAATTTATACCAGTCGGCAAGAATTAACTTTTGCCAGCGTCGAAATTCGCCTGCAATTTGGCGCGGCAGTCTCATCACTATTAATGGATATTGTCAAGGGGTTGCCGACAGATATTGGTTTTTTAATTAGTAAGGGAGGAATTACTTCCAACGATGTTTTAAGCAGTGGGTTAGCTCTTCGCGCTGCCAGATTACTAGGACAAATTCTACCAGGTTGTTCTGTAGTGCGATCGCCCCTCGATCATCCGCAATTTCCCAATTTACCTGTAGTCCTATTTCCCGGTAATGTTGGCGATGCTGAGGCGTTAGCAGTGGTGTATCGTCGCCTCAGCAAGTTAAATTAAAGATATTCCAATTCATTTCTTGGTTGGTAATTGCGCGATCGCTGTTTTAATTTCTTTTACGCTCATATTTTCATTCATTTTACCGCCCTCCCCGCTCTAGATAATAGTATAATGCAGCGCGAGGAGAAAACTTAATCGAGTCCTAGGGTTGGTGAAAGCAGGATTAGTTGATAGAGATTGTAGAGTCTGAAGACCCCCAAAAAGTATTCTGGTGGTTATGGCATTGTTATATTCCCGCACTTTTTAAAGTTTTAGGCCACGAACTTTTTGACTCCTGCAATCCAGTTGTGGTATGGTGTCCTAAACGGATGCTACCCACTCCCTGGGGAAACTAATTGATTAGAAACTGTACCAGCTTTATTATGAAAATCAAAAAGTTAAAGGAACTCAAGCATAAACTGGTCAATGACAAAGATCTTTCCGATATCTGGTTATTTTACATGGATCACTTTGTAGACGATCCGAAATTTACTGACCTAGGACAGCCTGCCCATAATGAATATCTAACGGCTATTCTCCACAAAAGTTGCGAGCAAATGTTTGGCAGAGCAGTTAAAATTACCAACTTTTTATTGATTTATATTCCCAAATATCGGTTATTTCATGGACCCTTCCAAGTAAAAGGACACATTGGCTGTGTGATTTATTTCGAGGATATAGAAGTTGGGTTATTTGCCGTGTCCGAAGAATTTTCCGCCACCGGTGAGGTGAAGTATTCCCGCTTCTACATAGCCCAAGACCACCCCGACTCCCTGAGAAATTAATTAAATAACATTGCCCTTGATTTTTTCGATATACTCAAGAATCGTAGGTTGAGTTGGAACGATAGGGTCAACCCAACATTTATCAGTGTTTTGTTGGGTTTTGCTGTCGCGCAACCCAACCTCGTATGTAGCATTCTCATGACACAATCCCAAATTCCTTGTTAATCTACGGCTGAAATGTCAATTCTCGAAGTATTGTATCAATCGGGAGACAAAGCCACCTCTCACGAATTGAGCCAAAGAGTCCGCAATATCTCGCTTGCAAAGGGAGCAACCAATACATGACTATTCAAGACACAGCCATTGATGCCATTGTCGCGCGGGAAATCCTCGACTCGCGGGGTCGTCCTACCATTGAAGCACAAGTCTATCTAGTTAATGGTGCTTCTGGACTTGCCCAAGTGCCTAGCGGTGCTTCCACAGGAACCTTTGAAGCCCACGAATTGCGGGATGGCGACCCCAAACGTTACGGTGGTAAAGGGGTTCTCAAGGCTGTCCAAAATGTCGAAGAACAGATTACCCCCCAATTACTAGACTTGGATGCCCTCAATCAGTCTTTAATTGACAAGACGATGATTGAGATCGACGGTTCAGAGAACAAGGCTAATTTGGGCGCAAATGCAATTTTGGCAGTTTCCCTCGCCACAGCCAAAGCTGCCGCCTACTCCTTGGATTTACCCCTGTATCGCTATCTGGGTAGCCCCCTCTCGAATGTTTTACCCGTTCCCTTGATGAATGTGATCAATGGTGGGGCGCACGCATCAAACAATGTGGATTTTCAAGAGTTTATGATTGTGCCAGTGGGCGCACCCACATTTAAGGAAGCCCTACGTTGGGGAGCAGAAGTATTTGCTTCTTTAAGTAAGGTACTAGCCGATAAAGGCTTGCTGACAGGGGTAGGCGATGAAGGGGGGTTTGCCCCTAACTTGGAGTCCAATCAAGCGGCTTTGGAATTGCTGGTAGCGGCAATTGAGAAGGCTGGTTACAAGCCGGGGGAACAGGTAGCTCTAGCTCTAGATGTTGCCGCCAGCGAGTTTTATAAAGATGGCAATTATGTCTATGATGGTTCTGCCCACTCGCCAGCGGAGTTTGTGGACTATCTTGCCGAACTTTCTGGCAAATATCCGATTGTTTCCATTGAAGATGGACTCCATGAGGAGGATTGGGAAAACTGGAAATTATTGACCCAAAAACTCGGTTCCAAGGTGCAACTTGTGGGGGATGATTTGTTTGTGACTAATCCAATCCGTCTGCGAAAGGGGATTGAAGAAGGAGCAGCAAATTCAATTTTGATCAAGTTGAATCAAATTGGTTCCCTAACGGAAACTTTGGAAACAATTGATCTGGCAACTCGCAAAGGTTATCGTTCAGTAATTAGTCATCGTTCCGGTGAGACTGAAGATACTACCATTGCCGATTTAGCCGTGGCAACTCGGGCTGGTCAAATTAAGACTGGTTCCCTCTGTCGCAGCGAGCGGGTGGCAAAGTACAACCGCTTATTGAGAATTGAGGATGAATTAGGCGATCGCGCGGTTTATGCTGCCACTATTGGTTTGGGTGTGAAATAGTAGTAGGGTGTGTATAGCCTATCGGCATGGCTAACGCCAAGGGCTTCGCTAACGCTAAAGCGATAGCGTAACGCACCGTTAATTTCTCCTCGTTCCTAGGCTCTGCCTAGGAATGCCTATCGAGAGGCTCTGCCTCTCGAAAACCCACGCGAGGCAGAGCCTCTCGATATCGGTTCCCAGGCAGAGCCTAGGAACCAGTTTAAACCAGTTTAAACCAGTTTAGATTTTCCAGTTAAACGCTATTTCCTTTGATAAAATGACTGAAGCTACATCAGTTCGTTCTAATAATGTGTTAACAACCAGCCCCAAACTTTCCTATCAGGTAGCGATGTCCCAGCCGACATCCCATCTATTTGAAGTTACTTTACAAGTTAAAAATTGGCAAGCCGAACAACTAGATTTAAAGATGCCTGTGTGGACTCCTGGCTCTTATCTAGTCCGGGAATATTCTAAGCATTTGCAGGATTTTTCGGCAACGGCTAGTAATGGCAAACCTTTGGTTTGGCAGAAAATCAAGAAAAATCATTGGCAAATTAAGACGGTAGGAGGAACTGAAATTAAAGTTAGCTACCGCATCTTTGCGAACGATCTGACTGTGCGGACAAATCATCTCGATGTTACCCACGGATATTTTAATCCGGCGGCTTTATGCTTTTATTTACCAGGTTTAGAACAACTGCCAATAGCGATCGCGATCGCTCCTCCCTATCCCTCTTGGCAAGTCACAACTCCTTTGCCTCTCCTAGCAGCGGCGGAAGCTGAATCTTGGGGCATAAAAACCGATGGTAAAGTGTTTTTCGCCTCGGATTTTGACACCTTGGTAGATAGTCCTTTTGAAATTGGCAATCACCAAATTTACAACTTTGAAGCAGAATCTAAATCTCATCAATTAGCAGTTTGGGGAGAAGGCAATGCGAAGATTGCCAAAATCATTCTCGACATTCAAAGGATTATTGCTGTTGAAGCGAAAATGTTTGGTGGATTGCCCTACGACAACTATTTATTTTTACTCCATCTGGCAACTAGCGGCGCAGGGGGTTTGGAACACAAAAATGCCTGTACTTTGAATTATCATCGCTTTGGGTTTCGTCAGCCAGACAAATATCATCGTTTCATCCAATTGGTTGCCCACGAATTTTTTCATCTCTGGAATGTGAAGCGCCTGCGCCCTAAAGGTTTAGAAGTTTTTGATTATGATGGAGAAAATTATACGCCTTCTTTATGGTTTAGTGAAGGGACAACCAGTTATTACGATTTGGTAATTCCCTATCGAGCGCAAATTTATGATTGCAAGGCGTATTTAGACGGTTTGAGCAAAGAAATAACTCGCCTCCAAACTATCCCAGGGCGATTAGTGCAACCCGCCAGCGAATCCAGCTTTGATGCTTGGATTAAACTCTATCGTCAGGAAGCCAATAGTAACAATTCTCAAATTTCCTACTATCTCAAAGGGGAAATGGTTTCTTTATTACTAGATTTGCTGATTCGAGCCAGACATAAAAACCAGCGATCGCTTGACGATGTGATGGTGAAAATGTGGCAGGACTTTGGTAAAATAGAAGTTGGTTTTACCCCCGCAGAGTTAAAAGCAGTGATTGAAACAGTCGCTGATACCAACTTAGATGATTTCTTTGCCAATTATATTGATGGTACGGAAGAGTTACCATTTAATGAATACTTGGCTCCTTTTGGCTTGCAACTGGTTTTTGAAAACCAAGAAGATTTACCACCATTTATCGGGATAACGGTGAAAAATGAAGGGGGACATGATATAATTAAGTTTGTGGAAACTGCTTCTCCAGCCCAAGCAGCCAGCCTAGATGCGGGGGATGAATTACTGGCAATTAATGGTTGGCGAGTTACAGCCGAACAAATAGGCGATCGCTTGAAAGATTATCAGCCTGGAGATACCATTGAAGTAACTGTTTTCCATCAAGATCGTCTGCGAATTGTTTCCGTAACTTTAGCTCAACCGCGCCCCAACCGTTACCAGATTATCCCAGTTGAAAATCCTAATTCCATTCAGCAAGAAAACTTTGCTGGCTGGTTAGGTGTAAAGTTACCAAATTTTGAAGTTTGATTTTGAATCTTGGTTTAAGCTGCTTTTATTTATTGGTTGACTTCAATTCGCTGTCAGACTGAATTTCAGGTGTCTGAATCTGATTTTGCTGGATAATTCTGATCAAAAAGCGTAAAGCCTCATTAACTGCACGATCGTTAGGAAACATGGCGGCAACATCAGGTTCTAATTGTACCGTTGTACCACAAAAGTTTTTTCTTCCAGTACCTAATTTTCTGACTCTGAGGTTTTTCAAGTCATACTCTGACTGCATTTCATCTTCCATATCCAAATTAACCTTCTTGATAGACTTCTCTTTCAGATCGCGTTACTTCTCTGGCACTAATAATCCGAATTGAATTTCCTCTTTCAGTATATGACACAATTAATAAGCGTCTTTGGTCAGACTCTCCTACAATAAGATAGCGTTCCTCTTGATCAGAGTGGGCTGGATCGTAGAAATCAATATAGAGCGGATCTTCAAAAACTGTTTTAGCTTCCTCAAAGGAAACTCCATGCTTCGAGAAGTTTATTATCGATTTATTTTCATCCCACTCAAAATTCATGGCATTTTTGATGCACGTCTAACTTTTTGTTCTTCTAGCTTTGCCCAAAGATCTGCTTGGCTAGATTTATGTGGGATAGTAGCAATCCGAGCCAAGTGTCTGTGATTGCGCTCTTCCCAATATTGGCGAATTTCTTGTCTAGTTTGCAAAACTTCCTGATATTCAGTTTCTACCTGAGTACGATTTGCAGTTAAATAAGATAAAGCAGCCTCAATTTGTGCATCTGTAAGGTTGAATTTGTCTCGGATCAGTTTTGGTGGATAGTCTGCTTTCAGAAAATCCATGACATCGTATAGAGTTATCCGAGAGCCTGCGATCGCTAGTCCTCTTTCTGTCCGAATGATACCAGATTGCTCATTAAATATAGAGGTCATAATTCCTGCTTCAACATTTTCTCGATTCTACCCCATGTCCAGGGCGATCGCCTGGTGGTGGTCTAGGCAAATTTAAGCCAAAATGAAAATGGCAGGATTGGGGATAAAGTCAGAAATGATTTTTCTCCTGTCAACTAAAATCCCGCTGTTCCACATCCTTAATTCTGACAAATGGGTAATAGACAGCAAGATATTCAATGGCAGCATTTTTTCTGGCTGGTGTCAGGATACTGGCTGCTGTTGCCAAATTTCGCCCAAGCTCAAATTACCTCCGATGGCACTTTAGGCACAACTGTTAACCTTTCTCCTTCCTTGCCTTGTACTAGCGGAATTTGTGCGATCGCAGGTGGTACTACTGATTCTACTGGAAAAAACCTGTTTCACAGCTTTCAAGATTTTTCAGTTTCCACTGGGGCAATTGCCAGCTTTAATAATGCCGCCAGCATTCAAAACATTATTAGTCGCGTCACAGGTACAAATGCCTCTACTATTAATGGCATAATTCAAGCCAATTTTTCTGCCAACGTCTTTTTAATTAATCCCAATGGCATTGTTTTTACTCCCAATGCCTATCTAAATATTGGCGGCTCCTTTGTGGCGACTACTGCCAATAGCCTTCAATTTGGCAATACTGGCAGTTTTGGTACTACTACGGGGAATAGCGTCGCTATCCTCACGGTTAACCCCTCAGCTTTTTTCTACAATCAAATTCCTCAACCCATCGTTAATCAAGGTTATTTGCAAGTATCTCCGGGCAATAGTTTAGTTCTTGCTGGCGGCAATATTGCCATTAATGGCGGACAATTATATGCGCCGGGAGGCAGAGTCGAATTAGCCGGATTAGCTGCTCCTGGGCAAATAGGATTAAATATTTCTGGAACTAACTTTAGTTTAAGTCCAACTAGCGGTGCATCGCTGGCAGATGTGTCCTTAACTAACAGCGCCCAAGTTCTTGTGAGTAGTGGTGGCGGGGGAAGTATTACCGTTAATGCTCAGAATTTAAACTTGTTGGGAGACAGCATCATCCTAGCAGGAATTGCCCCTGGGATGGGCAGCAGTTCGGCTACGGCTGGAGATATTACTATTAATGCTAGCACAGTTGGTTTAGCCAATAATAGCATCATTGTCAATGATATTTCAATGAATGCTATCGGTAATGGGGGTAAAATTAATATCAGCACTGGAACGTTGATTGGGGCAAACGGGAGCATTATAGGAAATAATGTATTTGGGACAGGTAACGCCGGAGAAATCAACATTCAAGCTAGCAATTTGGTACTTTTTGATGGAGCTAAAGACGGCTTAAATAGTGGCATTTATAGTGGGGTAGCACCGACGGGAATTGGCAATGGTGGTAATATCAATATTGCCACGCGATCGCTCTTGTTAACCAATGGTGGACAATTACAGGCTACCACTACCGGGCATGGAAATGCAGGAAATATTAGCGTTCAAGCCAGTAATTTGGTACTTTTTGATGGTTTTGATAATACCGATTCTGGTATTAATACAGCTATTGGTGATGCTAGCGGAGCCTATAGCGCTGTATTATCTGGCGCAGTTGGTAATGGCGGCAATATTAGTATTGCCACAGAATCGCTTTTATTAAGCAATAGAGGAGTAATTATTACCAGTAGCTTAGGACAGGGTAATGCAGGCAATATTAATATTAATGCTAGCGGT
Source organism: uncultured cyanobacterium (assembly GCA_936920195.1). GTDB lineage: Bacteria > Cyanobacteriota > Cyanobacteriia > Cyanobacteriales > FACHB-T130 > CAKZHE01. The sequence goes on along the minus strand of CAKZHE010000305.1, from coordinate 10,129 downwards.
CAAGCTTTATTTCAAGGAGTTCTTAACAGCGCCCAAAATTCCCAATCTGATGATAATTTAACTTTGTCTGGTTTGAATGCTGACGATACGCTCTTGACGGGAGCTTTTAGTACCGTATTTCCAGGCGCTCAAGGTAATGCGGGTAATATTCAGATTGTGGCAGATTCCCTAGGGTTAAATAAAGGGGCTGGCATTAGCGTTAGTAATGGGGGGCAAGGCAATGGTGGTAACTTGCAAGTACAGGTAGCCGACATCATTGTTCTCAACGAATTGGGATTTATTACGGCTCGCACTCTGCAAGGGGGTGGAGGCAACATTAATCTTCAAGCGGGTGGCGTGCTAATCATGGTGGATAATAGCATCATTTCCGCTACTGCTGGGGGGAGTAGCGATGGTGGTAATGTCACAATTAATGTGCCTTTTATTTTGACTATTCCCGCCAGCAATAGCGATATTAATGCCAATGCTTTTATGGGTAGAGGTGGCAATATTAATATTACTACTCAAGGAGTTTTTGGCTTTAAATACAGCCAGACTCTAACTAGCAATAGTGACATTATTGCGAATTCTTTATTGGGATCGAACGGCACAATTAAAATTAGTTTAATTAATGCCGATTTTCGACCAGGATTAATTTCGCTTCCCAATACTTTAAGACAAGAGGGGTTGGCAAGAGACAACTGTCAAGCTTCCTTGGGAGGCAATCTCAATCAATTTATCATTGCTGGTAAAGGCGGTTTACCGCCCAGCCCCTACGAAGCGATGGGCAGCGATTCCCTAGCCGTTAATTGGGTGATTTTTGGCAAGGATGGCAACGAAACTCTCAAGTCACAAGTCAATGGTTTAAGTGGCAATACAGTTCCCAATCCAGAAATTAAAAAACAGATTTCTTCTCCTTTAGTTGAGGCTCAAGGATGGGTAAGAAACGAACGCGGGCAAGTAATTTTAGCGGCTGAGGTTTCAGAGAGCGCTCCCCATAATTCTTGGCAAAAACTGCGATCGTGTTCTCAAAGGTAGTCATAAAAGCCAATCAGCAGATCAGAAACTGCATGAACAAAAAGCCCCTAAAAAATCCCAAAGTCAACAGCCTAGGCAGAGCCTAGTAACCAGTTCGTTTTATCATATACATGACTTACGCAGTCACTCTAGATATAGCGTTGATGGTGCGTTACGCTGGCGCTAACACACCCTACCGATAGAGGCGTTGCGTAAGTCCTGCCTTAGTTTTAAAAATCGAAGTAAATGTAGGGTAAGCTCCCTTCGGGGGCGAGCAACCAAACGGCGAAAAGACACAAAGGGACTAATAATAACTTAATAGGCCAATTTAGTTGCACTTTTAAACCTTGGCGGAAAGTGTAAACGATGCCCATTAATCCGGCTAGTCCAACAATTAATAAAGTTACTTGCGGTCTTCCCAAACCTAGGGCTTGCTCGTAAACCTTTTTGGCAAATTGGATGTCCCCATTATAACCCCAAAGATGCTGAATGGCTAAATTAGCTTGTTTAAGATTGGGCAAGCGAAAAAATATCCAAGTCACAAATACCATTGATTGAGTTAAACCCCAAGCCATCAGAACTCCCAGCCAACTTTGCCACCAACTTTTTAACCACCTAACTTGTTGCGATAAAGCTTCGGTGAGCCGATGTATTGCTAAAGCGATGCCGTGCAATCCGCCCCAAATCACATAACCCCAGGCTGCACCATGCCACAAACCTGCAATTAACATGATTAACAATAAATTTAGGCAGGTACGCGGTAATCCTTGACGAGAACCTCCCAAGGGAAAATAAAGATAATTCCGCAACCAATCTCCTAAAGTGATATGCCAGCGTCGCCAAAAATCGGCGATGCTGGTACTGAAATAGGGAGAATCAAAGTTTTCTGGTAAATTAAATCCTAAAAGAATGGCACTGCCACGGGCAATATCAACGTAGCCGCTAAAATCAAGATAAAGTTGCAATCCAAAGGCGAAAATTGCTAGCCACAAATCGCCGCTACTGGCTCGTTCTAAGTTGCTCAAACAGAGATTCACAAAGATGCCCAAGGAGTCGGCTAAAAAGGCTTTTTTAACGGCTCCGCAGGCGATTAACCATAGTCCTTCTGCAAGGCGATCGCTTGTCGGAAAATGCAAATTAGTTAATTCTTGAGCGAAGTAGTGATAGCGAGTAATTGGACCGGAAATTAATTTAGGGAAAAATAATTTATAGGTGGTAAAATCAAGGAACTTTTTCGCCGGAGGTGCGCCCCGATAAACATCAATTAAATAGGCAATACATTCAAAAATAAAGAAACTTAAACCGAGGGGAACAATTAAGCGATCGCCAATCCAATTCCCATTTTCAGTCATAGATATCTTGAGCAATGAAGCTGCCCCATCGATCCAGCTTAAACTAATACCTATTTCCTGGAAAGTTCTAATAATAAAATCGAGGGGAGCCGCCAGAGAATTTAACAAAAAAGGGATATATTTGAAGCCCACTAGGAGCAAAACATTGAGAAAAATCCCCATTCCCAAAATCTGCGATCGCCTGCGATTCCAAATTGCCAAAGACTGTTGCCAAGCCTGATTAGAAATCTTAGGATTTTTGGCTTTCTGCCCCAAGGAAGTATTCGCCCCCAGCGCCCTACCCAAACGAAAGTTAATGAGCGTTACCACTAACATCAACAGAATATATTGCAGTTGCAGGGAGGCATAAAAAACCAGGCTGGCAATTAATAATATCCAGAGTTGTAATTTAGGCGATCGCGTGAGCCAGTAAATGATCCATATTGCTAACAGAAAAAGACCGTAAATTGGAGATTGGAAACTCATAATTCTAAGGCTATCCTCAAAGCAATATCTACTCTATATAGCGCGTCTCAATGAGCAATCCCGTAGGGGCAATCCCCCCGTGGTTGCCCCGATGTGTAGGGGTAGGCACGGGGGCGCTACCCCTACACATTCACACTATTTATCATCGTAAGCTTCTGCTTTTCCTTTGGCTGTTATTTCTAACAAAGGTTGATTTTCAATATTCTGATTTGGCATATTCTCAAATTCCACTTCTTGTTGAGGTGAATAAACTTTTGCTAGCCTCATTTTAGAGGATTTGTAGACAATATTTCTCGATTAGCTATCAAGTCGCTTCGCTCCAATTCAAAATTATTTCCATTCTTCATTTTGAATTTTGAATTTTGAATTTTGAATTCAAAAAAGGTTAACTGAACTTTCCGGTAGTTTATTTCGTCAAGTTGTTTCTACGAACAACAGCGGCTTTTTTGTCGCATGGCGAGGAGTTATTGCACCTAATGACAGCATTCACAACCCTAAATAACGCGAAACAACCTTGGTTTAAAGGGGTATTCGCTCACTGGCGAGGCGACTTAGCAGGAGGAATGACAGCCGCAGTAGTCGCTCTCCCCTTAGCTTTAGCTTTTGCCGTCGCCAGTGGCGTAGAGCCAAAAGCGGGACTTTATACTGCCATTGTTGCCGGAATTGTCGCCGCTACCTTTGGTGGTTCTCCCGTACAAATTACGGGACCAACCGGGGCAATGGCGGTGATCCTGGTAGGAATTGTAGCGAAATATGGCATAGAAAAAGTCTGGATTGCTGGGGTGATGGCAGGAATCATTCAAGTTGCCCTCGGCATTGCCAAATTAGGGCGGTTGGTGAAATTTATCCCCTATCCAGTCACCGCAGGCTTTACCAATGGTATCGCCGTGATTATTTTTTGCGGGCAGCTAAATAATTTATTTGGCTTGCAATTGCCCCGCAGCGAACATTTTCTCCCTGGCATTGGACAAACTTTTTCCCATTTAGCTGGACTAAATTGGGCAGCGGTGGGATTAGCCGGGTTAGTAATTGCGACCAAATTACTTTGGCCTCGGATTAATCGCTCCATTCCCGGTTCCTTGGTAGGATTAGTTTTAGCGACAGCGATCGCCAGTTATTTTCATCTCCAAGTTCCTACCATTGGCGCAATTCCCCAATCTTTGCCCATTCCCCAAGGCATTCCCCACTGGAATGACTTCCACATCATTCAACAACTGATTAATCCGGCGCTGGCACTGGCAGCGTTAGGCAGCATTGAATCCTTGCTTTCCGCAGTGGTTGCCGATGGGATGACGGTGAGCGAGAAACATAATAGCGATCGCGAACTGATTGGACAAGGTTTAGCCAATATGATTGTCCCCTTTTTTGGCGGCATTCCCGCAACTGGGGCGATCGCACGGACGGCGGTAAATGTCCGCTCTGGTGGCAAAACCCGTCTATCTGGGATCTTTCACGGCGTAATTCTAGCTTTAATTATCTTAGCTGTTGCCCCCTTTGCCGCCCAAATCCCCCTCGCTGCCCTCGCTGGTATCCTAATGGTGACGAGCGTGCGGATGATGGAATGGGAAGCCATTGGGTTATTAGTGCGCTCCACCTATTCTGACTTTGGGGTGATGCTGCTGACTTGGGGCGTCACCATCTTTTTTGACTTAGTATTGGCAGTGGAAGTCGGTTTAATTGCCGCTGGTGCTTTATTCATCAAGCGGATGAGCGAATTGAATATGGCGAAGATGCCAGAAACCGAAGTTTTTCCGCCGGGAGTTCCCCTAGAATTAGGTAAACACATTGCAGTGTACCGAGTAGATGGCCCAGTATTTTTTGGTGCTGCCGAACAATTTGCTACTTGTCTGCGAGAAATGCCCGAAGTCAAAGCGCTGATTTTGCGATTGCGGTTTGTTCCCAATATGGATGTGACTGGTTTAGTTGCCCTAGAAGACATCTACCACAACTTAACCCGCCGCAATTGCCGCTTGATTCTCAGCGGTTTGCAGCCAGAAGTGGAAAATTTGTTAGCACGGACGGGTTTATTAGCTAAAATTGGCAAAGAGAATTGTTTTGATACCACCGATACAGCGATTTGTTCTCTGACTCATCTGCTGGAAAACAATAATTCAACGGTAGCGATCGCCTCTTCACCCCAAAATGTGCCAGTCTAGATCCTATGCCTAATTGTCCAACTTGTGCCGCTATCAATCGTCGTCGTTTCCTGCGATCGCTTTTACCAGGAGCGATGGCTTTTTCGGTTCTGGCTGCGGCTCAACCAGCCAAAGCCGAAAAAATTCCCAAGGCGTTAATTCTAACTTGTATTGACTACCGAATGTTAGAATCCGAACGCTACTTTTTATCCCTAAAAAATCTGGGCGGACAATACGATTGGACTGCCCTGGCTGGGGGAGCTTTTGCTTTAACCGGATATCCCCACAAAGCTGATGCCGAAGCTTTTTGGGATCAGTTGGAAATCTCCACTCGCGTTCATCATATCCAAAAAGTGATTCTGATTGACCATCAGGATTGTGGAGCCTATGCCACCGGAGTTGATGCCAATCTTACCAAAGATCCGGTGCGGGAGCAGGAAGTTCATACCAAATATTTGAGTCAGGCGTATTGGGCAATTCGCGATCGCTATCCAGACCTCAACATTGAACTTTATTTTGCCACTCTTAAAGCTGAAATGAAAAGCATTCTGCCCCTATCTAGATCTTAACCAAATCAGTTAAACTGGTTAAACTGGTTCCTAGGCTCTGCCTGGGAACCGAGATCGAGAGGCTCTGCCTCGCTTGGTGAGCGTCGAGGCAGAGCCTAGGCTGTTGACTTTGTGCCTTTTTCGGGGTTTTCTGTTCATGCAGTTTTTGATCCGTGAATTGGCTTTTATGACTACCGCTCTAAGTTTTGATCCCCCTAAATCCCCCTTAAAAAGGGGGACTTTGAGGAATTTTCCGGTTCCCCCCCTTTTGAAGGGGGGTTAGGGGGGATCAGACACGGTTATTGCATGAATAAAATCGCTCAAAAACTCGCAGAGTCAACAGCCTAGGCAGAGCCTCTCGGTAGGCATTCCTAGGCAGAGCCTAGGAAAAGGTGAGTTTTTCCCTTAATGGTTTGCGATTTGGTGTTAATTAGGAGCTAATATGACTCAAATTATCTTAGAGACAATTAAACCTGTTGTTATAGAAAAGTTAAAGAATCTCGCCCAGAAACACCAACGGACTTTAGAGGCAGAAATTACTGCCATCTTAGAAGATGTTGTCGAAAGTATGCCAATAGTTACATCTGAAAATCGCAGCTGGTCTGTTGGTTTTTTCGAGCGGACTTGTGGTAGCTGGGATGGGGAACCATTAGTCAGAGAACAGCAGCCAGAAGAGCAAGAAAGAGAGCCTTTATTATGAGTTATTTGTTAGATACTAATGCTTGTATTCGGTATCTTAATTCTAGGAATAATCCCATTTTACATCGGTTAAATTTGCTGTCATCAGATGACGTTTTTCTGTGTGATATTGTGAAATTTGAGCTTTACTATGGGGCTTATAAGAGTCAAAATAAAGATAAAAATCTAGCAAGTTTAGAAACATTCTTTGATGAATTTGTTAGCTTACCTTTTGATGGTCGAGCCGCAGATATCTGTGGTCGAATTCGGTCTGAATTGAATAAAAAAGGAACCCCAATTGGAGTTTATGATTTACAAATTGCTGCAATTGCTATTGCTAATAATTTAGTTTTAGTGACTCATAATGTGGGAGAATTTAGCCGTGTGGAAGGGTTAAAATATGAAGATTGGGAGATTGTGCTATGACGCAATACGGTTCAGTTAAGTGTAGTGGGCGAAGCATTCGCTTGGAGCCAAGCTAAAGTATCTGGGTGTTCTTTCCACCCTCTAGCTAACTCTTGCACCGCCGCTTGTCGCACAATCAAATTATCATCAGACTGAGCGAAGGGGAGGCTCGCAGGGATCGAATAGAGTTATTGCATGAATAAAGTTGTCAAAAACTCCCAAAGTCAACAGCCTACCTTAGCCCTCTTTTTCGCTTCGCAGCGGCGCGTCAGCGCGGAGATTTACGGCGATCGCTCCTGATATTTTAAAATTGATTGATTAGCAAACTCTCTCACCTTTTCATCTGGATCGTTGCTCGCCCGATCGCGCAAAAGTGATAAAGTTTGGGGATGATGGGGATATTGCTTTACAATTACTTCTAGTGCTGTTTGCCGAGGGTTATTTTCCCAATCATGCTGGCGAACAAAAGGATCGTTGATAGCGCGATCGCGGCGAACAAACGGATCGTTGATAGCGCGATCGCGCAAAAATTCCCACATTCCCGGATTGTCTTTCCAACCCCTAGCTAACTCTTCCACCGCCGCTTGTCGCACATCCGAACTATTGTCAAACTGAGCGAGATCTCGGAGTATCGGTAAAGTATCTAGTTGTTCTTTCCAACCTCTAGCTAGGGCTTGCACCGCCGCTTGTCGCACATCCGAACTATTGTCAAACTGAGCGAGATCTTGGAGTATCGGTAAAGTATCTGGGTGTTCTTTCCAACCTCTAGCTAGGGCTTGCACCGCCGCTTGTCGCACAATCAAATGATCGTCAGACTGCGCGAGAGCTTGGAGGATAGGTAAAGTATCTGGGTGTTCTTTCCAACCTCTAGCTAACTCTTGCACCGCCGCTTGTCGCACAGCGGAATCATCGTCAGACTGAGCGCGGGTTTGGAGCCAAGTTAAAGTATCTGGCTCTTCTTGCCAAACCGTTGCTACTGCTACAACTGATTTAGTCCGAATTTCAGAAACTAGCTGCGTTTCTTTGTGAGCTACCAAGGGGTGATAATAGTAATTCAGATCGTATTTAGTTAAATCCTTTAAACGATTTAGCAACTTAGTAGCAATTGAAGATATTCCCGTTCTATTTCTCACCTCCGATAAACACTTAGCTGCCAAAAATAGGTTGATAAACTTTTCTTTCTCCCCATCTTGCGTCATTAAATATTCCAGAATATCTCCGACAAACTTCGCTTCAATCATGCCTGCAATCAGACAGAGAACTTCCTGCCAAGACTCATCCTGCCAGTGCTTGCCAAAAGTTTCCTCAATCAATCCAGCAATCGTGAGGTTTTGCGTCTTTTCAAACTGCCAAACAAACTCCCAGGCACAGAAGTATTCCAAAAAAGTCCGATGCACAAAGGCATAGTAATCGGCTCCCAGAAAACACAAAATAAAGTTGCGAGTTCGCAGTTGATTAATTATTCGCCTCGCCTTATCTCTGGCATCGCTAAATTCTTTCTTCTTCAGATAGTCAGTCAGAATATCTTCCAGACTTTCCGCACCAATCAGATTTCCCGCCAACCCCTTTTCATTGGCTTGCATCCGATAGGCAACCTGCCGCAACATCGCCTGCTTATCTTTATAGTCAATCGTTTTCGGATCTAGTTTTTCATCCTCCACCAACTCCCGCTCAACATCCCATTGATGTAACAATAACCGGGATGATTGATTATAAAGTTCGGGACGATCTCTCGGCAATTCTTGATTCCGGTTCAGAATCGCCATCATTGTCAGCAACAAAGGATTGCCAGCTAGTTCCCGAATGGCTCTAGAAGAGTTGATGGCAGTTTGCAATCGTTCTCGTTTTTTGGTTTTATCAACCTCATTATTAAAAGTCAAATCGTGCCAGCGATGGATAAATTCGGCAATTTGTTCCGCCTCCAAATCTTGCAGCATAAAGTGACGAAAATTGGCATCTCGCAACCGTTGCGGCTTGTAACCAATCGGGCGAGAAGTCACCACTACTCCCACCTGGGGATACTCATTAGTAAAGCTAATAATATCAGTAATTAAATCTTTCCGCTTCCCTGGCTCGAAGACTTCATCTAAGCCATCAAACATCACTATTGCCTTACCAGCTTTCAGGCGTTCGTGTAGTTCATGTTGATTTAAGTGACAGATTGCCCCACTACTTTGATGAAAAAATCCTAGAAAGTCTTGGCACTGTTGGGCATCCCGATTGCGAATATAGATTCGTAACTCAATCAACAAAGGTAGCGGTTTTAAAGCCAATTCCTTAACTGGTAATTCTGCCCAATTCAGCGCGATATATTGCAAAAAAGTAGACTTTCCAGAACCAGGATCGCCCAAAACCACCGTATAATAATTATTAGTGATAGATTCATGGATAGTTTCCAAAATTGGACGGATGGACTGTTGATAATAATCTTGTTTGAAGCGCTCCAACTCTTCCGCCGAAATTTCTACTTCTAGTTGGTTGCTCTCTCGCAATCGTCTTTGATGATCCTTGGGAATTTCGTGAACCTGGGGCAGAATTTCCCGCACTTCTCGGACATTTTGTTCAATAAATATCCGCCACAACTTCAGTTGATTATAAGCCGAACCATCCGTATCTAAACTATCCAAGCGCAAGTTGCCATATTGCTCTTGAATCCCCTCCCGATATTTCTTCAAATCAAAATCCGGCGAGATTCCCGCTATCTCCTGCAAACTTTCTTGCGCCGCCTGCAAATTCTGAGAATCAAAGAGAGCGCGTAAGTCCGGTGACTCCAGAATAATATCTTTTACCTTTTTTTGATACCGTTTGCCAAGCTGCTGCCAATTAAAACTATCTGGTAGTGCTGATAAATTAAGCTCATCCCAAGCTTGGGCTAATACTGCCACATCTAAAGATGGACTGCCTTCAGAAAAAGCACTACCCAAGGTTTTCTTCACCGATTCCTGCTTAATGAACTTCTTGAAAGGTTGATTAAATTCCTGCAATTCTTCCTTAGAAATCTCAGCATCCTCCAATTCCAACTGTACCAGTGCTAAAAATTCCTTTAAGGCTTTACCCGCCGCAATATCAACAGGTTCTTTAGTGGGCAACCGCAGAACATTTTTCAAGCTATCTTTCAATAAATCCTTAGCCCAATCCTTAGCGGCATCTTTTGCCAAATCTTCCATAATGGGCCTGAAAGCAAACCCCACCGCTTGAGTTACTCCCCAGATGAATAACCAATCCACCATAATTCCCCATAGCTCAGGAGCCGAAAAAATAATCTAATACAGGACTTACGCAACTATCCTAGCAATAGGGGCAACCACGGGGGGATTGCCCCTACAAAACACTATATATAGATGGTCTGCGTAAGTCCTGTAATAATTGTAGCATAACAGGAGTTAAGCAACACCCTAACAATAGAGGTGTTGCTTAACTCCTGCCCAATTCCCAATTCCCTTTATTCCCTTTACTCCCTCTATTCCCTTTACTCCCTCTATTCCCTTTACTCACTCAATTCACTAATCACAATTACATATAAACAATAAAATAAACCCAAAACAAAATA
>CAKZHE010000304.1 GCA_936920195.1 uncultured cyanobacterium | reverse complement strand
TTGGAGATCGTCGAGGCAGAGCCTCTCGTAGGCATTCCTAGGCAGAGCCTAGGAACGAGTGATTAATCATGGTTGTTCGACCGGACATGATATAAAATGTTGGGGAATCCCAGTTCGTAGAGACGTTCCACCGGAACGTCTCCAAGTAGATCTCCCAACCCAACAAAATAGCCATAAATATTAGGTTACACCTGCGGCACGCTCCACGAACGTTCCTCAACCCAACCTACTAGCTACTAGCTAATACCTGAATTATCCCTTTACCTTGCCTGTCCGAATCTTGACCTAAATCTTGACAGCTAGCGAGCAAAGCTTCTCGCAAGTCATCAGCCGTCAGATTTGGATCTTCTTCTAAGATTAATGCGGCTACCCCAGAAACAATCGGAGTTGCCATTGAAGTACCATCCCAAGCTTCATAACCCCCATTCATCACGGAAGAATAAACTTTAGCTCCAGGAGCAACTAAAGACGGAACTTTGTATTGATGATGATCTACTACTAATGTACCGCTCCCGCTAAAACTAGCTACTTGATTTTGCTGGTTGGTTGCGCCGACAGAAATAGCCCCAACAGAGTTACCAGGACTGCGAGTTTTGTTTCTGCCTTCGTTGCCGACAGCGCAAATTGGTAAAATCCCAAAAGCTAACAAATCATCAATGGCATCGCTCATGGGTTGGCTATATTGAAAAATGCCTGCGGAAATGTTCACAATTCGGATATCTGGCTGCTGCATTACCCATTCCAATGCGACTAAAAAGTTAACTAAACTGCCCGTACCTTTGGGTAGCATGGCAACGCTAACTAGCTGACTTTCTGGCGCTACTCCGACTAAATTACCGCAAATTAATCCCCCGACATGAGTGCCATGACCATCAGTATCTGCCGCTACAGGTGATAGCTCAATTTGTCCTTGTTGGCTAGTAGAAGACTTGAAGCCGTAGGATTCTACTATTTTACCTTGCAATTCCCGATGGTGGGGATCGATGCCTGTATCAAAGACGGCAATTTTAATATTTTTCCCTGTGTGCTGAGATGCCTGCCTGCGAATGGCGGGTAAGTGCCAAATATCCCCGTCTGCAAGTTTGTCTTTGGCTGTGGTAGGGTCTTGATCGGGACGAATTAGCTCAATTGGCCCATCTTTTAAAATGGTCAGATTGGGAATATCCCGGTGCAACTCTTCAGCTTGTTCGGCGGTCATTTCCGCCACAGTTGTGCCTGTGAGGTTAAGATAGTCAGGATTGACGGCAATGGGTTTCACCCCTTGATGTTGGGCATCTTCTAGCCAATGCTGAACATCTTGGTAAACGGGGTCTTTTTGCCACTCGGCGGCTAAGGCTTGGATTTGGCGATCGCGTTTTTCTGCTGTAATTTTTCTAGATGCTAGATCCGGAAATCGCTTGATAATGCTAGCTTTAGGCCGCAAAATATAAATACTCATGAACTTCTGATTACTCTAATAGCCAACCAAACAAATCACTAACTGTCAATTGTAGCTCGCTGGCAAACAATGGCACAGGTAGAAGTGCCTCTGGCAAATCGAATACTTGGGTTTCTTGCTTGGGATAATAAACAAAGACTGTTTTCTCATCTGGATCGATTAACCAACCCATTTCAGTGCCATGCTTCAAACAATGTAAAATATTCTTGGTGACTTTGGTTTGACTTTGGTCGGGAGATAGGATTTCAATTGTCCAATCTGGAGCTAGATTAAATGTATTGGCAACTTCTCCATTTTGATCGCGGGGAATGCGGTTCCATCGAAAAACAGCAATGTCCGGGACAATGGAACGACTGCCAAAGGTACAACGCAACTCTGGAAATGCTCGCCCTAGGTGCTTAGGTTTGATTGCAACATTGATTGCGGGTACAAGTTCGCCTTGCACAATACTATGTTTTCCCTGGGGCATCGGTTTGGAAATAATTTGACCATCAATGTATTCGCTAGCAGGTTTGGTTTCTGGTTGTTGAAGAAACTGCTCTAATGTCAGGGTTTTGGATGGGGTTTGTAGCATTTGGAGAGGGGGCGATCTGCGATCTTATAGGTTGGTTTTTAACGCAAAGGACGCAAAGGGAAGCGCAAAGGACGCAAAGGGAAGAATGGGGTTTTTGTGGTGTTTACAGGTTGATTATTGATTGCTGATGGAGCGCTGATAAAGTTGTTGAATGGCTTGGAGAACGCTGGTAAAACCAGATTTTTGATTGGCGGGATCGAGTAATTGCAAGCGAGTTAAAAGTTTGGCTTCTTCAATGGCAACGTCTCCATCGCTGTAAATTAGGGCGCTGATGGTTTCTAAGAGTTGTTGATAGTCTTCTAGGTTGGGGCGATCGCCTAAGTATTCTTGCAACCATTGATAGCATTTTTCGGCGGGTATGGGAACTAATTCGTGGAGTAAGGGATGAAGTTCGGGATCTTCGGATAAACCCTTTTCTTTGGCAACTCGATGCAGATATTCTCGTTCTTCGGGTTGGATTTTGCCGTCAATCCAAGCGGCGGCAATTAGAATTTTGACCAGTTGTTTGATGTGGTGGTTAGTTGTCATGGTTTTTGTTTAAGAATTGAGATTTCTGGCTAGTCGGATCATAAAGAAGCCATCCATGCGATCGCGATGGGGCCAAACTTTAATCCATCCTTCCGGGGTGGTAAAGTGAGATGCGGGGGAATTGGGGGATGGTGGGGCAATTTGCCAGTGGGGATGATGGGCGAGAAAGGGTTGAATTACGCCTTCATTTTCTAGGGGATGGATGGTGCAGGTGGCATAAACTAATATGCCTCCCGGTTTTACCCAAGTTGCTGCCTGCTCTAATAGTTCCTTTTGTAAGGTGGCAAGTTCTCCGATGGTTTCTGGTTGATGTCGCCAGCGAGCATCGGCGCGGCGGTGCAATGTGCCTAATCCGGAACAAGGAGCATCCAGAAGAACGCGATCGCTCGCTTGAATAAACTCTGGTAAATCGCGACTATCACCAGTGCTAATTTGAATTGATTTTAGATCGAGACGGGCAATATTTTCTTGCAATTTTTTCATCCGAGATGCGGCGCGATCGCAAGCCCAAATTTTCCCTTTGTCGCTCATTAATTCGGCAATATGGGTAGTTTTTCCCCCCGGTGCGGCGCAGGCATCAATAATCACTTCTCCGGGTTGAGGATCTAATAAGTATCCCGCTAATTGAGCGCTGGCATCTTGAACAGTCCACCAACCAGCATCATAACCGGGTAATCTTTGGATTTGGGGTTTGGGATTATTTGGAGATTGATCTTCATCTCTGTCTAAATCGCTGCGGCGATCGCTTAATCTCAAAGCATGGGGTAAATGGGATAAACGAGTAACTGTCACCCCAGCGGATTGCATGGCAGTTTCTACTTCTTCTAAAGAGGTTCGTAAAGGATTAATTCGCAAGTCAATGGCGGGGGATGTATTCATCCATTGACATAAGGCTTCGGTTTCGGCTACTCCTAACTGCTCTAACCAAGTGGCAATAATCCAATCGGGGAAACTATAAGCCATGCCTAAATTTTCGACTGAGGGATTGGCAACTAGATTTTGATGGGTGTCATCTTCTCCCTGCCGCAAATATTGTCGCAATAAAGCATTCACAAATCCTGCCAATCCGGGAAAGCCATTTTCTTTGGCTAGCTGCACGGTGGAATTAACCGCTGCTGAAGGGGGGATGCGATCGAGGTATTGCAACTGGTATAAACCTAAATGAAGGATTGTCCGTAAGTCTGGGGGTTGCTGGTGAGCTTTTTTCTTGCCGAGTCGATCGAGGGTTGCGTCCAGCGATCGCATCCTCCTCACAGTGCCGTAAACTAATTCTGTCACCAATCTTCGGTTATCATGGCTGAGATCGCCCACTTGCAAAACCCGATCTAGGGCAGCATCGGCAAAAGCACCTTGGCGAACTGAACGGAGGGCAATCAAAGCCAACTGGCGGGGATTGGACATAAAAAGATTGAGTAGATGACCGGAATTTCGGCAAAATAAAGCTTTAGAATGCGAATAAAATCAGATTAGTTACGGGAAATTATATGGACTTTGTTAAATACCACGGTCTGGGCAATGATTTTATTCTGGTTGACAATCGGAGTTCCTCTGAACCTAGTTTAACGCCAGCCGAGGCGGTGCAGTGGTGCGATCGCCATTTTGGAATTGGTGCTGACGGGGTAATTTTTGCTTTGCCGGGACAAAATGGCACTGACTACACCATGCGGATTTTCAATTCCGATGGTTCTGAGCCGGAAATGTGCGGCAACGGGATTCGCTGTTTTGCCCGATTTGTGGCAGATTTGGAAGGTAAAGCTGATAACTTCGCTTCCTACCGCATCCACACCCTTGCTGGAGTAATTACGCCCAAATTACAACCCAATGGTCAAGTTACCGTTGATATGGGATTACCTCGGTTAACCCCAGCGGAAATTCCCACTCAGTTAGCTCCCGGTGCAGAAAAAGTGGTGGCACAACCCCTAGAAGTAGCCCATCAAACTTGGTTAGTCACCTGCGTCAGTATGGGCAATCCCCACTGCATCACCTTTGTGGAAGATGTAGCGGCAATTCCCCTGGAAAGTATTGGTCCCCTATTCGAGCATCATCCCACTTTTCCCCAACGCACCAATACCGAGTTTATCCAAGTGGTGCGTCCAGATTACCTGAAAATGCGCGTTTGGGAACGGGGAGCCGGGATTACCCTCGCCTGCGGTACGGGAGCTTGCGCGGCAGTTGTGGCTGGGGTATTGACAGGAAAGAGCGATCGCCGTGCTACGGTAGAACTTCCCGGCGGCTGTCTAGAAATTGAATGGTCTGCCACCGATGGACGAATTTATATGACCGGTCCAGCCACGCGAGTATTTGCTGGTAAATTATAACTCTATAGACAGGCAAAACTCTCGCTTATGCCCGTGTTTCATCTCAAGATCAAAAATCTGACCTTGATAGACAAGATGCCGTGCTATCTGGTTATTGTCAGTCTAGACAACTATGATATTATCCAGATATAAAGAAAGATTTTAAGAAATTGTTAAGCCAGAAATGACACTAACATACTGCAAAGGACTACCAACACCACTACAAGAGTTAAATGCGATCGGAAAAACTCAGTTAGAGATGTTTTTGAGTGCTTATGCGCCAATATTCCGTCAGGCTTTATGTGAAACTGTTAATCATTTGTTGTTAGGAGAAGCGTTCAATAAATCCAATTGGAATACACATTTGCAACAGACTTATCAAATAAATAAACGCCACGCTAATGGTGTAATTGCATCAGCTAAGGGGGCGGTTGATAGTGCTAAGAAATCTCGGACTTTACATATCAAAACCTTAGAAGGTAAGGCTAAGTCTTGTGAGCAATGGTTGAAAAAAGCTGAAAAGAAGCTAAAAAATGCTCAGAAGTTTTATTCTAAAAAGAATTGGGGCAACAGTAAGACAGGGTGTGTTTTCCCTTTATCCTGTTCATTAAAGTATCGTCAGACTAACTGGCAGAATTTACGATTTCAAATCCACAACAAGAAACGCAAGCTGTTTCGGTATCAACAAAAGATTGCTAAACTAAAAGCTATTCCTATTCGGGTATCAGTTGCTAAAAATCAAGTCTTTGTAGTTGGCTCTAAATCCGAATCTTTTGGTAATCAAGTTTGTCAATGGGATGGAAACAATTTAAAGTTTAGAGTACCTTCTTGTTTAGAGTCGAAGTTTGGTAAGTATGTAGAATCAAAGATTGGAGATTTTCCGAGAAAAATTAACCGATTACCAGCAACAGGAGCAAAGTCTTGGCACTTTTATTACAAGTCCGGTAAATGGTGTGTGGCTGTCCAGTTTACACCAGCAATTGTTAAGCAAATATCCCGTTCAGTGAACTATGGATGTATCGGTATTGATCTAAATCCTGGTTCAATTGGATGGGCTTATATTGATCGAGAGGGCAATCTCAAAGCACATGGTCAGATTAATCTCCAAACTGGATTACCAAAAGGCCAACAACAAGCTCAAATTGTTAATGCTGGTCTGCAACTAGCCAGATTAGCAACCACATATCAATGTCCCATTGTTTGTGAAAAATTAGACTTTTCTACTAAAAAAGAACAACTCAGAGAGCGTAGCCGTAAATATGCTCGGATGCTTTCTGGCTGGGCATATTCTCAGTTTTTCAAACAACTAAACTCAATTCTTGCTAACCGGGGGATTGAACTAATTACTGTCAATCCTGCTTATTCGAGCATAATTGGTTTGGTTAAATATCTACGAATGTACGCTCTGGCTAGTGATGAAGCCGCAGCCGTCGTAATTGGCAGACGTGCCATGAGGCGCAGACGTGCCATGAGTGGCAGACGTGCCATGAGACTATCGGAAAAATTACCTGACTCCTTAACCGCCTTGGTTAAGGTGAACTCAACTAAGCACGTTTGGAGTCAGTGGTCTCAACTAAATAACCAAATCAAGCATTCCGGTGTAATCAATCGTAGACACGATTATTATACCGTCTCTAACTGGGATTTCTTAGCCAACCTCAATACTGGGGAAGCAAACGCACTAAGAAAGGATGCTTCAGAAACTTATACCGCTGAGTCTTGTCTATCCATTTCTGCCTTTGTGTAGGTTTGCATAGATTTTTAAAAGCGGCTTTTCGAGCGGAAAGCGTTACAAAAACCTTTAATCCCTTTTAGGTATTGGAAAAAAATGCCGAATGTAGGTTTTAATGCCAGTTTTTCCTCTACACCTCTGGCTCAATTCCAGCGGCTCGAAGTTGAGCGGCTAATCGCTCGGCTCTTTGGCGTTCTCGCTCTATCTGTTCTGTCCCCCATAAGAGTAAATTACCTCCTTCATCCCACCAGCGCAACCAGTGACCCTGACGGTTTTCCCGGTTTCCCTGCCATACGCCTAAAAAAAGCTGCATTTCCGGTATCCAAAAGCGCCCTTGTTCGTTGGCAGGTTCCAGCCGATACCGTCTAGATTCACCTAAACGATACAGTTCTAAAATGCCTGTCTCTAAATCAAAAATGCCGTAATTGGGCAACTGCAAAATTTGCTCATAATAGAAGAATTTCCCTGGAGGATAGGTTTCTTTCACTGAATACTCTCCCCCATCGGTATCTGACAAAAACTCCAGGACTAAGGCAGGAATTTCCCCTTGAAGTCGGGGCGTATAACTGCGAACTACTTGGGAGCGGGCAACGTTAATCTGGGGAATGTAAGCCCAATCGGGAGCTTTGACCACTATCTTGCCATTAATGGTGGCACAAATCCCGTAGTTGGTAGAGGTCAGGGCAGTTTCCGGAAGTTTTCCAGCCACTTGTAAGCTTTCAGTCAAAGCGGCAGCGAGGGCAGGTTGATTAATATTATCCACAGGATCGCTCGGCAGGAGAAAATCATCGGGTAACTTTTCCCAAGTAATCTTGTAAGTGGGAGCGGTGGCGAGCATGATGATTTGTGCTGGACTAAATAATACTGATAATTTTATCATTCCTTTATCATCTGAGGCAGAGCCTAGGCTGTTGACTTTGCGAGGTTTCAGCAATTTTATTCATGCAATAACTGTGCTTGATATTTCCTGGCTGGTTCCCAGGCTCTGCCTGGGAACAGATATCCAGAGGCTCTGCCTCGCTTGGTACTCATCCGAGGCAGAGCCTCTCAATGGGCATTCCCAGGCAGAGCCTGGGAACGAGTAAATGAGCATTCCCAAGCAGAGCCTGGGAACGAGTAATCTCTGATTACTTTCTATTTCAAATCCTTGAACGTGCCGAATATATCCACAGCAGAGATTGATTTCATTGTTTTCGCAATCTCCACTGGTGCTGTAGTGTGGTCTGCCTGCACAAACACATGAACGTGGTCAGGCATTATCTCAATCGCGTGGAGGGAAGACAGAATTTTCATTGAGTGGAGTGTATTGACAAAATATATAAAGCCTGGTTTAATTAAGATATCACACGAATCGCTTAACAGATTTAATTATTGGAGTTTAGCACTAGATTTAATCTAGGCTAAACCCCAACTAGACAACTGAGTTTAATCCCAAAATTCTGGCTCAGTCTGCGCTATTTTACTGCATTACCCCCCCTTTTGTGCCTCAGCTAGTTCTTCAATCCGTTCCCAAATCGCTGTCATGGACTCCTGAAGTTTAGTTTCAAGAGTTGGTTTATCTACTGGTTGTACTATGGGTAGGTCTATTGGGACGAATGACATCTGTTTGAGGGTATACTGCGCCTTGCCTTCAGCCGTGGGTAGTGCATAGACAAGTTGATCGAAGTCTTTAGTCACTGAGGTAACAGGCCCTTGCAGGGGAATATTAATGTCTTTGGGCAGAAAAGTCCCTCGGTGTTCAGGAGTGAGCAACAGGTTATACGTATTGAACCCGATGGTCTTCCTCAACGAGATATCTACATAGCCACGGATCTCTAATGCCTTCTTTAGTGGGTCGCTGGCATCAATGAGGATCTGGCGTTGGGTGACATCAGGTTGCAGAATAAATAAACCTGTATCATTCTTGGAGATTGTGATCTTGTAGGTGATATTAGTAGGAGTAACTACTGCTGGGAAAACTTCAGCATTTGTTCCCAGAATGTCAAAAAATGCCTTTATTTTCGATGTATCAAAGCTAGGAGTTGTAGCAGTGAATTTGATATTCAGCGTAACATCTAAGTCGCTTAAGTTGGCGATCGTGAAGAAATAGCCTTGGACAATAATCCGACCGCTGCCAACCTGATCGAATTGTTTAGGAATCAATGTTTTGGCAAGCAATTCAAACGTGGAAACAATTGCCATCTGAGTTACCTCTAGTTTTATTTTCTAATGCTTTTAAAGTAATTGCAGCCCTATAAATATAAGATAGCTAGTTGAAAAATAATTGATTGTGATCTCACTCACCAAACCTTATTAATCTACTTTATTTATAAAAATGGTTAAAAAACACTTTTAAAGGCCAAACCTCTTACTCCTATAGGAAATTATCATTATAGTTCTTTTTAGATATGATTTCAAATCTTTATATCAAAGTTATTTACGGAACATAAGGCAAATATGTTTTATCGATTTGATGATATCACGACTTACGCAGTTACTCTACATATAGTGCTATGGTGGGCTGTAAAGATGCTAAAGCACCCTACCTGTAGAGGCATTGTATGAATTTTGATGGTCTTAAAAAAGACTGTATTTAGATAAAAATGATTTATTTAAACTCAAAGCCAGGAAATCAAGGGGAAATTTTTGGCAAGAGTTAATTTCACCCGCACGCAAAACTCCGTAGTTGAGCTAAAGCTCAACTACGGAGTTTCTTTTATTTAAGTCGTTACTGTTTCTCGATGATGCCGCCGCCTAACACGATATCACCGTCATATAACACCGCCGCTTGTCCGGGAGTAATGCCAAATTGCGGTTCATCAAATACTAACTTAAACCGGGCATTATCCAACGGAATCACGCTCGCGGTAACGGCAGGTGTGCGATAGCGAACTTGCACTTCTGCCCGAATGGGATTAGTGGGGGCGGGGATACCTACCCAATTTGCCCGTCCTGCGGTACATTCTAAACTGCTGGCAGTAGTGCGATCGCCCACTATAACCCGATTCATTGCCGTATCCAGTGCCACCACATACAAAGGTTCGGCAGCGGCAATTCCCAAACCTTTGCGCTGTCCAATGGTATAGTGTTGAATACCATCGTGATGTCCGAGGACTTTCCCCGAACTATCCACAATTTCCCCTGGTTTGGGAGCCAAATATTTGTCTAGAAAAGAGCGCATAGAGCCATTGGCTTCTACCAAGCACAAATCTTGACTTTCGGGCTTATCTGCCGTTGTCAAACCAAATTCCGCCGCAATTTTGCGGGTTTCAGTTTTCGTCACTCCTCCCAAGGGGAAAATTGTTCCTGCCAAGAGATCTTGCGCCAAATCATACAAAAAGTAAGACTGGTCTTTGTTTAGATCTACGGCTCGCCGCAACTGATAGCGCCCATTATCAGCATTGTAAGTAATTTGGGCATAATGACCTGTGGCAATTCGATCAATTCCCAACTCTTCCCGCGCATAGCGCAGCATCGGCGCAAACTTCACCGTTTTATTGCACTGCGAGCAAGGTAGGGGAGTCACGCCGGATTCGTACCCGCTGACGAGATAATTGACAATATGCTTTTCAAAAACTTCCCGACTATCGACGATGTGATGGGGAATGCCTAGTTGCTCGCAAATAGATGCCGCATCCACCATCCCTTCCGAGCAGCATTGCCCTTTACCCTTCATTAGCCAAAGGGTTAAACCAACAACTTCATAGCCTTGATGGTGCAGAATAGCCGCAGCCACAGAGCTATCAACTCCACCGGAAAGACCAACAACAACTTTGTTCATAAGTTTTCAAATATACCAACGGTGCTTTTTTAGGCTAGCACTTCTGGGATAGATACAATTGGATGGGGAAGTTTTCCGAATTTGCCAATGATAAATTTTCACTTGAGGTAATTGTATGCGCCAGCCATTGATATTCCTAGCATTGAGCTTAATTAGCGCTCTGCCAGTACCTGCCATTGCCGGGGAATCGTTCCTAGTTGCCCAAGTACCACCAGATTCAATTCAGTTTGGGCAATTATTACCGATTCGGCCTGTGGAGAACTATTCTACCTATCAACGTCCCGTTTACCAACCGCCTAGTCAATCTCTCTACCAGTATCCTTTTGCCGAAAGGCAGAATTTTGGCATTCTGGGTAATTCTTCTACTTACCCAGAATCCTATATCTCTGTGGATCAAATCCCATTTTCTGAAGCTCAAAGTTATCCCTTTTACCCAGCCGCCGCTTATGGAGTGGAGGTAGTGGGAGATAGTGCAGCATTGTTGCAGACAGTACGGCAGATTGTACCAACGGCGGTGGCATTTCCCAAAGCTGGAATTATCCAGGTTGGAAGTTTTAATAATACTGTGGATGCAGAAGAACAAGTACGTCGGTTGGCAGGGCAGGGAATTGCGGCGCGGATTGTGAATATTACAGGCAGAGCGGGAATTTCTGCCCTACCCCAAAATGCTAATTCTTATTTTACCATTGTGCCAAGTTCTCGACAGGATTTACGGAAGTTAACGGCTAGAATTACCCAATTAGGAATTAGTCCTACATCAATTAATACTAGAGAAGTAGGTTTAGGAACTCACATTGCGGTAGGACCTTTCTTTACTAAGGTTGAGGCGGAGCGCTGGAGTAGTTATTTGCGTTCCTATGGGATGGATTCGCGAGTTTATTTCGGAAATTAGGGTTTCAACAAGTTTTGCAATTCCATAGGGGCAATACCCCTGTGGTTGCCCCGACTAAACTTATCAATGATTTTTTTAACGCAAGGGCGCAAAGGGGACGCAAAGGACGCAAAGGGGAACCACAATGGTAGTGGTGAATCGTAGGTTGGGTTGTAACGACAGTGGAAACCCAACATTGGCGATCGCCTTAATCATTTTTCAGCTACAATTAGTCAATAGCCAACGGATATTAGAACATTTATTTGGGAAAGAGGAAAATTGAGAGAAATTGCCTTGGGGATGAATGTTGTTAACTTTGATATCGGCATGAAACAATTTAGTAGGCAAGAACAAATTCAACAGGTAGTAGTGACTGCCGAGCAAATGCGAGTCATTGAAGATCGCGTGTTGGCGGCGGGAATGCCTGTGGCAGCTTTGATGGAAAAGGTGGCAGGTTTAATTGTTCGGCGAATTCTGGAACTTTATCCCTTGGCTAGTAATAAAAGTCTGGTGGGAATATTGGTGGGACCAGGGCATAATGGGGGGGATGCTTTGGTGGTGGCGCGAGAGTTACATTTTCGCGGTTTTAAAGTTAATATTTATTGTCCTTTCTCGAATTTGAAGGAATTGACGGCACAACACGCTGAATATGCCCGGAGTCTGGGAATAAAAGTTTTTAAACAAGTTGAATATTTGGCAGATTGCGATCTAATTATTGATGGGTTGTTTGGCTTTGGTTTGGAAAGGGCGATCGCTTCTCCTTTAACTGAGGCAATTACCCAGATTAATCAATGGCAGAAACAGGTTTTTAGTATCGATCTGCCTTCAGGATTGCATACTGATACTGGGGAGGTTTTAGGGATAGCAATTAAGGCAACTAAAACTTTCTGTCTGGGTTTATGGAAACTGGGATTGCTGCAAGATGCGGCTTGGGAATATGTGGGGAAAGTGGAATTAATTGACTTTGATTTACCGCTGGCAGATATCGAGTCAGTGGTGAGTATTGCTCCTAGGGTAAAAAGGGTGGTAGCATCGGAAGCGATCGCTCATTTACCCCTGATTCGTCCCCTTATTACCCACAAATACCAACAAGGACATTTATTATTAATTTGCGGTTCGTCTCGCTATGCCGGGGCCGCCATTTTAGCCGGGTTGGGAGCGCGAGCTAGTGGGGTGGGAATGCTCTCTATTGCTGTGCCGGAATCGATTAAACCTTTGTTGGTAGCCCAATTACCAGAAGCGCTAATTATTGGTTGCCCGGAAACTCCTACCGGGGCAATTGCCGAATTACCCAAAGTTGATTTAAATGCCTTGACTGCGATCGCTTGCGGTCCTGGTTTAACTATAGAGGCTCAGGGGGTAGTAGCACAAGTTTTAGCAAGCGATCGCCTTTTAATTTTAGATGCCGATGGCTTAAATATTCTCGCCTTGGGAAATGTTTTACAATTAAAACAACGGCAAGGAGCAACGGTATTAACTCCCCATGCCGGAGAATTTAAACGGCTTTTTCCCCAAATTCCCCATCATGGGCAAGATCGTCTTACCGCCGTGCGAACTGCCGCCGAATTGACTGGAGCAGTGATACTATTAAAAGGGGCAAAAACAGCGATCGCTGATGCTACCGGAACAGTTAATATTATTGCTGAAAGTACCCCTGCCCTAGCGAGAGGTGGCAGCGGCGATGTTTTAACCGGATTGTTGGGAGGATTAGCTGCCGCCTCTGGTGGCGATGCCCTATTATCGTTAACAGCGAGTGCGGCATGGTGGCACGCTCAAGCGGGAATTTTGGCAGCCCAAGAAAGGACAGAATTAGGCGTTGATGCGGTAACATTAAGTCAGTATTTAATTCGGGTTTTACAGAATGGAAAATAAATAAGATTAGGTTTTTAAAAACTTTATGACTGCCATAACCGTTAACTTCAGCCCTACAATTGAACTTACCGACGAGCAATTTTACCATATTTGTCGGTCAAATACCGATGTAAAATTTGAACGTAATGCTACAGGAGAATTAATTATTATGCCCCCAACGGGAGGAGAAACTGGCAAACATAATGCGGAAATGCTGATTGATTTGGGAATTTGGAATCGACAAACTAAACTAGGGATACTATTTGATTCTTCCACCTGTTTCAAACTTCCCAATGGGGCAGATCGTTCTCCTGATATTGCTTGGATTAGACAAGATCGTTGGGATGTGCTGACAGTAGAAGAAAAAGAAAAATTTCCGGCGATCGCGCCAGATTTTGTGGTAGAATTAATGTCACCTAGCGATAACTTAAAAGATCTGCGCTCAAAAATGCGAGAATATATCGACAACCAAGTTAAACTTGGCTGGCTAATTAATCGTAAAACTCGCCAAGTAGAAATTTATCGGCTTGGGCAAGCAGTAGAAATATTAGAATGCCCTGCCGAACTATCCGGCGAAAATATCTTACCGGGATTGATGCTGAATTTACAAGCTCTCTGGGGATAGTCTGTTTTGAGAAAGCGATCGCCTTCTTTGCTAAAATCTTCAAATCAAGTTAAATTTAGCTGCTTATGTCAACTCCTGCCAATAAAGATAATTTAAGCGCGATCGCCGCTGCCAGAGAAGGGGTAGTGGTGTGCGATCGCTCGCACTGGGGTACAATAGCCGTATCCGATGCTGACCGAATTCGCTTTTTGCACAATCAAAGTACCAACGACTTTAACAGTCTGAAACCGGGGCAAGGTTGCGATACCGTGTTTGTCACTTCCACAGCGCGAACAATTGACTTAGCCACCGCTTATATTTTGCCCGATAGCATCCTATTAATAGTTTCCCCCAATCAAAGCGATTCATTAATGGCTTGGTTAGATCGTTACATCTTTTTTGCCGACCGGGTGAAACTAAAAAATATTACTCAGGAAACTGCTATTTTGAGTTTAATTGGTCCCCATAGCAATTCCATCTTATCCCAATTGGGAGCAGGGGAAATGATTGGACAACCAGAAGGCAATCATCAAGTCTTTACCATCCAAGATATCGAAGTGCGAGTGGCAGTTGGGAATGGTTTAGGATTGCCGGGATATAATTTGATTTTTAACAGCGATCGCACTGCTATAATCTGGGAAACTTTAACTAACTTGGGAGCAATTTCCCTCAGCAATTCCGGTTGGGAACAATTGCGAATTGAACAAGGTAGACCAACCCCAGATAAAGAATTAACCGACGAACATAACCCCCTAGAAGTGGGATTGTGGCAAACAATTTCCTTTACCAAAGGTTGTTACATTGGGCAAGAAACCATTGCCCGATTAAACACTTATAAAGGTGTTCGTCAACAACTTTGGGGCGTTCGTTTATCAGCACCAGCAGAACCAGGAACGGCTGTCACCGTGGGAGAAGAAAAGGTTGGCAAATTAACCAGTTATATTGATACTGAAACAGGTGGCTTTGGTTTAGCCTATATTCGGACTAAAGCAGGTGGTGTCGGATTAAAAGTACAGGTAGGTGATAGTATCGGGGAAGTAGTACCAGTGCCTTTTGTTTCCCACGAATATCCCTAAAAGTATTCAGAATGATTTGGGAGATGGTATAGATGACAAATGATTTAGAAAGCAATACAAATTACCAAGTTTTGCGATTGTTCATTAATGCAGATATTGTAGCCAGAGATAAAAATGGCAATCCCATTTTACTGGTTGATGTCCGCATGAATACAATGCACTCCCAAGTTGGTTCTCAAATTATAGACTCCCTCGCTCAAACAAATGGCTCTATCCCCTTTGCGATGCTGGTTAATCCTGAAGAAATTAGCATTTTTAAATGGGGTGGCGAACGGTGGAAAGAACCTATTTGTAAGCTTGACACCGTTAATGTCTTAAGTGAATATGAGCCAGAATTTAGGAACAAAAGAATCTTTCATTCTTACTTTGTAAGCCTTGTAGAAGCTTGGTTGCGCGATTTAGCCTATCATTGGCATTCTCAACATCCACCTTTCCTAGAAGAAATTCAAAACATTGGTTTATTAGAAAAATTGACCAATGGAACAACAGAGGAAGAAACTGAAGTAGTCGAGGTGAAAGTATAGTTGTGATTCTTTATATTGAAACTAATTTAATTATGGCGATCGCGAAGGGGCAAGATGAACAAGCAGAACAAATGTTAAACAATATGCCTGTCAATGTTGATTTAAGGATTCCGACTGTTTGTTATATGGAAGCTATTGTTGCTTTAGAAACAGAGCGACAAAGGCGTAATAAATTTCTAGAAAATGTCGAAACTGAAATCAAACAATTGAAACGCGATCTTACTTCAGATGTTAGTTCATTAGTCAGTCAATTAGAAACACTACGACTGGCTTATGACAAATCTTTAAATGACTTTGAAGAAAAATTTGTGAATTCTATTATCTTAATTAGAACTAAAGCCGAATCAATTGAATTACCATTAAATAGTTTGAGGGCAACTTTTACAGATCCAATTTTAAAGAAAGAGAGACAGTTGCGGGATGATCTACTGTTACAGTGTATTCTTGATGATGCTCAACTCCATCGCAACGAGCAAAAGGTACTGTTAACTGGTAATTCATCTGACTTTGGTGGGGCAGAAGTTCAACAAGTTTTAAAAAAATCTGGCATTATCGAGTATTTTCGTAACACTACAGAATTCCTTCGTTGGTTGCAGAAGCAAAATATTTCTGAGGAAAAAACATGAATCTGCTAGTAGAAAACTCAATTTTTGAGACTGAATTTAAAGTTCAGCAAGCTTTGCAAAAACGAGAAGGGGGCAAAACTGAGTATGAAACTTTAGTTGGTTTTGCAGATCTGGTGACAGACGAATACGTGATTGAAATTAAGCACGTTTCTGACTGGAAAGAAGGATTGAAAGTCCTGGCTTATCAAGATCAACTACCCACCCGCAAACCTAGAATTCACTTATTTGGCGGACATTCGCAACCGTTTCGCGAGTTAGTTGAAAAAACCTTAACCAAGCTGGGAGTCATCGTAACTTGGGAGGAAGAAGCTGACACTTAACTTCTTCCTCCCCTCTCATTCCCAATCGTAACATCGATTACAGAATCTTCGCTAATTCCAAATTGTTAGAGAGCATAAACTTTAGCTTCCCAAGGATAAATTGCCTCTCTTCCTACCCATTCTGGGGCAATTAGGCGGTATTGAGTAATTTCTCGCCACTTTTTACCAACCGGAGTTGTAGGCCAATTAGGAACGCGATACTCGCCACCTGGAGGAGTACCATATTCCGAAAAGTTAGCAACTACTACTACTAATTTATCACCATAACCGCGCTGCCAAACTAACACCCGTTTCCCTTCACTAAAATCAACGTGGAGAAACTTGGTATCATTAACAGCTAAAGCTTCAGAAGTAGTCCGGAAACGAACTAATTTGGAAACATATTCAAAAATTCGCTTGCGCCAACTATCATTGAGACGACTGAAATTGACAGGATCGATTTGCTTGCGATCGCTATCCGCAAAAGTTGCTTCATCTTGTTGATCGGCAAATTCATCCCCAGCCAGAATCATTGGTGTTCCCACCGCTGTCAGCAGACAAACAAAAGCCAGTTTAATTCGGGCTTCAGTATCCCAAATCCCGTGATTATTTAACCAGTTAAACAGCCGTTCGTTGCCAATGCCACCAATATCGTGAGAAGTCAAATAATTAACTGCTTGCGAGCCATCTATAAACCCTAAATTGCGGCAATCAATTAGTTTGCGGACGCTCCATTCAAAACTAGGTTCATCGCCCCAACTACGGCCTAAAATCACCTGACGGACAATCTGTTTAAACTTTTCATTCCACAATCCATCTAAACGATTTTGATGAACTAATCCGAGGGGAACGCTTAATTCTTCTCCCACAACTAGAAAGCGATCGCTTGTTCCTCCCCGCTTCTGCCAACATTGACGAGCATAATCTTTAAAGTCTTGCAAAAAGTCATAACTACCAGTATTATTAATACTATCCAGTCGCAAACCATCAATCCGATAGTAGTCAATCCAGTGGGCGGCATGAATTTTCATGTATTCTCGTGCTGGCACAAACCAAGCTTTTTTGCCGCTAATTGGATGGTAGCCTTCTACCCAATAATTGTACTTAAATAAATCCCCGCCAAAGCCATCCCGATTGCCTTGTTCGGGATCTTTACTCCCCCACTGAATATAGAAGTTTGCAAAATTAACATTGTGATAGGGATTGTTGCGCGCAAAAGCCATCACCGCATCTAAAAAGAAGCGCAAACCATTCTGATGACAAGCTTTAATTAAGTTAACTAAATCTGTTGATGCCGTTGGGACAGTCTGTTTTTCTGGTTTTCCTAAATCAAAATCAGCCGCAAAATAGTTAGCTGTGCCATAACCCCAATTGAGGTTATCATCGCTATCTTCTGGGGGCAACAATTCCAAGGCATTTACACCCAAGTTAAGGAGGTGAGAGCAATTTTTGAGAGTGTTCAGATTAGGAAAAGTTGGGCAACCTTCGGTTTGTTGGATTAGCCCTAAAACATCCCTGAAAGTGCCAATACCAATTTCACTTTTTCCATCAGTACCAATGCTAGACCAGCGGGTGGGTAATTCGTAAATTACTAATTGATTATTTTTGGGTAGGGAATTTAAAGGGTGATCGCCTTCCCAATTTGCTGTTTGTCCTTCCGGATCGCAAGGAATTAATTGCCCATTTTTATACAACACCACGCTAGCCGGATCGTAACTAGCAGTTCCGCCTGTTTCTAATGGAATAGGAGCGATAAAATTGCGATCGACTGTCCAAGCAATTGGATCGGTACAATAAAGCACTTGATAGTCATTTTTGTAAGCATCTGTATTGCGGACTTTGAACCAGTAATAGTAAACTTGTCCATCGGTTAATCCACAATTTGCCGCTGGAATTTCCCATAAATCTGGAAATTCTGGAGATGGTTTCAGGGGAAATTCTTGAAAGTCTTTAAACCCATCTGCCAGTGTCTTGGGGCGTGTCCCAATATACAAGGCAGGGATAGGTTGGACTGCGCCAACCCGCCACAGACTAAAATTAGTTTTCTTGCGCTCAAATAGATTGACACTCATAGTTGCTTTCCCTGTCAATAACTTGTGCAATTATATTATAACATTTTTTGTGTCAAAATATATGATGTCATGCTTTGTTGATTAATCGCAATTTATGTGGCGAGTATTCCTAGGGTGGGCAATGCCCTCCAACATTCACAGGAATTACGCAACACCTCTATTAGTAGGGTGTGTTAGCGCAGCGTAACGCACCATAAACGCTATATGCGAAGCAATTGCGTAAGTCCTGATTAAATAATGTTCTCAGACGCGGACATTGCCTAATCTACAGATATTGTCTGATTTTATTCTCCTAATTCTCTTTATCTATCAGCCCTCAACACTTGTTCCGCCGTTAGTTTTAAATTTGGAAATGTGACAGAGACAATAGTCTGATTGCCTCGCAACTGCTGAATTTCATACTCTCCATTCACTAAGGTACAAATAGAAAGTGTGGGTTGTTTAGGCTTCCCAATGTGTCGAGTCCCACCTAATCCGGCATAGTCGGCAATCCAATATTCAGGGATACCTAAAACTGCGTAGTCTTCCATCTTCCGAGCATAGTCATTTTGCCAGTTATTACTAACAACTTCTGCCACAAATTTAATCGAACTGCCCAGGGTTAGAATCGATTGGTCAGCCCAAAACTGTTCTTTGGTCAGTTCATCCCGATTAACAACAGCAACATCAGGTCGAAATGCCATCATACCAAGGTTAGATGGACGCAATAATCCTCGTTGTAGGACAAACCAAGGCCATCCTGCAATGTCGATTTGGACGCAAAGTTTTGTAGTAATAAAAGCGGCAACTTCTTCATGGGAGCCTGTTGGTTCCAAATCAAATACCTCTCCGTCAATCAGTTCATAGCGGTTATCTTCCCCATAACTGATAAAAAACTCCTCAAAGTTGAGTATTTGCTGTCCTCTTGGTAGGTTGGCGGCAATGGTCATAGGTCAACTTTTTTTTAATCCAATTATATTTTGCCCAAAACCTGACGAATTAAATCTGCCGATATTCGATCTGTAACTATCGCCTCACCAATTTTCACAGGTAAAACAAATCGTACTTGCCCCGAAAGGACTTTTTTATCGGTTTGCAAAGTGGCAATAATCGCTTCCGGATCTAATCCGGCTGGTACTTGGAATGGCAGCCCAGCTTTACGAATTAAAATATCCTGACGCTCTGCTGCCTCTGTCGTCCACAATCCCAATTTAACTGCTAATTGTCCCGCCACTGCCATGCCAATTGCTACTGCTTCCCCGTGATTAACTAACTTGTAGCCTGTTAAACTTTCTACGGCATGACCGATGGTGTGACCATAATTGAGAATAGCTCGCAGTCCGGCCTCTTTTTCATCTTTGCTAACTACATCAGCTTTGGCTTGGCAGGAACGATTTAAAATTGCTGATAGTAAGTCGGGATTGATTTGACTCAGGCGATCTAAGTGCGGCTGCTGTTCTAACTGGGTAAAGAGCGATTCATCCCAGATGACACCGTATTTAATCACTTCTGCCATCCCCGCCCGAAATTCCCGCGTGGGCAGGGTGTGTAATAATTCCGGATCGATGACTACTAGCCGGGGTTGGTGGAAGGCTCCAATCAGATTTTTCCCTTGGGGATGATTAACTCCCGTTTTGCCCCCAATGGCGGCATCGATGGCGGCGAGGAGGGTGGTAGGCACTTGGACAAAGTTAATGCCGCGCAACCAGGTGGCAGCGGCAAAACCAGTCATGTCGCCAATTACGCCGCCGCCTAAAGCGACTAAGGTGGAGGAACGCTCTAGACGATGCGCTAGGGCGGCATGATAGATTTTTTGGATAGAATTGAGGGTTTTGTAGCGTTCTCCGGCGGGGAGGATGCAAGTATGGACGGCAAAACCAGCGGCGCTGAGAGAAGCGATCGCCTTTTCCCCATAATGCTTGAAAATAACTGGATTGGAAACTAGCAGCACCTTCTGACCTAGCTGCAACCCCTGGAGCGATGCACCCAACTGCGCTAAACTGCCAGAGGCGATCGCAATCTCATAGGACTGCTGCGGTAATTCAACCCGAATAACAGACATGGCAAAACCCGATTAACAAGTCTTCGTGGGATGTATTGTATCCCACAGAATGTTTTAATGTGGGGAATGCAGTTTTCGTGGAGATCCCCATCATGTCTGGAGTCGTTCCTTACTTTTTAATGTTAGGTACAGCCTTTGGCGTTGCTTTAGTGCTGTTTTTTGGGCTGCGTGCCGTCAAACTTATCTAAGATAGGACTTACGCAAATCTTCAATCCATGCGCTATATATGGTGGGCGAATGCCATTCGCCCCTACTAAATCTAGTTCCTAGTAGTAGGGTGCGTTAGCGAGCGCGTAACGCACCGTTAACTTGTAGGTGCGTTCGTTACGCTGCCGCTTTACTCGTTCCCAGGCTCTGCCTGGGAATGCTCATTGAGAGGCTCTGCCTCGGATGACAAAGCGAGGCAGAGCCTCGCGATTCGGTTCCCAGGCAGAGCCTAGGAACCAG